>CAZFAA010000027.1:0-20462 GCA_964516605.1 uncultured Coxiella sp. | reverse complement strand
TGTGTGGCACAACACTGTAAACATCACCTGCTAAGACATACGGCTCTAATTTATAGCGCATCACTTCTTCAGGAGTACGCCCATGGTGAATCGGATTGATCAGATCCACCAGATGCCACGCCATTTGTGTTTCACCAAGTTCTGCAAACGCCATAATTGCCCACATCGCTGCATGCGTGTATTGACCACCATTTTCACGAATTCCAGCGACATAACCTTGAATGTAACCAGGGTTAGGTTGGAAATTCACAAAAGGTGGATCCAATAATTTAACCAGCCGACCGGATTCATCCACCAATTGCTGCTGCAATGACTGCATGGCTTCTTGTGCACGTGTAGCATCGGCGGCACCCGATAATACCGACCAACTCTGTGCTAAGGAATCAATACGACACTCACTATTACTATCTGATCCCAGTGGTGTGCCATCGTCAAAATAAGCGCGTCGATACCACTTTCCATCCCATGCATGCGCTTCAATATGTTTCTGCAATGTCAAACGCTCTGCATCACAGCGTGCGGCAAATTCTGCATCACCATATTGCACACACAGCGGCGCAAAACGTTTTAATATCGTATATAAGAAAAACGCAAGCCACACACTTTCGCCACGTCCTTCGATACCCACCAGATTCATACCATCATTCCAGTCACCTGAACCCATTAAAGGCAAACCGTGCTCACCAAAACGTAACCCATGCTCAACAGAACGCACAGCATGCTGATACACACTCACCGCTTCTTTACCAACGGTTGGCAAATCATAGTAGGATTCTTCTTCAGGTTTTAGTGGTCGTCCTTCTAAAAACGGAATCATCTCATTCAGTACCGCCATATCGCCTGTACGTTCGATGTAATGGCACAATACAAATGGCAACCATAAATAATCATCCGAGCAACGTGTGCGCACACCACGACCCTGCGGAGGATGCCACCAATGCAACACGTCGCCTTCTGCAAATTGATGCGCTGCGGCTAAGAGAATTTGCGCGCGCAATAACGCGGGTTCAGCATAAGCCAATGCCATGACATCTTGTAATTGATCACGAAAACCAAATGCACCCGATGATTGATAATAACCAGTGCGACCCCACAAACGACTGGATAGTACTTGATACACCAACCAACCATTGGCCATTAAATCCAATGCCGGATCAGGCGTTTTGATTTGCACGGTAGTCAGGGTTTTTTTCCAATAATCGCGTACAACTGTTAATTCGGCATGCGCCGCATCCAATCCGCGATAACGTTCCGCTAATTCCTGTGCCTGCTCTGATGTCTGTGCAGCACCCAACGTAAATAGAATGTCACGTGACTCACCCACCTCCAAATCAAATGACAGTGCCAACGCAGCACATGGATCAAAACCAGCACCAACACATCCAGATAAATATTGACGTTTTAATGCAGCCGGATCACGCTCGGTGCCATTACGTCCTAAAAATTCAGTGCGATTACCTGTTACACTACGTAACATTGATTCAGATGCCGGTGTTACCACATCGAAAAATGCAGCGCGGCCACTGAAATCAGTATTATAATGATTTTGCGCCAGCACACCACCGTGCTTCATTAATTGTGTCATCACATGAAAACTGTTTTTAGTACGCAAATCACCTAATACCCACGTTACATAACCCATGACAGTCATCCTGCGACGCTGCTTTGAATCATTACGCAGTGTGAGAAGAGAGTATTTAACAGAGGCTTCTTTTGCAACAAACACCGACAATTCTGAATGAATACCGGCCTCGCTGTGCTCGAAAACACTGTAACCAAAACCATGGCGTATGCAATAGTCGCCCGATCCACGACACGGTAATGCAGTCGGCGACCAAATCAAACCGGTTGCATCATCGCGTATGTATATGGCTTCACCACCAGAATCACGAATCGGATCATTATCCCAAGGTGTTAAACGAAATTCATGTGAATTTTCAGACCAGGTATAACCTTGACCACTTTCAGAAACCAAGGTACCAAAGTTAGGGTTCGCTAATATGTTAACCCACGGTGCGGGGGTGTGCGCACCTTCTGTTAAACGAATAAGGTACTCATCACCCGCTTGAGTAAACCCACCCAATCCATTAAAAAATTGTAGGGATTCAGGCTGCAATGCTGTTTTTTCAGCAGACAACGTGGCGAGCTTATGCGTCACAGTACGGCGTTTAAATTTATTGACGTGTAACAAAGGAGGTAATTTTAAATGAATAAGACGGTATGCTAATTGTTCTTTTAGCGTGCCGTATTGATCAGATAACATAACGCGTGCAACCGATTGCAATAAAACCAAATCTTCAACTGGAACTTGATCTGCAGTGCGCACCACAATAGAGCCACCATGATCTTTATTCACAACACCGGTGAGTAACCCCATAATCTGATCTTGTAAAAGCTGCCTATAACCAACATGTTCCTTATTAATCACCATGACATCGACTAATAAGCCTTTTTGACGCCAATAACCTTGCGCTTGAATCAACTGCTTGATCAATTCAATATTGCTCGCTTCTTCAATTTGCACGAGTATAATAGGCAAATCACCTGAAATAGAATATTTCCATAAACCAGACTGCCCCTGACGATTGCTCATTAAAATCGATTGTGGTGCACGACGTGAGTTACTGGCATAAACAATAGCGCTAGCTAAACGCTGGTACAGCTGAGCTTTATCAGCAGAAATATTGAGCTGATGCAATAATACCTGACCGTGCGTCCACGCCAATCCAAAAATACGGTTAGCCAAATGCTGGACTTGGTATTTTTTTACCAGTGCTACACATTCAGCACGCGTAGCGGCAACACCAGTTAATAAGTCCAAGGTAATCTGTGAATGAGGCTCAACCACAATACGGCAACGGATGGCTATAATTGGATCCAGCACCGCACCTTGTGTGTTGGATAACGCACCAGGAGTCATCATCGCCAATGGTGCTGCAGCCCCACCATCACGACCCAGAAAACGGGCTCGGTCTGTTTCAAATGAAAAAATACCATCCTGCTCGCCATGACTGTTTAATACGTGGCACAACCACGGCGCACCCTGATGCTCATCCTGCGGACGACGTGTCGCTAAAATAGCGTGGTATTCTTCCAGTAATTCGGTTTCAACAAACAAATTACTAAATGCAGGCTGAGATAAATCTGAATTTTGTGGCGCTAATACCACTTCAGCATAGCTTGTAAATTCAAGTGTGCGGCGCATGCGCGAATGATTGTGTATATGCAAACGTCGTAACTCAATATCGTCCTCAGGTGATACAACAATTTCCGTATGCAAATCTAAATACAACTCTTGACGCTTAAATTCAGCCTGTGTTTCTGAAAAAAGTACCTTAAAATTTTTCACATTACCCAATTTAGGGTGGTATGTAGTAGAACAAAATTGGCCCGTCTCTACATCGCACACATAACTAAACAAGCCCCAATCATCACAGGTACTGTCCTCACGCCAACGTGTTAATGCCATATCTTTCCAGCGACTGTAACTGCCACCAGATTGAGTTAACACTAAATGATAACAACCATTAGACAACAGTTGCACTTGCGGTGTACGTGTATTGGGGCTATTAAATGTACGCATTAATACCTCTTGTTGGCTTTGTTTAGTATGCACGGGGGATGTATTAGGAATTCGTAAGTAAGACGTTGTCGGTTTTGGAACGCGCTCTTGCAATAACAATAATGTCGCTTGAAATAAGGGATCAGCTGTAAAGCGTCGCTGCATAGGTTGGTTATGTAAAAAATATGAAAATGATAGAAGGCTCATACCTTGATGATGCGCCATAAAAGAACGCACCAAGACGCGTTGACTATCTGGTGGTAAACGTGTTTTAGTAAAATCAATTGCTTCATAAAAACCAAATTTACCCACTACATTTTCTGCATGTAATTTTTGTAGATTTAAACATGCCGCTTCAGGATCCACCATAAGCGCCATGACACTGGCATAGGGTGCAATCACTAAATCATTGTCCAAACCGCGTTGCAAGCCAATACCTGGCACACCAAATGCACGATATAAATAATTAAACTGAACATCCAATCGATTGTACCCGGATTCAGAAATACCCCAAGGCACACCCTGCTGTTTACCATACGTGACTTGTTTACGAACCACAGCATGATAGGTTTGGTCTAAGAGTGTATCGGAATACGTTGGCATGACGAGCAAAGGCATTAAATACTCGAACATGGAGCCACTCCATGAAATCAACACAGGCTCATTTCCAGCCGACACCAGTAACCGCCCTAAGGCAAACCAACTTTCTTGGACGATCTGCCCCTGTGCAATTGCTACAAACACACCAAGACGTGCTTCAGAACACAACAAATCATAATAACTGCTATCACAACGCTGCTCATCGACATTAAAACCAATTCTCATTAAATGATTTGCTCTATCATATAAAAAACTCATATCCATTTTCGATAGCAACACTATATGAGAAATTAATACATCAATTAATTCAATGCGTCTTCTGGCTTCATGACAAGCATAGTGTTGTTCTGTTGCAATCAGCTCACTGGAGGCCAACAAGGCCACATCGCGCAATGTAGCTGTTTTTGATAATTTAGGTATTACTGAAAACAAACGCATTTCATCACGCAATGCGCCGCATTGTGCCAATAATTTATGCGACCAATCTACTGTATCCTCAAGCAATACAGTGCCTTCAGATGCTAAAGCTACAATCTGCTCTGCAGCACCACATAATTTATGTGACAGAACTAATGCATCAGACCAGGTAGCAAAAGAATTTTTTGCTGCATTCAATAATTTTTCAAACTGTGTTAGCGATAAAGGCCAAGGCTTCTCAAAACCGACTTTTAAGAGATCAAAAGTATCTTCTAATCCATTCACATAACGGAAACTTAATAATGGCTCATCCTGTATTGCTAACAATCCTTGACGCAAGGTTAAAAGATGACCTACAAAATTACCACTATCCACTGTTGACACATAGCGTGGAGATAAAGGCTCCAATGTCTGAGTATTGTACCAATTATATAAATGCCCACGATAACGTTCGAGTTTTTTTATTGCCTGTAATGCGTGTTGAGTACGCAGTAGGAGTTGATAAGTATTGATGTAACCAAAGTCATAAGCCGTTAAATTACTCAGCAAAGATAAGCCAATATTGGTTGGCGAAGTACGGTGAGCCAACACTTCAACGGGTATTTCTTGAAAATTATCAGGAGGCAGCCAATTATTTTCTGCACTGATAAATGTTTCAAAAAACCCCCATGTTTTACGTGCCATAGCGTGTAAAAAGCGTCGCTGTGTAGCACTTACTTTTGGCTCCTGACGTTGCAAGCGCCGACTGAGCCAATAGGCATACAACGGAGAAATAAACCATAAAATGAGAAGTGGCGCTATGCAAAACAGTATTGTAATTTTATGCGCTACTAATAATGCAGCAAGAACAGCGCATACTAGAAATGGTGCACTGCACATACTGACAATCCAAGACAGTGGGGTATCACGCAAACTGCGATCCACTTGATCATAGGGAACCCATTCCAGCAGATGCCGCTTTGAAAAAAGCAAGCGCCAGAGAGTGCGTAAAATGGCATTCAAGCTAGACCAAGCCTCAAAAGGCAAACACGCTATATACAGGAGCAACTGCCCAACTGAACGGTATCCCATAGACATAACATAAGTAATATGCTGACGTAATGACATGTCTTGAGGTTTACGCAGTAATTCCAAACTGTTTCTAATTAATGTGGGTAATACGACAATACCTAAAACAATACCGATCCAAAAATAAGTAGGCGAAAGAAAAAACCAACTGATTATAAAAGCCAATACTAACGCAATCGGTACAACACTACGGCGCAAGTTATCAAATATTTTAAATTTTGATAAAACAGACAGTGGATTAGGCACTCGTTTATTCTGTGCATTCAATACACGTGGTAATAACCAACCCATGATTTGCCAATCCCCACGAATCCAACGGATACGACGCTTCGAATCTGCCAAATAATTACCGGGAGATTTTTCGTATAATGGCACATCACTTAAAAATCCAGAACGTAGGTAACACCCTTCTAATAAATCATGGCTCAAAATATGGTTATCGGGAAAACGATCGTTGAGCACTTTATGAAAGGCATCGACATCATAAATACCTTTTCCAATATAGGATCCTTCCTGAAACAAATCTTGGTACACATCCGAAACGGTGCGGGTATACGGATCAATACCAAATTCATTACCGCACAACCTGACGTAACGTGTCTGCCCACCTTCTGGCAAAGCTTCTGCAACACGTGGCTGTAAAATAGCATAACCTTCAACAATACACTGACGCTTCACATCATAGCGTGGCCAATTGAGTGGATGAGCCATGGTACTGATAAATTTTCGAGCGGACTCACGCGGCAATTGCGTATCGCTGTCTAGCGTAATCACGTATTTTATTTTTGATAAATGGTGTATATCGCCAATAATCAAAGAAAAATATTCTGTATGACCACCGCGCAATAACTGATTTAAGTTGGTTAATTTACCGCGCTTACGCTCCCACCCCATCCACACACCTTCTTGTGCATTCCACTGCCGTGGGCGATGGCATAGAAAAAAAATGTCCTTATTTTTTTCAGCATAACGTGTGTTTAAATCCACAATACGTTTTTGCAATATGGTTAATAACAGAATATCTTCTGGCCTATGCTCAGATAATGCATCTGAAAAATCAGTCAATAACATAAAATATAAATGCGGGTCACGATTACCCAGAAAACGTATTTCTAATGCTTCAACTAAGGTATCAATTGCTTCAGCACTGCTGACAATAGTAGGCACCACAACTAAAGTGCTATACGATTCTGGAATACCCGCTTTAAAATCCATACGTGGCAAAATATGAGGCTTAACAAGCCCTGTCACGATTAGATTCACCACAGCGAGCGCTAATTGACTGCTAGATATAATTAATAAAATACCGAAAATGATAAGACCTATTGTATTAAAGCCTACGTTGATTGCCTCATATAATAAGACATAGGTTAAAGCTGCTGTAATCAGTGCAATCGATCCGAGGTAACTGCACAATGCATGACGGTACATAAATCGGCGTACTATTTTCCATAAAGGATACTTTATATTTAGTGCTTTTTTGAGTTGCGCTAACCCCTCATCAATAAGGTAAAAACCAACATGGTAGTACCGTAGAAAATCAGGATTAGTCTGATCCTCTGACGACATATTGGCTTTTTTGAGTTGAGCAAGCTGAATCGCACAATCCGCTACTTCTTGCTCAGCACATTTTCCTGCGCGTGACAAACGCTCTATAACATGACGGTAGGTATCACGTGTTGAAAAATCCATCTTCTGGTAAGTGGCTGCCGGATCTTGACACAGTATGTGTTCAACGATACTCATCGCTTCAACAAAATCACGCCAATCCACTTCTCCTAAACGACGTAAGCTGGCAATGTTATTGCTGACAGTGACATGATGCGCTGCCTGACATTTATTTTCTTCTTGTACTAATTGTTCGACGGTTAAACCTGCTTCTTGCAGGTGTTGCTCCATCCAACTGAGTGGTAAGGCGAGTGCTGCACTTTGAAGGCGTCGCGTAAATTCAGCCACAAAAGCACTGGTGAGCGGTGGGTTAGAACGCGCCATATCTGCAATAATCATGACAAGTTTTTTCGGCTCTGATACCGCAACGTGAATCATGCGATCAACCCATTGACTTGCTAGATTGCGATCATTTTTATCCGCTACAACACATTGACTGGCACTGCTTAAATTTTCAATTAATGCCACACCCAACATAATCGGAATAGCCCATAATTCCGCCAGTGTTAACTGAGTGACGGTTTGATAGGCGCTGATAAAACTACTTAGATTTTCTAAATCCCAGCGTCCATCACAATGCACAATGATTTCACGCGCAATATCGTACACACGTGGATAGCCTGGAATCTTACCTACTAATTGCGGCAATTCGCGACCATACCCTTTGGGTAAGTAGCGCCTGATTGCAAAAATTTGCTCTTGGATCAAATAAAAATTATCAAGCAACCATTCTCGAGCGGGGGAAAAATCATCACCGCTATTTTGCGCAGCTAAATGCGTGCAGCACTTAACTAAAATCGTTTCACTTTGCGCTAAACGATTCAACAACATCGTTGCAACTGTTTTTTGTGTGATTTTATGTGATACCGCTAATTTAATTGCATACTGTTCCATATCATCAGTGCAAAAAAGCATGGCAGGCTCTGCCACCCTATTAAAAAGAAACGGGGTCGCTTTATTTTTAAGATGAAACCAACGCTCAAGATTTTTTTTAATTTTGTTTTTATCCATTTTAAAGCAAGCTTCCCTAGTGAGAGAAATTCCTAATGATCATCACAACAGTACGCAAAAATAACGACTTTATTGATGTGCTTTGAACGCCTGATTCACGATAACTTGAGCTTCTTTTAAAATACGTTCTAAATGTTCTGCATCAGAATAACTTTCTGCATAAATTTTATAAATCGCTTCTGTGCCTGAAGGACGCACTGCAAACCAGCCACCTTGACTAATAACTTTCAATCCACCAATTGGCGCATCATTACCTGGAGCCTGTGTTAAAATCGTTTTAATTTTATCACCGGCTAATTGTGTTGAGGTAATGTCATCTACAGATAAGTTGAGTAACACTTTTTTCTGCTCTGTTGTTGCTTTGGCATCATCCTGCTTATACACAAAAGGGCCAAATTCCATTTCAAACTCATGGTAAATATCGCCCAAATCGCGCCCTGTGGCGGCTGTGATTTCAGCAGATAATAAAGCCGGAATAATCCCATCCTTATCCGTTGTCCACACACTGCCATCCAAACGATTGAACGACGCCCCCGCACTTTCTTCACCACAAAATCCAAGAGAGCCATCAAATAACCCATCAACAAACCATTTAAAGCCAACGGGCACTTCATATACTTTGCGCCCTACTTTTGCTGCCACTTGATTAATCATCTGACTGCTCACTACTGTTTTACCGACAGCAGTCGATGCAGACCAGTTAGGCCTGTGGGTAAATAAATACGAAATCGCGACAGATAAATAATGATTCGATGGTAATAAGCCTGCTTTTTTTGTCACAATACCATGGCGATCGTGATCCGTATCACAACCAAAAGCAATATCAAATCGATCTTTTAAAGCTAATAAACGTACCATCGCATACGGCGATGAGGGGTCCATGCGTATTTGTCCGTCCCAATCGACTGTCATAAAACGAAAGGTAGGATCGACCACATCACTGACGACTGTTAAATTCAAGCCATAACGCTCAGCGATCGGCTGCCAATAATGCACCCCCGCACCGCCTAATGGATCGACACCTAAATGAATCCCAGCGTTTTTAATCAGATCCATGTCAATGACATGACACAGATCATTCACATAGGTATGCAGAAAATCATAGCGGTGCGTGGTCGATGCATTCAAGGCTTTTTGATAAGAAACACGTTTCACACCTTTGAGCTTTTTCTTCAGGAATTGATTCGCCGTTTGTTCAATCCAGCTGGTCACCTCAAAATTAGCCGGCCCGCCGTTGGGTGGATTGTACTTGAATCCCCCGTCATGGGGTGGGTTGTGGGATGGAGTAATCACGATACCATCGGCCAAGCCTGTGCGGCGGCCTTTATTGTATGTGAGGATGGCATGGGAAATAACCGGTGTTGGCGTATACTCATCGCGCTGCGCGAGCATCACCTCCACACCGTTTGCCGCCAACACTTCCAACGCACTCACGTAAGCTGCTGCCGACAGCGCATGCGTATCAATTCCTAAAAATAAAGGCCCATCAATTTTCTGGCGCTTACGATAAAGACAAATAGCTTGACTGATTGCGAGGATATGCCATTCATTGAAGGTCCGGTCGAAGGATGAACCACGGTGCCCTGAGGTCCCAAATGCGACACGTTCTTTGGCAATAGCCGGATCCGGGATTTCGCTGTAATAAGCCGTCATGAGCTTGGGCACATCAACTAATAACGACAAAGGGGCGGGTTTTCCAGCAAGTGGACTAATAGAGTTGGTCATAAACATTCCTTGTTTAAAGCACTCAGCGGCTAAACTAAGCCACGAAATAAAAAAGAACTTCTAGGATAACATAAAATATACAGAAATTCCCGCCTGGGAATTGCCGTCAGAACTGGCATAGAAATATTAATCTTCCCGCGATGTCACGGACACTGCTCGCTTAAACCGTACTCCACACTGCCTTCACCGCTGATCAACGGGGGCTACTTGTTGAGGTGTCGCTTACCTCGCCTCTTTGTTAATTCATAGATTTTAACAAATTAGCACCCGTTAATTTAGCAGGAGAAATTAAACGCAGCCTCATCAGTTTGTGCTATTTCTATATCAAGTTTTCCGCATAGTTGACACATACTGTTAAAATTTATCTCGTTTCTCTCCTTTAGCCTCTCCCCAAGCTTAGACCATTCGAGATTATCTTGTGTCATACAACTAACAAAACACGTTAGATCTGTAAGTACAAACGATTTGATTGATTCCAATGCAGCTTCAGAATTAGGATAAACTGTAGAATGCCGTACAATTTTCTCTAAAATCTCAATAACGTGCTCAATATGCACTTGGACCATAAAATCGTACCGCTTAGATTTTATTTCCATATACTTTGCTATAGCATCACGCAACTCTAGAGCCAATAGCTCAAAATCAACCCGAGCAGAAAATAATCCTAATTTTGCTATATGTTTTTCAAGTTCACATGGTTCGTTTGGCGGCAGCGGCTCTTGTGACACTTGAATCCCCTTCTCAGCTAACTGCTGCAACTGGCTTTCTCGTAGCCTTTTATCCAATTCAAATAATCCGTTAGTCACTATTTCTGGGGTACTTTTATATTTTTTTTGTAGTTCTTCTTTAAGTAAAAAAATTCCCTCAATCTGTTCTTTGGGTTTACTGCCTTGATCAGAAAATATGGTATCAATTGCCAGAAAGACCGCCTCACGAAATCGACCTAATAAGGCAATAAAAAAATCGATCATTACCGTTAAGTTATGACCTTTCACATTCTGAGGCAAGTTGGTTACAGCCGCTGAAAAATTACAGTATGCTGCCTTAAGATTATATCGGAATATATCAAAGTCAAAATCCCTAGGAATGTTTTCTAGTTCACGAAGAGCAGATTCAAGAGCAACAAATACTAGATCTGTCTGGTTGGCAAGCCTACGAATAGAGTGCATGAAACCATGAACTACTCTGCTTGGCTCAACATTAGTGAGCCCCTCATCAGAAAAAGAGCGGACGTACGATATTAGTTGATCAAGTTCCCGATCTAGCTCTCGCACAGCACAACGAGCGCTTTCTTGCCGAGCTTCATGTGCTGGATCCACCCCCCCTACTACTGGGAATAAAAACTGGAACTGAGATCGAGAGTATTCCCTAACACTACGATATGGATATGAACCTCTATATCTAGGATTGTATTCGATTGGTAGTTTATCAAAGTAGTAAAATTTCCCTGACTGAAAGTAGCGATCATTCTCTGACTGAAACCCGCAACTCTCAAGAAGTATAAATATTTCTTCAATTTGAAGATTAAATTCCTCATTTAATTGTGATATGATCTCTTCTTCTTCAATCGGACATATCAAGTTAAGCGTTTTATCCACTTGTTGAAGAAGACATCTAAGTTCATTTTTGTCGGTTGCTGCTGCAATCTCAGACATAGTATGTAGGGGCATTGAGAATATTTTGACAAGAAAATCTCCTAGTTCTTCAATCCTCTGCGCAGCTGGGTTGTACCTCTCGGTTAATGAAAATAGCAATCTAAAGTGAACCCTTAGCTCTTCAACCACCTCTCTAGATAAGGGCTTGACTGCTCTTGTTGCGAATAGCTCGAGAAGTTTAGTAACTGAATCTTCGCTTGCCTGCTGAGCGGGTGATTTAAGCCTTAATACAGATGGATAGAGACGCTCCATTAACCCCATTGAATAGAGACGCTCCATTACCTCCATTAATGAGAATGCTACTAAAAGTGAACGTCGGCCTTCTTGGAGTGCTAGATCATATTGAGCATCATTTTGACTAGAGCCGGTTAATGTATTATACATCTGCCATATTGCGAGAGCGTCTCTAAGTTTTCTTAAATTTAACATATTATACATTCCCCATATTTTCAAAAGCGGTTCTCATACACCCACTCATTTTAAAAAATTAAACCCATCATCATCCAGCAATCAAATAACACGCTGCACTTTGCACCATTTCAAATTAAAGCGCTTACAGCACCATTACTTGTAAAATTTTTTGCATATTTAGCACAATCAAATATAAAAGTAAATTTTTTTACCTTTTTGCTCGTAAATTTCAATCAATTCGGATATGAATTCATGAAAAAATAGTACGCTGTGTACGCTATGAACCCTACTCCCACTCAATCGTCGCCGGCGGTTTACCCGATATATCGTAGGTCACGCGTGCCACTTCACGCACTTCATTCATAATACGATTGGCCACATGCGTTAAAAAAGTATACGGCAACTCAGCGGCATGCGCTGTCATAAAATCGATGGTTTCAACGGCACGCAGTGCAATCACATAGTCATGCACACGCGCATCCCCTTTCACACCCACGCTTTTCACAGGTAGGAACACAGCAAACGCTTGCGATACCTTTTCATATAAATCATGTCGACGTAATTCTTCAATAAAAATTGCATCAGCCTTTTGTAAAATACTAATGTACTCACGTTTCACTTCACCCAAAATGCGCACACCCAAGCCTGGACCTGGAAACGGATGACGGTACAACAATTTTTCCGAAAGACCAAGCTTCAAACCAATACGCCGCACTTCATCTTTAAACAGTTCACGTAAGGGTTCAAGCAATTTAAACTGCATGTCGTCAGGTAAGCCCCCCACATTATGATGCGACTTAATCACATGCGCTTTACCCGATGCAGCCGCTGCCGACTCAATCACATCTGGATAAATAGTGCCTTGCCCTAACCACCTAATACCTTGCAGACGCTGCGCCTCACGCTCAAAAACACGAATAAAAGTTGTGCCAATAATTTTACGTTTTTGTTCAGGATCACTCACGCCTTTTAATGGCTTTAAAAATTCCTCATACGCATTCACACGAATGACCTTCAGTCCTAGGTGATCGTGAAACGCTTGCATCACCTCATCGCCTTCACCATGGCGTAATAAACCGGTATCTACAAAAATACACGTGAGCTTATCGCCGATCGCTTGATGAATTAATGCAGCGGTGACGGCAGAATCCACACCACCGGATAACGCCACCAACACTTCATCATCGCCAACCTGCTCTTGAATGCGTTCAACACTGTCACGAATAATATTCGACGCTGTCCAATTCGCAGCACACTGACAAATCTCTTTGACAAAACACTCTAAAATTTCCCGACCTTGTGCTGTGTGCGTTACCTCAGGGTGAAATTGCAAACCATAAAATTGTTTGTCCAAATCAGCCATCGCCGCAATCGGTGCATTCACAGTGTTAGCAATGGTCACAAAATTCAACGGCAATTCACTGACGCGATCACCATGACTCATCCACACATTAATGCGCTCATCCAATCCTGCAAATAAAGGATTTTTTTGCAACGTCACGCTGGCATGGCCAAATTCACCATGACCTGAATGCTCGACCCGTCCACCTAACTGCAACGCCATCGCTTGCATACCATAACAAATACCCAGCAATGGTATACCCAAATGGAAAATAAAAGCTGGAATACGTGGCGTATTATCGATGTTAACTGATTCAGGCCCACCGGAAAGAATAATACCCTTAGGGCTAAAAGCTGTTACAAACGCCTCACTGACATCGCAAGACACCAATTCACAATACACACCAATCTCACGTAAACGTCGCGCAATCAGTTGCGTGTACTGCGATCCAAAATCCAGAATTAAAATTTTATCGTGATGAATATCTAACATAGTATTACCTTAAATAGTAAAATCATAGCTTGCCCCGCAAGCGGGTGATGGCATTATTCTATGGAATAATTAGGCGCTTCTTTCGTGATGATGACATCATGCACATGCGATTCACGCATGCCGGCACTGGTGATGCGCACAAACGAAGCCTTCTGGCGCATCTCATCAATACTGCGTGTTCCCGTATAACCCATACTGGAACGCAATCCACCCGTTAACTGATGCACCACCGCTTTAAGAGGGCCTTTGAAAGGAACGCGGCCTTCAATGCCTTCGGGCACAAGCTTACCGACTTCTGATTTATTATTATCTTGAAAGTAACGATCACTCGACCCATGACGCTGCGACATCGCCCCCACAGAACCCATACCACGATAGGCTTTATACGAACGCCCCTGATACAACACCACTTCTCCAGGCGCTTCTTCGGTACCAGCAAACAAACCACCGATCATCACCGCGCTAGCGCCTGCCACAATCGCCTTACACAAATCCCCTGAAAAACGAATACCACCATCGGCAATAACCGGAATGCCGAGTTTTTTCAGCGCATCCGCTACATTTGAAATCGCCGTAATCTGCGGCACTCCCACGCCTGCTACAATGCGCGTCGTACAAATGGATCCAGGACCCATACCCACTTTCACGGCATCCGCACCAGCTTTAGCGAGCGCCAACGCCGAATCCGCCGTGGCAATATTACCCGCCATAATCTGCACCTGCGGGTAATGCTGCTTAATCCATTTCACCATGTCGATCACGCCTTTAGAGTATCCGTGTGCCGTATCCACTACGATTAAATCAGTCTTAGCTTCCACTAACGCCATCACACGATCATAAGTATCCGCCGAGGTGCCAACTGCTGCCGCAACAAGTAATTGGCCTTTTTGTGTTTTAGCAGCCAGTGGATTTTGCTCTGTTTTTAAAATATCACGCACGGTATACATACCAACTAACTCAAATGCATCATTCACACAAATCAGCTTTTCCACACGGTTTTGGCGAAATACTTCACGCACCTGCTCATGGCTCACGCCTTCTGGAACGGTAATTAAACGCTCTTTCGGTGTCATCACTTGCGAAACGGGTTGATCGAAATTATTTTCAAAGCGTGTATCGCGACTGGTAATAATACCCACCACTTTATTACCGGCGACAACCGGCATACCAGAAATGTGGTACAACTCGCGCAAACGAATGTATTCGGCAACCGTCGCATCAGGCGAAATCGTCACCGGGTCACTGACCACACCGCTTTCAAATTTCTTCACCTGGCGCACCTGCCCCGCCTGCTCCTCGATACTCATGTTTTTATGCAATACACCAATACCACCTTCTTCGGCGAGCGCCACAGCCAAACGTGCTTCAGTGACGGTATCCATGGCAGCAGATAACAAGGGTATATTTAACGGAATATCACGGGTCAATTGGGTTTTAAGGTCGACATCTTTAGGCAGCACCTCAGCAAAACCAGGTACCAATAGAACATCGTCAAAGGTCAGTGCTTCTTCGAGGATTCTGAGCATGAGCAAATCTCCAAAGAAGCGGAGTCTAGCAGGATGGCTATTTATTGTCTAGCAGCAGTTCCTAAAGTGAGTTGCACCATGCTTGCGCAGTTTTTCCACTCAGTATACAGTCATACAAGTTTAATCCATGGATTCTGGAGACAAGGAAATGCAGTCTATCATTAAAGCCATCATCGCGCTGTCCAGCGTATTAACTGTTTCGGCATATGCGGGTAGTTATTATTATCAGTGCCCAACCCCCAGCGCCATAACAATCACAAGTCAAGGTGGACTCCATCTCTATTTTGGAAATATTACGGCTTCGACAGGGGTACGTGTGACTGCTACAGGACAATCAACTGATCCTGGACCGGCGACAGGGCCTAGCCTATACAACAATGTTATCGCCGATCCTCAGGGGGTCATGCATTGCTTTTACAGCACAACTCAGTCATCGTCTCCAGGCGTGGAGATATCGACCTATACCGCCTACCCATCAGTTTTAAATGTGAATAACTGCAATTTAAATGGGCGACCATTCAAATTAAGTCGCGCCACATGTTCCGGCTCGTGGGTCTCATGCCGCATTCAGTGTACGACTTAAGATTTGCTGAAAGCCCAGCTGTATTACGATTTATTTAGGAATAGGATCCAGCTCTTTGTTATGGTTTCCAAACTTAATCCCTGGAATAATTCGTGAAGGCACCGCATCGCAATAGGCTTGCCAATAACGCCCATACTTCTGCCGGCATTTTTCTTCATCACGCAAAGAACGGTGCACCAACAGTATGGTTAAAAACACCACATAAAAATAAGGTAACGCATTAAAAAGCAGCGCTGGTAGCGTCCAAAAAAAGGCGCCTAAAATTTCAGGTAAATAATGAAAATGCCGCGCTACGCCCCACCACCCTGATGCTAATAACACGGTGCTTTTAACCTGACCTTCTGTGGTGGTGTATTCAGCGTGTATCAGCACAGGCTTTTTACCCCACACTTTACAATTTCCAGCTGTAGCCCGTACTTTTTGACGTTGATGATCCGCAAAAAAATTAATCATCACGCTAGACACCCCGAGCACAGCAATCAGCGTTGCCGCCACAGCACCCAAATGCACAGGGTGATTCACCAGATACAAAATCGGCGACGTATAGATAGAAGGCACCCACACCAAACAGCCCCAACAAATATAAAAGCCTGCCCTATCATGCATGATATCAATCGAACGCAGGTAGCCGGTTTCCCAGATAAAAAACTTGGTCAGATACGTCATCATGATAAGCATAGCAACCAACATCGAATCACTTAAACCATACAGTGCTGCTTGCTTTGCCGCAAAGGAGACAATAATAACCGGCCAGCCCATCATGCCAAAACGGCAGTTGGTAAACATTTTTAAATTCCACCCCAACAAACACGGGTATAACTCAGTACCCCAGTAATAATCAAAAATAAAATTTCCAGTGATACCACTGTCACTACTTGAGGGGGCAAAACGTCCTTTAAAATACAGAAACAAACAGAACACCAAACTAAAAATATTCAACGCACCAATCATACCTGCAAAGTTATCGTACACAATAGTAGCTGAAAACCAATGCATACCATAACTGCCACCTAAAAATAACGCCAGCGTGATGAGAAAGCAGGCAAAACCATTACCTTTATACACAGGCACATTACCACATGGTGTAATCGGCCCCTCACAGCGTTTCCCAGGCACGAGTCGCATCAAGAGCAATTGCACCAATGCAAAAATACCAATCATCTTCCAACCCATAGCGGTGCCCAAATAAACAGGGGCCCACAAGGAATACATCACCTGAAAAAAACCATGTTGCATCACATAACTATAAAACTGGAACAACGACCCGGCATGCTCCACGTTAATCGTCCACATAAGTAACGCCGTCGAAGGACACACAATAATTAAAAAAATTGGGAATACCGTATGATGAAACCAATACTGAACACCATGGGACTCTTTGTGAGTGCTGACCATGTACAATCTCCTTGATTAAAGATGAACAAAGTATATCAGGCGAACGAAGGATGGGGAATCAGAAATAAAGATCAGGGACTGAGAAAAATATCAGGCACCGAGAATAACAAGTCGAGAACTGGGTGAATGTCATCAACGTGACATCACTAATATTGGTAAACGCTAGGCGATAATCGGCAAATAAAATACGTTGGGCAGCAACTTATCCCCAATTTCCTATTCACGATTCTCGGCGCCCAATCTTTAAAAAAGCCTTTCTTTTAGCAGAAAAGTCATGTATAAAGTCTGCTCAAGCCTAAGATACGGAATACCCTATGCCTTCGCTTTATGACTTACAACCTGGCACCCTACTCAGTCGTCAATACCGTATCAAAGCGTTTCTCGGCTGCGGCTGGGAAGGTGAAGTATACAAAATAGAAGAACGCAGTACTGGCATTATTCGTGCTGCCAAATTATTTTATAATAAGCGCAACCGCCCCAAACAATTACCCCAAATTGCGTACGCTAAAAAACTGTATAAGTTACGCAGCTGCCCAATTATCATTCGCTACCACCATCAAGATATATTGACCACCAGCGATAACGAACGATTAGATTTTCTCGTCTCCGATTTTGTGGACGGACATGTGTTATCCAAACATTTGGCCAAGCAACGCTCGCAACGTCTCGTTCCTTTTGAAGCATTACACCTTTTCTATGAACTGGTTAAAGGCGTTGAACAAGTCCATGCTATTAAGGAATACCATGGCGATATCCACTCTGACAACATCATCATTAAACGCAAAGGATTAAGTTACGAAGTACACTTAATCGATTTATTACACCTAGGCCGCCCCACTAAAAAACAAATTCAACAAGACGTCTATGACCTGATTGACGTATTGCATGAAATGATTGGTGGGAACCGCTATTACAGCAAAATGCCAGAAAACATCAAAAAAATTATTCTTGGTCGCAAAGCATCTCTCATCAGCCGTAAATTCAAAACAGCAGGCGATCTGCGCATCCATCTTGAAAATCTGCTGTGGGAATAGTGGCGAGTGCTACCCTCACAACGTATCAAACCGACATTGTTTCAACGGTACGACTTTAGTTTTATGTATCCACTTATAACCAAACCATAATGCTAGAAAAACAGGTAATCCAATATAAGATACAAGCATACCATGCCAATCCACATGACCTGAAAATACATCCATGTCTTGTCCAACCATCACAAAGACACACAACAACACAGCAAAAATAGGACCAAACGGAAACCATTTTGCTCGATAAGGCAGCGCTTTTAAATCGCGCCCTTGCAACACATACGCCCGCCTAAACCGATAATGACTGATGGCAATACCAAGCCACGTAATAAAACCTGATAATCCCGACGCATTCAGTAACCACACATACACCAAACCATTACCAAATGTTGAGGTCAGAAATGCAAGAGCACCCACTAAGGTTGTCGCCAACAACGCAAAAAGCGGCACACCACGTCGATCCAGATAACCAAAAAATGCAGGCGCATGGCCTTTTTTTGATAGAAACCACAACATACGCGTTGACGCATACATGCCTGAATTTCCGGCCGATAGCACCGCCATCAGGATGACCAAATTCATGAGCCCCGCAGCATAATGCAAGCCACTCTGTGAAAACACTAAGGTAAAAGGACTGGTCACAACATCATTATGCAATAGCTGTGGCGATGTATAGGGTATCAAGGTGCTGATAATAAATAATGAACAAATATAAAATAATAAAATACGCCAAAACACTTTTTTGATCGCACGCGGAATACTGATTTGCGGCTCATCGCTTTCGCCTGCAGCCACACCAACCAATTCCGTTCCTTGAAAGGAAAAACCGGCCACCATAAACACGCCTAAAAAAGCGAGAAATCCGCCATGAAAGGGCGCTCCAGCAATGCGCCAGTTCTGCATACCCACAGCATGATGACCAATCACACCTGCTGCAATCAACGCACCACAAATAATAAATAGCAGCACCACGATCACTTTAACGAGCGACATCCAAAATTCAATCTCACCAAAACCTTTCACGGACAGCAGATTAATCGCTAGCAATAATCCTAAAAATAAAACACTCCAATCCAGTGCCGCACTACTTGGAAACCAAAATTTCATAATCATCGCGGCCGCCGCAATCTCAGCAGCCAGCGTAATGGCCCAGTTATACCAATAATTTACGCCCTGCGCGAAACCAAAAGCCGGATCAAAAAAATGCGTACCATACGTATAAAAAGATCCTGCAGTTGGTAAAAATGCCGCCATTTCACCAAGGCTAGTCATGACGAAATACACCATCAACCCCATCAATGCAAAAGCTAACATGACGCCACCTGGCCCTGCTTGATGAATGGATAAACCACTAGCTAGAAATAAACCTGTACCAATACAACCACCAATGGCAATCATCGATAATTGACGTGATTTTAAGTGCCGATGTAACTGCGGTGATTTAGTTGGAATAGAAAAAAAAGAAGGCCATTTTATTTTGGCACGAAACATAAAAAATCCCCTAAAGCTGGGGGAGCAACACAAGGATACAGGTAAAGTCCCATATCTTCGAAGCACTCCACGTTAAATAACGTGACAGTCTTAACGGCTTTGACCGTTAAGCCCAGCAGGTTTTGAGACCCACTTCGGCGCTGTGTCTCTCGCTTTCGCTACTTACACCGCGCACCTCTTCACTGGCACAAAAATTAACAGAGAGCTTTTAGCAAGTCAATAAGAATATCCACTCGATACGGCTACGTACTCGGCGCTGCATCCATACCAATCACCGAGCGAATCATCGCCACCAAATCATCGACAACGGTACGTACTTCATCCGCCTGATTGCCTTCAACCATCACGCGAATCAATGGCTCGGTGCCGGAAAGACGTAATAAAATGCGCCCCCGCCCATCAATTTCTTGACTCCATTTTGTCACAGCGGCTTGCACATGCGGATGATTCATCACATCAACTGTGCCTTCATAGCGGATATTCTCAAG
>CAZFAA010000026.1:8632-20577 GCA_964516605.1 uncultured Coxiella sp. | reverse complement strand
TTAGCATACGATGGCGCTGATCAGTTAAACTATTTAGCGCCATCGCTTGTCAATTTGGATATTGTAATGTATGAGTGGAAAGACATTGTCGTTCGTAAAACACGAGAGCATTAAGAGTAGTGATTCATCAAGCACTTCTCATTAGGAAGTGTTTTAGTTAAGGAGGCAGTTATGTCATTTATTAACGTAAATAAAGCTAATTTTTATTATGAATTAATCGGTCAAGGTCATCCTTTGATTTTAATTTCAGGTTATGCGACTGATCATACGCTGTGGTTAGCATCAGCCCAAGCACTTAGTCAGCATTTTCAAGTACTTCTTTTTGATAATCGTGGTGTTGGGCAAACGACTGATGACGGTTGTGCCTTATCGACTGAGTTGATGGCCGATGATGTGGTCGCGCTGGCTCAGGCATTAGGCTTGGAAAAGCCTCATATTATAGGTATTTCTATGGGTGGTACGATTGCACAGCAGGTGGCGATTCGCCACCCAGACAAGTTGAGTAAATTGGGCCTTGTAGCCACGACGTATTTTTGGCGACAAAGAACGATACAAGGTTTGGGTGCTATTTTAAAAATGCGTGAAGCGGGTGTGTCAGATGAGTTGCAAATGGATGCAGTATTACCCTGGATTTTCGGACAAGATTTTTTAAGTGTACCTAAAAATATAGCTGTGTTTAAAGAATTGAAAAAAAGTAACCCTCACCCCCAGTCATTGGAGAATCAGCAGCGTCAATTTAAAATGTTGGAACATTTTAATTCGGCTAAAAGATTGAAGGACATTACGGCGCCTACTTTAGTTATGTATGGTGATGAGGATTTATTATCACTGCCGCATGAATCAGAATATTTAGCTTCAGAAATTCAAGATGCCAGTTTGCATGAATTTTCCTGTGCACACGCCATCCCAGCTGAATTGCCTGATGAATTTGTTGAAGTAGTGTGTGATTTTTTCAGCGATTGCAGTTGTGCAGGACACTAAGATGCAAACCACCCGACAAATTATCTGGCGTATTTTGAGTATCGCTTTTCCGATGGTTGGTGCGCGGCTGATTAATATGATCAGTGTTTTTGTTGGGATGATTATGATTGCACGCTTGGGTCATGAGGTCTTAGCAGCCAGCGCCTTAATTTCAGCAGCGTATTATACAGTCTTAGTTATTTTTATGTTTGCGTTGTTTTCGGTGGGTGTTGTGGTGGGCAGACATTATGGTGCTCAAGAGGATGATGCAGTAGGTGAGGTGACACAGCAAGGCTTGTGGCTGGCATTGTGTCTTGCGTTACCCATGATGTTACTATTTTGGTATTTTGACCGAATTTTACAGCACTTTGGCCAGAATCCACAATTAATTGTTTATGTCGGTCAGTTTTTTCATGCTGCAGTATGGATGGTATTGCCTATGCTGTTTGCTACCGTCTTAAGCCAGATGATGTTTGCTGTCACAAAAGTAATGAACGTAATAGCTGCTTACATTATTGGTGTTATTGTATTTTTTTTCAGTGCCTATGCACTGATCTTTGGTCATTGGGGGTGCCCATTTTTAGGTGTAGCAGGATTTGCGTATGCTATTGTGATTCAAGAAATCTCAATGCTGCTTACATTAATAGCGGCCTATGCTTTACAAAAATCCATGCATCATTACGGCTTATTTAGGCGCAGGCAGTCGTATCACTTAGCCAATTTAAATCAATTGTGGCAAGTTGGTTGGCCGATGAGTATTCAATTTGGTGGCGAATTATCCGGTTATTTTGCCATCACGGTGTTAATTGGTTTGATGAGTGTTACTGATTTAGCCGCATGGCAGGTAGTACAGCAAATTATGATGATGTTTATTGTACCGGTTTTTTCTTTTGCTGAAGCGTCAGCAATTGTAGTTGGGCATGCTATGGGTGCTCGGGAATTTCAAAACATCAATAAAATAAATAAGCTGTGTACTTTATTTGGTATGCTGTGTGTTGCCATGGGTGTGTTGATTTTTATTTTCCTACCACAACAGCTAGCACGTATTTATCTCAGCCACCAAAATAGAGATGATTTAATATCTTTTATGCATATTGTTACGGTATTATTTTTAATTAATGCTGTGGTTTATTTTGCAGATAGCTACCGTAATTTAATGTCTGGTTCACTGCGCGGCTTATATGACACCCGCTTTGCAATGCAGGTGGGTATTATCGTTGTGTGGATGTGTGGTGTGATCGGCGGTTATGTTTTGGCCTTTCACACTGAGCTTGGTGTATATGGCTTTAGCTTGGCACAAGCGGTTGCATTTTCCATTGGTGCTGTTTTGATGTGGTGGCGTTGGCGCTGGCAAATGCGACGATTACCAGCAAAATAAAGGTATTAAGTAATGACGGTGAATAAGCTATATTATGGCCCCAAAAGCCCTATTCTATTGATTGTGCTGGGCTGCTTTTGGTCGGTTACGTTCTCATTATTTTATTATTTCCATACGTCATATCAGTTAACGTTTTACATGACGTGGGCTGCGGTGTGTGGTCTTAGCTGTCTTTTAGCTGATAACGGCCAGCGTCGATGGTCCCTTGTGCTCTATGCGATCCTCGTCGGTGCATTGATTGCAATGCTGTTCAATTGGACATCAAGTATCACGGATAGCACGCTTGAAGGTCGTTGCTTATTAGGTATTTCTTTTTATGCATTGCTCTGTTTACAGCAAATCTACCATCAGATGAATCGCATTTGTGCCAACTATGAAAGCTACTTTGAAGTCGTATGGAATAACATTCCTCTGATGATTATTGTGTGTACTTTTGTAGGGTTGGTATGGGGAGTGTTGTGGTTATGTGCCGCTTTATTTTCATTTGTTGGGTTTGCATTGTTAAGCCACTTTTTTTCCAATACGTATTTCATTATTGTGATGACATCATTTTTAGTTGTCACTGGTTCTGGTATTGCCTATCAATCTGAAAAATTGATTGTGACACTGCGTCATTTTTTCCTGCTCATGTGTAAGTTTATCTTTCCATTATTGATGTTGGTTTTATTAGTTTGCCTGGTTCCAATCATTTTATCGATAGTTACTCCTATAAAAGACAGTGATCAAAATTGGTTTATTTCATTGGTTGAGTGTTTGTGTTTATTGAATTTAATATTTTTTAATGGACTGTATCAATCTGCAGATTTCTTCAAAAAGTTACCACGTTGGTATCGCACTGTGTTACAGATGTATCCAGTCTTGGCTTTATTGGCAGCTTTATATCTTATTTATAGTGTATTTTCCAAAACGCAGCACATCAATACGCATGATATTTTATTTTTCATTGTGAGCATGTTATTTGCGCTCTATGCAATAGGGTATATAGGGCTTTATCATATTGGCCGTACGAATATTGTGTTAGCTTATCTCGTTATTGTTGTGATGCTCGGTTTGAATAATCCGATTACACAACACTATACACCTATTCAATTGCCACCTGCGCGAGAATACGTACCAGCCCCAAAACCTGTTATTTACCAGCTGAATAAAGCAGGGCTAACCTGGTTACCACAGCAGCATACCGCCTCTTCAGAGGCTGTTATTGTTGCAGAGCAAGATGCGCCAATTGGTATTTGCCGTGCATCTTGTGGGGGTGAGGCTGTGATTGGGTCGTATCAGCATGGGCGTTGCGTGATGCGCTGTCATCAAAAACTGCAACGACCACAGCAATTTGATGTATTAACTCAAAAACCCAATGCGCCGGTAATATGGGAAGCAAATCTCTCGTTTGTTTTTGCTAATTCATCACATTATCCAGTGCGGGTTGAAGAGAATGACTCGAGTCAGATCATTTGCCGTGGTATCGTGAAAAATCGTATTAGCGTCGGTGTTGAGAACACAAATCATTTGACCTGTGTCGGCTTTGATCCACAAACAGGAGCCGAGCAGCAAATCAGTCCTTATCAGTTGCTGTGGGTTCACTTTAAAAATTAACACTTGCTCTATAAATCAGAAATGGGTTGTGTCACTGCACAGTACTCTGGTCTGTTGTATACCGCTGGTCACTGAAGATATGAATAGCAATCTTCTTTTGTGTTCTTATGTACAAATCCCCATCCTACAGATGAGCAGCGGGGTGTTCAAAAGGGCGCTCTGACTTGTTGCGAATTTTCGCCCTCATCATTTCTCAAAGCTCAAAAGTTGTGTCCTCTAAAATACGATCGTTACTCTGTGGTTCGCTTTTTGATCCGCCACATAAGCTCATAGGGTTGTGTGAGTTGGTGGGATTGTGATGAGTAATGGTTGCTGTATCCCGCTGAGTGGAGGGGGTATTCAATGTGGACATCGATGAGCTGGTTTCTGATACGCTCTGTGTATTTAGTTGATCTTTTATGTCTTTTAGTAGGCCACTCTTTTCATGAGCTAAATAGTCTAAAAAAATTTGCGTGACAGGCGATGCTTCAGTCTTATAGTTTGATGTGACATTCCTGCTATCATGAAGCCAGCATGACACATCAGGTCTTAAGGCATATTCTTTAATCTCATCATCCTTTAGTGCGTTGAATAACTCTTTTAACTTATCTAAAGTATAACTATTAAACGTACTTATTATGTCAGTCAGGTTTCGATTGCTCTTTTTGAAAAGTATAGGGGTCTTGCCGAGAGTACAGACTAAATTGAAAGAGGGTGTCATGAGATTTAACATATGTAAATTTGAAAATAACTCGGTTGAATCATTTAATGCAGTTAAAATATTAAGTCGTGATTGATGTATTTCGCAAGACACTTCTTTTACTTTTTTTAAAAAATTATTACATATAACAGGATCATTTTGATGATATTGAGGATTTTTTAATCTCTGCAATAACCCATTTAATAAAAGCTGCAATAATTTAAAAGACTCCCTTGCGCGATAAAAAATAAGTGGGTGTGGATCTTTTATAGCGCCAATTTTTAATCTTTCATTTTTACTTCTTAATTCTATAATTTTATTGAGGTTTTCGATTAACTCAGTAGAGTTTTCTATAATTTTTTTAATTTCTTCGTTATTTTTTAAGGCAGTACATATTTGACTTAAAAAATTCAAACTAAATAAATTATTATCTTCATTAATCTTTTTATTAATCTCATCCAATAATTCTCTCAAACAGTTACAAAATATTTGAGAAATGTCAGTTCCTTTTAATAATTCACCTAAATTATTTTCAGTAGTAAATAGGTTCAATAGGAGCTTTAAATGTTCTTGTTTACTTATTATTGAGGCATCATTACAACGAATAAATTGAGCATATTGAGTTGTAATATAGTCTATAAAAATTTTCTCTATAAAAGTTATTTCAGCTGTGCTTGTCTTGTCATAAGTTTTTAACTTATGACTCTCTAATAGATGTTGTATTCGTATTAAATTTTGTGAGAATTTTGAAAAATCAGCTAAATTCATTTTTTCAAATACGGTGTTTATTATATTTGTAAGTTGTTCTAGGTATTGCTGCTTTATATTTTCTGGGAAATTAATTGAAACATGCTCATACAGCTCATTTGATAATGGAGTTAATCTATGTAAAGTGCGTAGCACAGACCCAGAGCATTCGTTGGCCGCCGAGGACAGTGAATGTCTTAAAGAACCAAATAAGATTTGGCTTTGTTCTAGAGTGGCAGTTTTTTGGTCTAAATTCAATTTTGCATTACTATCTGTATAAGTTTTTAGGTCATTCAAGGCACTATTGATTAATTCAGTGAAGGGCTGAAAAAAATCAGGTATTTCTGCTGGACCGGGCATATTCATTTTCCTAGTAATATCAAATGGTTTAAGTATAATCAGACAACATTAACCTAATCTTAAGGGCACTTTATTTTTTACTGATGCCATGTCTCTTAAACGTACTGTTACTTAAATTTTTAAAGGAATTTTATGAAATCATTTGCAAGTGATAATTACTCAAGTGTGGGAAGTGAGATTATGCAATACCTGTCAGTAATGAATAAGGGGCATGCTATTGCATATGGTGATGATGAGCATACGCATCAAGCGATGGCGCTCATTCAAGCAGAATTAAAAACTTCTGGAAAAGTTATTTTTGTATTTAATGGCACAGCGGCGAATACGCTTGCTTTAACACTGTGTGCTAAGAGTTATCATAGTATTATTTGTTCGGATTGCTCGCATCTTTATACGCACGAAGTCAATGCGCCGGTTTCTAGGATTGGTGCAAAACTTGTTTTAGTCCCACATCATCATGGAAAAATTTCAGCGCAACAAATTGAACAAGCTGTTTTGAGAGAAAAATATTGGGGTAGGCATAATAATTTGCCTTATGTTGTGAGCATAGCGCAAGCCACCGAGTTTGGAACTGTCTACAGTTTGCAAGAGTTACACGATATCTCGACAGTATGCAAGCAGCATGATTTATTACTGCATATTGATGGATGTCGTATTTATAATGCAGCTGTTTCTTTGCAAACGGAGCTGGCGGATATAGTGACTTATGCAGATATTATTTCGTTGGGTGGCACCAAAAATGGTTTGATGTTTGGTGAGGCTGTTGTTATTTTAAATGAACGGCTCAATGATGGGACTGATTTTTTACAAAAACAGTTACTGCAATTGGATTCAAAGATGCGCTATTTGAGCGCGCAATTTATTCCTTTTTTTAAAGAAAATTTATGGCAGCGCTATGCCTCGCATGCGAATAGCATGAGTGCTATTCTGTCTTCAAAACTCTCTGCCTTGGGATTCAGTATCGTGCATCCTGTGCAAACAAATCAGATTTTTGTTACATTTCCATTAGAAGTGATACAAAAATCGCAGAATAAATTTCCGTATTATATTTTTGATCAAGACAAGAGTACGGCTCGTCTTGTGACATCGTTCGATAGTACTGAAGAGGATATTGATGCTTTTATCAATCTGATCAGTGAAAAAATAGAGTGATCCGGTATACTCATTTTTTGCATTTTAAAGGCTGAGTTTATGCCGGCGTTTAGTTGAGCAGTTTCCACAACAAGCTGATGCTGTGTTATTCGTAACATCAGAATACAACCGTTGAACTACAGCACCATTAAAAAATGCGATTGACTGAACCAGTTGTCCGTGTTGGAAAAATTGAGTTGCACAAAAACCTGCTGCGTTGTGCGGTGCATCGGTGGGTGTGATCGGTACGGCTTGTGCGTAGTATGGATTGAAAGCAACTTTAGTTTACTTGGATGTGATTTTAATGAGGCAGTCTGAAGTCTATTTTCATTTCAAACACAATGTGATCGATTTTATAGCTGGATTAGTAAGTAAAAATCCAGGTGATGGGGTTAACTTTAGGGGTCTCAACGTGATATCCAAAATGGCCCACAGATGAGAAAACTTTGTGGAGGTTGACTAGTGTGGTTTATGAAGCCCCATGAGCAAGGGGCTTTCGTTGTAAATAACTCTTAAAAAATAGTTCCTTTTTCAAGGAGTTTTATAGTTAAGATAATTGTTCGATTACTGCATCATCATCAAATTCATGTAGCGCCGTTTCTAATTTTTCACGAGGAATATCAGCATTGGTGGGGCCGGCGTAATCAATATCGAATTCGGCGATACGTTTGAGCCCATCAATATCATTGATAAATACTTTTTTTCGAATAGCTTTAATCAAGCCTTTTTTTTGCAGCATACGAAATGTGCGGCTGATGGTTTCAGGTGCAATGCGCAGATAATTGGCTATGTCTTGATGAGTCATGGTGAGTTTGCATAAATAAAATGGATAACCGAGTAGTGAATTGTGTTCAGATAATTGCAGTAAAAAACTCGCTACTCGTTGTTCGGCGCTGGTGCGTAGTAAATTAAAATTATCACGCCGAATACGTTGACTCACCAAGTGTAATACTTGCATCTCAAGACCCGGAATGAGTCCGCTTAATGTGGCTAATTTTTCCAGTGGAATTTCACATACATTACTGTGATCGAGTGCGATGATCGACAGTGATTTTTGCGATGGGTCAATCCCTTCCCAGCCAAACATTTCAGGTGAGCTGTGAAAGCCCATAATGTATTCCTGACCATCCGCTTTGGTGGTGAAACTTTTAAGAAGTCCTGAGCGCAGTGCATAGAGGTTTTTCGTAAGTTCACCTTGACGACATAAATATTCGCCTGGTTTTAGCACTCTTGAGTTAAATTTTAATTCGCTTATTTTTTTGAGTTGTTGTTGATCTACTTGGGCGGGAAGGCATAGAGTTGAAAGACGACAATATTTGCATTTATTGGAGAAAGAACGTTGATCAACTACTTGTTTTACCGGCATTATCATTTACACACTCCTTGTATTGTGACGATCATCCTTGATCATTGATATGCGTCATCAGCTTTTTAATCGGAACCTATTATACTGCATGCGTGAATAAAAAGTGAACCATTTTTTAATCATTTTGTATCCGCAAGGATAGCGGTGCGGCGAAAAACCCTACATATATAGGACATAATGCATAATGCTTAAGGTTTTATTAAGGAGGGTGTTATGGATTTTTTGATAGAAACATTATCATGGCTGAATAGCGAAGAAGAGAAATATCAATCTGCACAAGCACAGACTCTTAAATCTGTCTCCTCTGAATTAAAGCCAACGCATTTTGATGTATTATTTGATTTTTTTAAAACGATTGGAGGTGGTTCTGAATTTAATTCTATTGTGATTGAGCATCTGAATCAGCAAATACACGAGCTGAAGCAACGTGTAAAAGAGGGTATTGTAACTGAGGAAGAATGTATAAAGCAGCGTGAGCAGTTATTTCATTATTTTTTTAAATTATATAATTATCTGGAAAGTCAGCTGGATAAAACACAGTCTTCAGGTGTTGTGTTTGCAACTGGTCAGTCATTGCTATTGCAATGTGATGCAGAGCTTTATGAAGATGATCTAGAGAGCAATGATCCTGAAAGCGTTACATTGAGAGCTAAAGTGACTGTTGAAGATCGAATGGATAATATTCGTATCACAGCAGAGTGTATACCAGAAGGATTGGTGCTGCGTATGCAACTGTATTGCAAACTTGCGGTAGAAGTTATATTTCGATCTCTTCCAGTAGGAAGGGTCAATTTTTTTCCCAGAACTCCTCCAATGAGTCCTAGATTTAAAGCGGCATTGGATGAAGTCGTATATAGACGCTTACAAGATGAGTTAGAACGTCATGTCGCTCACTCTGGTCTGAGAAGAAAATGCTCTCTTGACTCATCGTTATCTTCTGCACCATCGTTGCCCGGATCGCCAGGTTGGGATCATGATTCAGAAGTTTTTGATTCTTTTCATGAAAAATTAAGAGCAAAATCAATATCCCCTTTACCGCCTATTCAAGAGGGTTCTCAAAGCCGATCTGAATCAGCTTCGCCTTCACAGCAGCTCGTTAGTTCTGGGGATTTAACTGCGGAACCATCACTGCAGACAGCAGTTGTGCAGTCACATCAAAAGCCGTCTGTATCATTATCATTTAAGCAAAAATGGCACTCATTATCATTTAAGAAAAAATGTATTTTTGGTAGTGTATTGGCTATAGGGGTGATTGGTATTATTGCGGCCGGTGTATTTGTTCCGGGTTCTGCTATTGTAACGATTCCAGGAGTTGGGGTGTTAACTGCAAAAATATTAGCTGTTTTGGTTGGTTCCGTTGCAGTAGTGACGAGTGCAGCTGTAATGGGTTGCATGATTAAACGTCATAAGCCAGCAAGCGATGGTGCGCGGTGGGGGTTAAGTGCAGCAGTGTTTCATACAACTTCAACTGCGCACAGGCCGGCTGGTGGAAACGCTGAAAGCCATCTCTAATTGCGAAAAGCTGTTGCTAATTGTGCAGCTTACTCAGGCGAATCCACTATACTACCTATCCATCTTGAAAAACTTTACGAAATCTCGAAAGTTAATTGGGTAGATTTGTTCGCGCTTATGAGTAAGGCAAGGTGCTATGTTTCCGGCGAGAGGCCGGTGAAATATGGTGTTCAGGAACGAGCATTTTATAGATTTTGAAGAGATCGCCTAGCTTGCCCTGATGAAGCGCTGTTGTATATTCAGGAGTGGGCTGGTAAGTATGTTCTCTATCAGTTGGGTTAAGAGAAGACAGTATATATTGAGATGCATCCATCTTATCTTGTCTTGAACAACCTTTTCTTTTGAATAAGCCAAAATAGTCGAGCTCAATTGCAGCGCGTTCTTCATGATAAAGCCTAAATAATGTAGAGACTACCATCTTAAACCATTCTTGCTGTGTCTTATCTTTTTTCGGAGTGGATTTGAGCCATAATTTGTATTGATTACGGCAAAAAAGTATGCGGTCTTCATGTGTCAGAAAGGATAGTAAGGCTATTAAATTATCAGCCTTTTGATCCACATTACTATTCGGATCACTAAAATTATCAGAAGCATCTAAGAATTGGGTGAGCAGAGGAGTGCCACCAGATTGATTTGAAGTTAAAAAACGGAAAAATGCACGCCGTGTTTTAACGTCTTCTGACTTATTTTCTTTAAGAAACTTGTTGAGATTGAGTGGTTTAATCTTCATCAGTCTGGCAAGGAGTGATATACCGGTGCGATTTTTTAGCATTAAATCTGTCAATGTTAATTTGATGTCACTAGAGTCGTCTAAGAACTTTTGCTCGAGTTGTTCTTGTATTTTATGTGTTCCTAGTTGCCATCGAACCGCAGCAGGAATGCTTTGGCTGTTAAAGGCATTTATTTTAGCATTTGCTAATGCTGACATGATCAGTATTGCTCTATCAGGTTTAATCACTGGCCGCCGCGGGTTTTCAATAGCTCGACAAATCAGGTTAAAGGTGACTGTAGGGTCTTTGGGTTTTACATGACAACATAGTGTGGCGGCAACTAATGTACGGGAATATGCTAATAATTCAATCAATGCATCGTTGTAGTTATCACGATTAGCTTGTAAACACGACATAGCCCACAACCGCCTCCTAGGTAGCTTCTCAGTCTGGGACATGAAATCTATAAGCTTTTTTGAAGGTAGTTGTTTTGGAGTGTTTAGATTAAGTTCAAACGTCTTTTCAAATAATCCTACGATTTCATCAAATTCTTCTATGGATCTATGTACAGGAGGTCTAAAGCTATCCTCGTGTTTTGTAAAGCTAGGTTCAAACATTAAACCGTTAAATGATATTTTTGCAGATAGATGATGCTCAAGAAATTCAATTTTTTCTTTCTCTGTCGCTTGGTTTTTGAGGAGCTCATTGATGAAAATTACCCTAAATTTTTCGTCTACATGCGTTGCAACAAAGTCACTCTGATCACGTTTTTTTAAGTTTTTAAAATAAGTCGTGTTAATAAAATTACGGCATAATTGTATTTGGAGCGATGGCTCTCTTAAAAAATGATACTGCGTATTTAATATTGATGCTATGTCAGATGCATTATCAGTGTTCGGTAATTTTATGTCGGTTAATAAATCAAATAAGATTTTTTTCCGATCGTTTGGTAATTGCATATCGTTTGGTAATTGCATACATGCCTTTGTGGCAATTTGAGATAAAACACTTTTTTGAAGTGTATACTTGTATGGTTCTTTTAAGAAAAAAAACAAAAAATCAGTATAGAGGGGTGTAGGGAGTAGTTTTAATATAAAAACTAAATCTTTAAACATTGTATAGTAACCTTGATAAAGTTCAGATGGCTCGTCAAAATAAAAACCAGGTATCAAATCTCTATTGAATAAAGAATCAAACCATTTTCTTTCGAGAATTTCTTGTGTAATAGCCTTAAAAGATATAAGTATATTTTTTAAAAATTCTTTTCCTGCTTCTTTAATGCCGAACTGGAAAAATGAAGTGCCAGATGGTAAGCCGTCGAAATCTATATGACGTGGTTCGGAAAAAAATTGAGCCAGTGCGGCAGCATCATTCCAATATTTTGTATCGCTTAATGCGCTAGTCTCATTTTCAGATAGTTCCTTCAGTACGAACGTCAGCAGGAAAAATATTTCAGAATACAGCTGATAAAATGGGTAATATTTAGAAAGCCGAGTTAACAAATCTGAT
>CAZFAA010000026.1:0-8532 GCA_964516605.1 uncultured Coxiella sp. | reverse complement strand
TAATATGTTCAAGCAACATCAGCCAAAGTCTTTCAGTGTCGACTGACACTTCTTCCAAAAATGTATGGTAATATTCAGTGGTTATGCTTAGAAGCAAAAACTGAATGAGCACGTCGAAGTTGTTAATTCTAATTTTGCTAAAAACAGTTCTCAGGAAGTCGTCTGGTAAACGTCGTGCGTCCTGTATGTTGGCAAGTGTTGGCAATGAGGGTGGTTCTCTAAGAGAGCCATATTTACTTTTGATATCCGATAAAAATTTTGCATCAGCATGTGGTCGGATGTTTAAAAAATCTTGATCTCTGTTTTTTGATAAGATGTTTTCTAACTTTGTTGCTGCGACTTCAACACACTCCCCCCTCATGCCTAGAAATATTGTTAAAATCGATTTGACAGTGTCAACGTTATTACTTAAACCTTCTAATTTTTCTTTTATGCCATCATTATTAATACTATGTAAATACTTATAAAAATAGCCTATTGCTCTTGCAGAAGCAGACCCTGCTTGTATTTCTGAGCCTGTTTTTTTTGCTCCCCCGAGCCTTAGTCCTGTAATCAACTGTTCCAGTGCCTGCCTTGGGGTTAGCCCTTGTGCTCTATAAGCCTGCATGTCATTTTTTAAATCTGAAAAAGTCTGATTATGGCTATAAATAAGGGGAGGTAACTTACTGTTCATTTTTGAAAGTTCTTCAGCAGCCTCTAGCTGCAGCTCGATAGTCAAACGTAGTTGTGCCAGTGGGAAAAGACAGTCTTCGAAAAGAATATAATTTCCTAGGGTATCTTTCCCTACTACTACTACTTCTTCTTCTTCTTCAAGTATTTCCTCATTGAGGGGTTGCTTGGTGATCCCTGTTATTTTAGTGGTATAATTTCCACCTAAATCTACTTTTTCTAAAGCTACTTTTAACAAATATTTAGTACCCGGGCATAATACAGTCAAGGCTTGGGCTAAAGTGGGTTCAGGCCCGAACAATATGTTAAAAATTACAAAGTAGGCCTCATTAATTTTACTATTTGGAGCACGATCAAAAAAAAGATCCGAACCTTTTAGTTGCTCCCAACGTGTTTTACAAAGCTGCTTGAATTTTTCTTTGAGCGCCTCAAGTGGCTCAGTAGGCTGGGCATTTAACAGTGTTTCTAATGCAGATACTGCTTGTGTGGCATCAGTCAGTAAAGCAGCCTGTAAGAGATCCCCTGGACTCCCATAGGTCTGAGTGGGATTGTGGTGAGCTGCGATCATGCGTAGTTCAGTAAGAGTTTGTTGAATTTGGCCTTTAATGTTGCCGTCATCTAAGGGTGATTTAATATTTTTTACAACGCTATCTGGCATCACATTAGTCCACTGCTATTTAGTCTGCAGAGCCTATCATTTAGGCTAAGTTTAAGTCAACTATAGCTGACCTCAAAGACTGGACAGCTAAATAAGATATAGTTTCTCTCCAGAAATTGGCAGATATAAATGTCCAACATACGAAAAAAGTACAGTCCACAAGAAAAAAATTGCATTAGAAGCGCTGCGAGATGAATCGACAAAGTTGCTCAGTAATGAATCCGACAGGTTACCTTGGTAATGAGACTGCTACACATTATGTATTTAAATTAAATAACAGGAATTCCCGTCCGGGAATTCTGAATCTCCACCCGATGAGAGATGATTAAGAGGGATTCTATCTTATTTACCGGTCCAGTTTTTGGGGTCCACTATACACAGACCGATAAGGTAAGTAACGTGGCTCCCAACGTACAGCATTAACAAGTTCTGTGGCGCAGCATCCTGGATCGGCTTGAGATAAGCCTTCATCAATCGCACACTGTGCTACAGCTAGTGCCATTTGATACGTTGCATCGATCGCATCAGCAATCATAGGTAGCAGTGTGTGTTCTTGCACTTGTGTATAACGGCTCAATGCTTCACTGGCAGCCCATAACATATTATCCGACACAAAACTGGCACAAGAAGCGATGATGCCAAGTCCAAGACCTGGGAACGCTAAAAAATTATTACACTGGCTGATGACGTATTCTTTACCTTGATATTGAATAGGAGCGAATGGGCTTCCGGTAGCAATCAATGCACGACCTTGCGTCCACTCAATCAGCTCAAGAGGAGTTGCTTCAGCGCGTTCTGTTGGATTCGACAGGGGAAAAATAATGGGATTTGTGACGTGTTTTGCCATTTCTGTAATGATTTCTTGTGTAAATGCACCCGCCACAGCCGATGTGCCGATGAGTATGGTGGGTTTCACATGCCCTACGGTCTCCAATAAGGTGATGTGCTCTTTATTAGTAACCGTCCAGTGTTGCAGTTCTTCTACATTACGTTTATACAACTCATGATGTGCTTCTGTGTGTTGGGAGTCGGTATGGATAAGCCCCGTATGATCGATGAGCCAAAATTGTTTATAGGCCGTTTGTGCATCAACACCGTGGCGCAACAGCGCATTAAAAATTTGATATGCTACTCCCATGCCTGCTGAACCTGCACCAAAAATAATAATGCGTTGATCTTTTAAGGACTCTTTTGTGCGCCGTAATGCCGCTAAGATAGCGGCAACGGCCACAACGCCAGTGCCTTGAATGTCATCGTTAAAACTGCAAATTTGTTTACGGTAGGTGGCTAAATTACGGTGCGCGTTGTGCTTACCGAAATCCTCCCAGTGTAAAAATACATGTGGAAAATGACGTTTGATCGCATCAATAACCACTTTTAAAAAGGTATCGTATTCGGTGCCGCTGATGCGCGGATGACGCCAACCTAAATAATAGGGTGAATCTAATAGGAAGCGATTATTGGTTCCTGCATCCAGCATAATTGGCAGAGTGTTGAGGGGGTTAATTTTACCGATGGCGGTATACACCATGAGTTTGGCAATTGGTATCATCATTGCACCAATACCTTGATCGCCAATGCCGAGAACCCCTTCACCATCACTGATCACAATTAATTTAATGTCTGCATTACTGCGGTTATTGAGGCACTCTTCAATGTAGTCTAAATTGTCATAGGAAATATACAGCCCACGTGGTTGCAAAAATTTTTTATGAAATTGTTCCACAGCATTGCCAACAATCGGTGTATAAATAACCGGTAGCATTTCTTCAAGGTGTTCACTGATCAATTTGTAAAACAAGACTTGATTGCTATTGAGAATTTGGTTGAGAAAAATATTCCGGTTAATGGGTTTATCGTAACTTGAAAATTGTTTGTAGGCGCGGCGCACTTGTTCTTCAATGGTTTCAACACGCGAGGGTAATTTACCTAGAAGCTTTAATTGATGGCGTTCAGTCAGTGTGAAGGCGGTGCCTTTATTGAGTTGGGGAATGGTGAGTAATGGTTTGCCGGTAAGGTGTGTTTCTAAGTAATCGTGGCCTAATTCATCTTTGCCAATGCGAAATTCTAGCATTATTCAGCGCTCTTTTCAGGAGGATGCTGTGGCATTTCCTTAACACCATATTCATCGTTACTATAATATCCTTCATTCCATGGTAGATTGCGATAGGGGGCGGTGGGGTGCCCCATATGGAAAATGGGGTATTTAATGATATCAAAGTAAGGCGAAAAATCGAAGTCTTTGGGTGTAAACAATTTGGGATTACGTGGGATCATTTCATATACTTTATCGCCATTTTCGCGTATCAAAGGTAAAATCGGAAATTTCACCGACATAAACGATTCAGCAATCATCGTCGTACAGATGTCTTCGGTAGCATAGCCTGGTTTGTAATTAAATAAGGTTGAGCGAAACCGCGGTGGAATAATCATGCTGTGTAGGAATAAGCGACCCAAATCGAGAAATTGCCTGACGTCGTATTTGCGCCCTAATTTTTGTGAGGCGTGTGATATCACCAGTTGGGCATCACGATAAGTAAGCCCTGTTGGGCGACAGATACGAATGTGATCATCTTGATAGTATTTAATATTGTTGATGACAGTGCCTTTGCCGACGATGGATTCAATGACCAGTTGATCAGTGAGTTTACCTTGATAATATTTGTGAATGTGTTCACGTAAATAAGGGTCTTCTATGTCATGGAGGCGTCCAATAAATAATGCCGCATGGCTCCAGGGGCTGAACGTGACGTGTTGGATGATTTTACTGATGCGGTTACGCCCTTGTATCAGTAACACATCGGCTGGGCGTACTTCATGACAGATACGTCCAAAGTCACACAAATAAGCGTTTTTAGCGGGCGCGTTCTTAGTAAAGTAATGACTAAGTGCCTTATAGAGTTGTTGTGTTAGGGTCATAGCGGTTAGTCTAGTATTTTTTCTCGGCTAATTCTACTGCATAGCCGATGTAGAGAGCTGGTGTTAGCGCACTTAAGTCTTGTTTGGCTGTATCTGGAATAGCAAGCTCTGCAATAAAGCGTTTTATGTCGTGTTCTGTGATGTGTTGGCCGCGGGTCAGGTCCTTTAATTGTTCGTAGGCATCGGCTATGCCATAGCGACGTAGCACAGTTTGAATGGGTTCTGCAATCAGTTCCCAGCGTTCGTCCAGATCAGCCAAGATGACTTCATGATTCACCTGCAGTTTACTTAAGCCTTTTTCTAGGGACAGATATGCAATGAGGCTGTATCCGAAAACACTGCCGAGGTTGCGTAATACAGTTGAGTCGGTTAGGTCGCGCTGCCAGCGTGAAATAGGTAATTTATCCGCCATGTGTCCGGCTAACGCATTGGCAAGTCCGAGATTGCCTTCTGCATTTTCAAAATGAATCGGGTTGATTTTATGCGGCATCGTCGATGAGCCAACTTCACCTGCCACTTTAAGTTGGGTGAAGTAAGCATGTGAAATATAACCCCAAAAATCTTGGCACAGATCGATGAGTAGGATGTTGGTTCTTTTGATACCCTGCATTAGTTCGGCGATAAAGTCATGCGGTTCAATTTGGGTAGTGTAGGCGTTATAGGTTAATTCTAAGGATTCGATAAACTGTTGGCTCAGTGCAGGCCAGTTTACATTCGGGTAGGCTACGCGGTGTGCGTTGAAATTACCAACAGCACCATTGAATTTCGCTTGAATAGCAATGTGTTGTAAGGTGCTGAGATGGTGTTGCAGCCGCTGTGCAATATTACGTATTTCTTTACCGAGGGTGGTGGGTGTGGCGTATTGGCCATGTGTGCGCGAAACCATAGCGACCGCGGCATTATCGTATGCCATTTTCTCAAGATTGAGTAGTAATTCAGCTAATTTTGGAAGGATAATGTCTGCACGCGCTTTTTTAAGCATGAGTGCATACGCCACATTATTAATATCTTCAGACGTACAAGCAAAGTGAATAAAAGGGATATAAGCAGTGAGGTTAGGGCCCTTTTTGAATTGTTCTTGCAAATAATACTCAACGGCTTTGACATCATGATGCGTTGTTTTTTCAATCTCTTTTATTTGCAGAGCGTCCTCTACACTAAAGTTGTTGATGATATCGTGCAGATAATGCAATTGTGCAGGTTTAAGAGGTGCGATTTCAGGTATATCAGGGTGTTTGGCCAGCGTAATGAGCCAATCTATTTCCACGATGATGCGATGATGAATCAGTCCAAATTCGCTCATAAGATGTTGTAATGGAATGGTTTGATGAGCATAACGTCCATCGAGTGGGGAGATGGCGGTCAGTGGACTGCTGGTCATAAATTAATCTCTTACTGGTTGGAAAGCGCTATGATACCGGATTGAGGGGGTTGATTAAAGCGTTCAGCTATACCACTCGCCATTGAAGATGCAAATTAAAAGATGGATGGCTCGCGGTATTCTTTTATTGATGGTCTCGCGTGTCGTAAAGCCACGCGGGCCACTAAGGGGAGAATAACGTTCTCCCCTTAGAAACCTCATCTCGCTTTTGTGCCACTTCAAGATGTTGCTCGCACCTTGACATGTAATGGGTATATACTGCTGGCCGATGAGGGTGTGAAACGCGTTGTGATATGTGCCTTGTGGTGATTGATTATGGGCATTTGGTCATGGTATTGCAGGGAGTATATATCACTTGAAAAATTATTATATTCAAACCGTTATGAGGTTTTGTGTCAAATTGCAATTTGAAACTGCAATTTGACACAAAATTTAGTAACCTGATGATTTTTATTAAATTATCAATGTTACTGCCGTTGCGTTGATTTATGTGCAAAAGTACTTGACTTAAGTGCTTGATGCTTCACAATTTGCAGATCTATACCGCCCGCCATTAAAGAGGAAATGGGATGCAATTTATCGATTTAAAGCCGCAGTATCAGCTCATCAAAAAAGAGATGGATGCTGCCGTCGCGCGCGTGTTTGAGCACGGTCAATTTATCATGGGACCTGAAGTTGCCGAGCTCGAATCGATGCTGGCACAACATGTCGGAGCACAACATGCGATTGCAATGAGCAGTGGCACTACTGCATTGCAGGTAGCGTTGATGGCACTTGAGATTCAACCGGGCGATGAAATCATTACGACGCCATTTAGTTTTTTTGCAACAGCAGAAGTGATTTATCTTTTAGGTGCAAAGCCCATTTATGTTGATATCAATCCACGCACCTATAATCTAGATTCCAACTTATTAGAGCAAGCAATCACGCCTAAAACCAAAGCGATTATTCCGGTGAGTTTGTATGGTCAATGTGCTGATATGGATGCGATCAACGCTATCGCCAATCGCCATGGTTTAGCGGTGATTGAAGATGCTGCACAAAGTTTTGGTGCACACTATAAGGATCGCAAATCGTGTGCGTTGTCGACCATCGCGTGCACGAGTTTTCATCCAGCCAAACCACTCGGTGCCTACGGTGATGCGGGGGCGTGCTTTACCAATGATGCGCAATTGGCCAAAAAAATGCGATGTATCTTAAATCACGGTCAAGATGGGCGTTATCATCATACGATGATTGGTATTAACGGCCGTTGCGATACATTGCAGGCAGCGATTTTAATTGAGAAGTTACATATTTTCGATGATGAATTAGCCAAGCGCCAACAGGTTGCTACGTGGTATACCGAGCTTTTTGATGGGCGTTTAGTGGTTCCTTATATTGAAGCGCATAACAAAAGTTCGTGGGCACAATATACCATTCAAGTGAAGCAGCGTGCTGATGTGCAGCGCGCGTTACATGAAAAAAACATCCCCACTGTGGTGCATTATCCTAAAGGATTGCATGAGCAGCCGATTGTTGCAGAATTAGAAGCGAGCTCTTTTATATTACCGCAAGCAGCTTATGCAGGACAGCATGTATTAAGTTTACCTTTTCATCCGTATTTAACACAGAGTCAGGTGCATGAAGTAGTCGAAGGTGTGTTGAGCGTGGTAGGTGAGCTGGCTTTGTTATAGCGGGCGATCATTAAATTTTAAATAAGGATTTTTATGTGTGGTTTTGTCGCTCAAATAAGTAAAGGCCGAGCACGCGCTGATTTATCTACTATTCAACGGATGAATGCTAGAATTCTGCACCGCGGTCCGGACGATGAGGGTTATTTTATACAAGATTGGATCGGTCTTGGATTTCGGCGTTTAGCGATTATTGATCTGTCACAGCATGGGCATCAACCTATGCATGATTCAACTGGACGTTATATCTGTGTATTTAATGGCGAGATTTATAATTATATTGAGCTGAAAAAAGAATTGCAGGCACAGGGCGTTGTTTTTCACACGGCGTCGGACACTGAAGTATTATTGCAAGCATATATTCATTGGGGCCAAGCGTGCCTGACTAAATTTATTGGCATGTTTGCTTTTATAGTGGTGGATTTGCAAGAGCAATCTGTGTTTCTAGCACGCGATTTCCCAGGTATTAAACCGCTTTATTTTGCCGAAGATAAAGACTATTACTATTTTGCGAGCGAAGTGAAGGCATTTAAACACATCGTGCCATTTTCTCTGAATGAAGCCGCGCTTGCGGAGCAATTTAATTACCGTTACTTAGCCGGCGATCGCACACTCTTGAAGGGAATCATAAAAGTCTTGCCTGGTTTTTATTGGAAAATAGAGCAGTGTGCTGCGAACTCGATCCACAAAAACAGTTATTTTAATTTGCGCCAGACATTTTACAAAAGCCCATCACGTCTTAATTTTAAAGATACCGTTGCGCAAATTGAAGCAGAGCTGCGAGAGAGTTTCTTACTGCACACACGTTCAGACGTTGGTTTTTGCGTGCAATTAAGTGGTGGCGTTGATTCGAGTTTGATGATGGCGATGTTGTCAAAACACGTAAAGGAGTTACATACCTTTTCCATTACTTTAGATGAACCCAGATATGATGAGTCAACCTATCAGCGTGAAGTCGTACAGCGTTATGGCGGTATGCACCATTCTTTTAACATGACTGCGCAAGATTATGCGGATAATTTAGAGTTAGCAACCTATCATATGGATGCGCCCATTGTGCATTCAGGCTGCGTTTTTTTAATGAAATTATGTCAGCACATTCAATCGACATCCAAGGTGGTGTTGATAGGGGAAGGGGCAGATGAGTTGTTTGGTGGTTATGCGCAGCATGACCCATCACCACTTAGAAACCTCATTTTTCGGCTGCAAAAAATGGGTATAACAGGACGTGG
>CAZFAA010000025.1:0-21039 GCA_964516605.1 uncultured Coxiella sp. | reverse complement strand
GCGTTATACCATTCGGAGTAATTAAAATATTATCGAATCCTGCATGTATCCATGCTTGATGATTCTTCCAGCCCCAATCTGTATACAGGTTAGGGGCCCAGGTAATGGTAAGTGGATGCATACCATATTTATATTTCAAAATATGTGCTGCGTAAAAACTATCTTTACCACCTGATCCAGGCAATAAACAATCATAACTGCCATCTGTACGCCTGTATTGATCACATAATGCTTTCAATTGCTTTTCACGATCTATCCAATCAATTTGTGTGTGTTTTTTCTCAGTAAAACGGCAAGCATCACATACTCCCTCATCATCAAAATAAATAGCTTGTTTCTTCGATTGTGATTTATGTGCATGCTCATTAGATGAAGTGGGGCGTTGATTTGAAATAACACATTTTTTACAATAGAGTACCTGTTCTGGAAGACCATATTTTATTTCTAAATCGGTATCTGCTGTAAAATGAGAAAGGTTAACTGATTCTGGATAATTAATCATGTATGACTCCTTGTGATTCAGCCAGTGCGAAATCTGATTCAAAATCAATATCAACAGAATCCCGTTCTGGCATTTCATATAATAAAGTTCTATGAGCATAAAACCCATTAAACTCTTTGATGTTACTTATATAGATAGCACCATTTGGTAAATATAAACTTCTTAATTTTTGTCGACATAAATCATGTTGATCGATATTCATTACAAAATGAGCATGATTCTGTGCATCTGTGCCTAATAACCAATTATATTTTGATGGTACACGCGATACTGATACTAAGCAATGCTGCTGATCAGCTTGAGCTTGAGTGAAATACAATTCCAACGCTTCATCAATATGTGCTGCTGTTCTCAATGGTGATGTCGGCTGTAATAAAATCACGTAATCATAATGTAAACTGGTGTTCTGTGTAATCCAAGACAGCATATGTTTTACAACACTCGTCATCTCTGAATCATCAGCAGCTAATGTTGCAGGCCTTAAAAAAGGTACCTCGGCACCGTAGTTTAACGCTACTTTCTGAATTTCAGGGCAGTTTGTTGAAACATAGACAGTATCAATATATTTTGATTTTAAACCCGCCGCAATAGTCCAGGCAATCAATGGCTTTCCAGAAAAATCGCGGATATTTTTCCGCGGCAATCCTTTCGAACCACTTCTGGCAGGAATGAGTGCTAAAATTTTATGGTGACTATACATAATAATTATATTCTTCCTGAACTGCCTTATAATCTTCCATACGACCAATATCGATCCAATATTCATGGATAGGGAAAATAACAATCTTTTTATTGAGCTTCAAATAATAAGCAATAAGATCAGTCATATGATAGGGAGGTGTTAATACACATTTTCTAATTATCTCGGGATTGACTATATAGATTCCTGCATTAACGAAATTTTTAATTTTAGGTTTTTCTTCTATTTCTTTTAAATTAATGTGCTCAAAAGTAACTACACCATAAGGAATTTCAATTTCATGTGCTCGCACACATAAAGTTATATCTGCTTTATGCACTAAATGATAATTTAATAAATTCTTATAATTTACTTTAGTCAAAACATCGCCATTAACTATAATGAGTGGTTCCTTTATATTTTCATCTACAATATGCTTCAAACATCCTGCTGTACCAAGTGGTTGTGGCTCAGTAAAATACGTTATATTAATCCCCCACTGCTCACCTTTTTTGAAATAATCGTAAATTTTATTTTGTAAATAATAAACGCTAAAAATAAAATTTTTAAATCCATATCGAATAAAATCACTAACTATATGTTCCAACAAAGGTTTTTCGCCCAGAGAAAGCATGGGTTTAGGACAATCATTTGTTAATGGTCGCAGTCGCGTACCAAAGCCGCCTGCCATAATAATGACTTTATTATCGCTACAACTTATTTTAGTTAAATGATGTAAAGTTTCTACGGCAACAACTTGACCTTTATCATTTACAATAGGCACCTGTAAAAAACCTTCTGTCTCAATAAGATTTAATATTTTCTGCCTATCTTCTGACTCATGTAGGACATGAGGTGTGATATTCATAATCTGAGCAACAGTTCCTGATAATGGCTTATGCTCAATAATCGCCCTGCGTATATCACCATCTGTGACCGTGCCAATTAAAATGTCGTCTTGATCAACTACCAATGCGATACGATACTCTGAGTTAGCATTAATAACAAAAGCCGCTTCTTCAATCGTAGAAGTGACACGAATAAAAATATTTTTCAAACTAGAATCCATAGCTATAAAATGTAAACCACTTTTATGATTAAGTCTCTGCTAACATTAAATCGTTATCTATAAAATCACGAGACTCAAGTGCCTTACCTTTTTCCATTGTGATCACCTGATCACAAAATTCAAGTAATGCCTTACGATGTGAAATAATAATAATCGTTTTGTTAGAAGCGGACCATTGCTTCAAATCTTTATAAAAGTGATATTCGGTTTCCGCATCCAATGCACTGGTTGATTCGTCAAAAACAAGCATATCCGCATTACTGTAAATGGCTCGAGCAATACCAATACGCTGTTTCTGTCCTCCTGAAATTTTTACAGCGTCCTCACCAAGCTCCTCATCAATTCCATTTTTAAAGCCACATACTAATTCTGTCAATTGAGATACTTTAATCGCTGTATTAAGGCGATTAAAATCTATCTCATCATCCGATTCTCCAAAAGCAATATTCTTTTTTAATGATGTGTCTAAAATAAATGGTTTTTGTGATATGTAGGCAATGCGTCCATTGTATTCCTCTAAAAAAGACGTTACAACAGGTGCGCCATCACACAAGATACGCCCATTCTGAAGAGGATATAAACCCAATAGCACTTCAATCAACGTACTCTTTCCAGATCCTGATTTTCCAATAAATCCTACCATTTTATTTTTTTGTATAGCCAATTTCGCAATATTCAGTACAGGCTCATCAGGTTTATAGCTAAATAAAAGATTTTCAATCGTTAATTCTTTATTAAACGCAAGCCTACGAGCATTTCTTTTCTGTGTATAATCCGTATTCGTCTTATTCAGCGCTTTTTTAAGCAATTCGGCTATTTTAAAAATCGCGATATTATTTGTCCTCACCGCACTAAAATTAGTAGCAATAAGTGTCATACCAGGCAATAGTCGTTGTATAGAAAGAGCCATAATCCCCAATGAAGGCAATAAATTTAGAATAGAGCCATGAATAATTAATAAAGTAAGCATGATCACTAATATAATTCCAAAACCAAACGTGTTAATAATAACGGATGGAATATTAGCCATGACAGCTATCGCAATACGTTGATGTTGAATTTGATTCTGTAACACTACAAATTCATCTTTAAAATGAGCCTCTTTCTGAAAAATTTTAACATCTTTAATTCCTTTTAATGATTCGTCTACATGCCGATATAAATAACGATATGTTTTTTCACCTTCAACACCTAACAGTTGACTCTTACGCTTAGTCGCTCTAACACACAAAAGAACCAGCGTTCCTAACAAACCCAATGACAGAATAACTAAAGAGGTTGTTACCATAAACATCAGTACAATTAAAGCCAACATCATGAGTGAACTCGTTAACATATTAAATAACCCATTCATAACACCATAAAAATTCTCCACATCATATAAAAGATATTTACTATAAAACATAGTATTTTCTTTTGAGATATCTGAAATTGGCATTGTGATATAGACTGTATATAACGTTGTCGAAATACGCTTTTTAATAGCTGTAGCAAATTTAACTTGTTTATAATTATTCAGCATTCCAATGCCCGCTTTAAAGAGCATTAACCCCATGATTAATATACCCAAAAATATGATAAAATTATAATCAGTTGAGAAGTGTAAGGTTTTATAAATAAAAATTAATTTTCTACTCCTATGAATAATATCAGGATCACTGATAATTTTGATGTAGGGAAATAATGAACCAATACTAATAAATTCAAAAAGTGAGCACGTTAGCATTAAAAAAACTAATTTCATAAAATTTTTCCGCTCAGATGCTGTGAGAACTAAAATGAGTTCTTTAAAAGAATTAAAAATTGTATGATTTACCTTTTCTTGCATGTTACTCTCTTTATGTAAATAAAATTGGACTTATAAATATTCAAATAAATAAGCAGATCAGTTTCATGATGTTATGCTATCAAATCAGGGTATGCCCCGAGTTCACGATGCGGATTACCGACATAAATACCTGCATGAGAAATATCACGATGAATCACTGCCCCTGCTCCAATAACACTGTGACTCGCTATCTTAACACCTGGCAAGACAACAGCACCGGCTCCAATCAATACCTGCTCTCCAACGACTGCTGAACCACAGATCACTGCAGCGGGTGCAATATGGCTGTGCCTGCCAACGCTGGCATGATGCTCAACAATGGCTCCCGTATTAATAATGGCATTTTCACCAATACAGGCATACGGCTGAATAGTTGATCGAGCACACACTTGCACACCTTCAGCGAATCGTGCTGTAGAACTCATTATGGCACTCGGATGAACTAAACATACGAATTCAAATCCCGCTTGCTTATATTTTAGATACACTGCGTTGCGTAAAGCACAGGATTTAATTGTACCAACACCGTTAATCAAACCCACACCAACATGTCTGTTACTATCAAGAAATATCTCATCTGTGCCTAAGTATTCCAAATCACAATGCCCTGTATTTTTAGAATCGATATAACCAACACACCTGATGTGGTTAAGAGCTAATATATCTAATAAAACAGAGGCATGCCCTCCCAAACCAATTAAGATGACTGACTTATTCATCTAACATAACCTCAGGTTTATACATTTTTTGTGCGGATTTTCCAATATAATCCCAATAGCGCATAGGCGAAATCCCTGTCCCCGGGCGTTTTGCAACTAAATTATCGCAAGAAAACACATCCCCTTTATTGATAAGCTCCTGTGCCATTAAGCTTTTGCGTGCGACACGCGCCGTATCCATTTCATTTTTAGATGGGATTTTATAAGTAAAACCTAAGGCCTGTTCCAATCTTCTGATTTCAGTGACTAGTAACACTAATTCATCTACTGATAAAGAGGCAGCATGATCAGGCCCTGAAAGTGCTTTATCTAAAGTAAAATGTTTTTCGATGACATGCGCCCCTAATGCGACTGCTCCTAACGAAACCCCCACTCCTAAACTGTGATCTGAATAGCCAACAGTAACCGGGAAAGCTAACTTTAATGTTTTTAATGCATGAAGATTAAGCTCGACTGCGTGAGCAGGGTAATTCGAAGTACAATGCAATAGGGTTACTTTACTGCATAACAGGTCACGACCCTCGGTTGAAAAATAAGCCTCCCGAAATGCCTCTTCACCGGGAGACCTTCCTCCCAAATAAGCGTATGCTATGACACCCAATGCTTGCTCTATTTCACCCAGTGTTGCCATACCGGTTGATAATATAATATCAACACCATGACACGCTATAAAATAAAGAAGTGGTGCATTCGTTAACTCCCCTGAACCAATTTTGATTTTAGATAACTTCAACTCTTCTACCAAAAATAATGCACTGCTCATATCAAATGGAGTAGATAAAAATTCAATACCTTTATTGCTGCAATAATCATATAAGGTTTTAAACTGGTGTGGCTTTAACGCTAATGTAGACAATAATTCAAACTGTGTTTGTTGATCTTGAGACGATGCCATCTGATACGGTGCTTTTTCTGCATACGTTGTCACTAAAAGTTCCGGCTGAAATGTTTGAAATTTAATAGCATCAGCCCCTGAATTAACTGCTGCATCAATCATTTTATACGCTGTACTCATATCACCATTATGATTCACACCGGCTTCAGCAATAATATAGACAGACTGTTTCATCACACCACTTCTTCAATTTTAAAGGAATAATCACTAAATTTTTTATACAAGATAGAATCCAAATTTAAAGTCTTTAATAAATTGACAAGACGTTTTGAAGTATTTTTTTGCTTAAAAGGAATAGCCACTGCTTTCGCATAAGAGCGAAACTCAGCAGTAAGTGCTTGTGTTATAGCATCGACTATAGAAGCACTATTCAATTCAACATCGATCACAGAATCTGGATGAATACGACCATCTTGACGTGATCCAATATTAATACTGGGCTTACCAATACACGGAATTTCAATGACACCGCTCGATGAATTTCCAATCACCACATCGGCGTGCCCTGCAATACTAATGTAATTTGGAAGTCCCAACTCCTTAAAAAGGAACATACGCTGTGAATTGTGTTTCACATAGTCACGTATGCAGTTATTAATAACTTGCCCACCTGCATCTGCATTCGCTTCTGTAAAAATCAGCGTTGCTTCCTGAAAGGAATCTAATGCCGCTATCACTATTTGAATGTGCTCCAAACTATTTTCTACATCACGAGTGATAGAATGAAATGTAATCAAAAAAGTAGGTTTGCCAAACTGAAAACCTAACTCAGAATTTAATTGTTCTTTGCTTAAAAAACTAAAATGATCTAAATAGTCGAGTCCAGGAGCACCGAAATTAAAAACATGTGATGCCGGCTCGCCCATTTGTAAAATACGATTTTTATACACCTCACAAACTGGAAAATGAATGTGTGATAATTTAGTGATGGCATGGCGCATGCTGTCATCAGTAGCGCCGAAGGTGAGCTCACCGCCGTGAATATGTGCAACAGGAATGTTCATGAGATTGGCGGCACTGGCAGCAGCAAAATTCTCAAACCGATCACCGAGTACTACAACTATATCAGGAGCCAATTGCGTCAAGGAATCTGCAAACGAAATCATAGCTAAACCAGTTGACTTAACCATACCTTGTCTACTATTACTGGATAGTAATATTTCAACCCGCTGTGCAATAGGAAACCCATCTTGTACAATTCGATCAACAGAGTACCCATATTCATAAGATAAATGCATACCCGTCACGACTAACTGGAGTTCTAAATCAGCATCATTGTGTATTTCATGCAATATTGATTTCAGTAAACCATAATCAGATCGCGCCGTCGTTATAACACAAATTTTACGTTTCATATGCATGCACGCATCACGGGTGTGCTGGGAATATTAACCAATCGATCTGCAATATGCTGCGCATTCGAAATATCCATTTTAAAACAATCTCGATACATCGGTAAATTCGTCATCAGTTCCCAGGCAGGTCGGGTCATCACATTATGTCTATTGGTTATCATTAGAAACGCATCCCTATATTCTTTGCTCTCTAATAAAATTGCATTTAACCAATAGTTCGGATTTGACTCTGATCCTCCTGTTAAATATTTTATATTCGTTCGAGAAAAATAAGCTCTATACTGTTCTGACAAAGCTCTTTTGGCAGCTAAAAATCTAGGTAAATTCTCAAGTTGGGCGCAACCTAATGCTGCATTAAGATTCGGCATCCTATAGTTATACCCTACTTCATCGTGATAATATTGCCAAGCATGAGGTACTTTAGCTGTTGTTGTGAGATGTTTTGCTTTTTTTGCAAGCTCGACATCATCAGTCACAATCATTCCACCACCACCTGTCGTCATAATTTTATTGCCATTAAAACTAAATACACCACACTCAGAAAAAGTTCCAACATGTTTATTTTGATAGAGTGAACCTAGCGCTTCTGCAGCATCTTCAACTACTTTTATTGAGTATCGTTTACAAATTTCAATAATTTTATCGATTTTAGCCGGAAATCCAAACGTATGCATAGGTATACACGCTCTAATTATTTTTCCAGTTATTTTATTAATACACACACCCTGTTCAACGGTTGCGTACTGATCTAAAAATAATTCTAAACTTTTTGGGCATAATCCCAGCGTACTGCGGTCAACATCAACAAATACGGGTGTTGCAAAAGCATGTGAAATAGCATTACAGGTTGCCACAAATGTGAGCGGCTGTGTAATCACTTCCTCGCCTGGCCGTACACCACTCAGCAATAATGCTATATGCAGCGCTGAAGTGCCATTTGAAGCAGCTATGGCATAGCATGAACCTACAGAGTGAGCAAACTCTATTTCAAAGCGATCTACAAACTTTCCAACACTTGAAACAAACGTACTATCGATAGCTTCGTTAACGTATTTTTTTTCATTTCCAATAAATAACGGTTCATGCAATGCAATAAAAGTATTGCACGCATAAACATCACGCACAAATTCTATAAATTCACCTATAGTAGTATTAGTTTCAATTAACATAAAAATTAATTTTCGTATATCTTAGTGATACTTAATGCCATTTTTTGTAGTGTAGATAGCGTAAGCTTTTTATTCATAACAACCCCCAATAACTCACACGATGATTGAACCGGTGCAAAACGGCTCATATATTGCATTTGTAAATGACATCTTACTTTTTTATTGCCTCGACTACCGTAATGTAAGCATCTACTGGAATCAACAGCCCATACACTACCCGCTGGACCAATCAGTTTAATCGCATCAGCTTTATCAACAATCTGATAAACTTCCTCATCTGATATTCTACTTTGTGCTGGATCAATAATACGATTAATCAAATCTGCTTTATCACCGGGTATCAATGTAAATGGACCTGTTTCCTCATCGACATCTGTAATAGCAAAAATAAATTGAATCTGACGAAAACTCTCACCATCAAAATGAAACCGCTGGCTACCAATTAATGTGTCATTAGGAAGACTCATGTACAAATTTGCTGAAGCAATAATAGGAGCTTCGCCTAAATAACATGTTACCATCTCAAGCATTCTAGGATTCACCATAAACTCTTCCAGTCCTGGAATATCACACACCCGACACGCATTTTCTGGTGTATTCCCATCCTGAATCAAATCACGGTCTACTAATGGAAAAATGAGCGTCCTTTTTTGAGGGATATTTTCAATTTTTTCTTGAATGCGCTTTATATAATTTTGGCATGCGCTTACAATCGCCTGCGATTCAGGAATATCCTCTGCATTCAATTTTTTATAGGCAATATCTCTTGGAATGTATCTTTTATATTGAGAGTAAGAACAGATTGTATAGGCTAAATATTTTCTCTGTAGATACTCTACAGGATGCGCAATTTTTTTAATGATTATAATTATTTTTTTTAACGTATGCACAGGAATAAATTTACGTTTTTTATTCACCCTAATGAGGGTATTCCAAAAACCGGATTCTTGAATTGTTTCACAAACACTTACTGCTCTTTTAAAAATCATTACAGACATTTTTCTTTAACTCCCTATTATTGAGCGCACAGTTCCTGATTTGAAAAAACATTTTGCATATACCACTGATATGTAAGGTTGAGCCCTTGATGTAAATTAACTTCTGGAGCACATTCTGTAAATTCAGCTATTTTATTCATATCCGGACAGCGGCGTACAGGTGATCCTGCACTCTCTCCCGCATCTGTGATGACCACTTCTGACTTACCACTGATCACCAATATTTCTTTAGCTAAATCATAAATACTTATTTCAGGACGCTCAACACCTAAATTAACAATCTGATTTTCGCCCTGTTGTGCTAGCATCACATTCAGCAACATTTTTATGAAGTCGGTGACATAACAAAATGTACGTTGATGTTGTATGGAATAAACCGGTAGGGTCTCACCGTCTTGCAACTGAAATACCTTAAAAAATAATTCAGGTATAACATGTGACATACCCATGCGTGGCCCATAAATATTATGTGGTCTGAATACTGTATAAGGTATACCCGAATGAACGCACATGGCCTCACCATAAATTTTAGAAAGCAAATAAGACGTTCTCGGCTGCAAAATATCAGGAATAGTAAATGATGTTAATTCTGGCGTTGGTAATGGCAACCTATTTTCAGATAACGCACCTGCATTCACTTCACTCGTTGATGCAAACAAAAATCGCTTTAATTTTTTTTGTCGTTGCGCAAGCTTTAATATGTTAGATAACATAGCGATGTTATGATTCAATACTCTAAATGGCGCTTTTAAAACGTGTTTCACTCCAATAATGGCTGCTAAATGAAAAATAAAATCATAGTCTGTATTAAGCTGGTCTAATGCATCACATACTAAATCCAATTTTAATATACCTATTGCTGGATGAGAAAGTGTATCTTGAGCTTCTTTATCCAACACACCTCGTGACAAATCATCGATAATATCAATTTGGTGGCCTTGTTCTAAAAGCGCTTGCACAAGGTTCAAGCCAATAAACCCTACGCCACCGGTTACTAATACCTTACTCATTACTGAAGACCTCTTCCTATACTAAATAAAGATATCTCAAGCTCTTTCAACTGATGCCTTTGCCCGTTACTGAGAACATTATTAGCATCCAATACAAATGGTTTATGCTGAGAAAACCAGTGCTCAAAATCAATCAATTGATAATCATCATGCGCTGTACCAAAAACAACAGCATCAATATCGGTAAGTGCGGGAATTTCCTGTGCCAACTCAATAGAGATATCATCGTTCATTCGAATAAGCGGATCATGGCAAATACAAGTTGCTCCTAATGCCTTTGCGGCCTGCATAAAAGCAAGTGCGGGACTGCAACGAGTATCTCCAATATCACTTCTATAACTCACTCCCATAAGCAGTATTTTCTTGCCGCTCAGCCCATTTAAATAATGCGTCAAGTAATTTAACGAAACCGTCGGCATGGCGTCATTCAATGCTACTGCACGTTTGCAAAATTCAAACTGAAGGTCTTTTTTTGAAAAAATATCCCGTGCTGAAATTTCTGAAAATAGAGGATCTTTAGTAAGACAATATCCCCCAACACCAAAACCTGGCGTGCGCATATTGACATGTGTTGGTCTTAAACGAATAGCTTCCACAACTTCAAATAAATCCACACCTATCGTTTCAGCATAACGACCCCATTCTTCCATAAAAGCAATAGTAGTTGCGCGATAACTATTTTCAAGCACCTTACCCATTTCACACGCGGTGGTACTCTCTAACTCAGTGAGTGGATATTGCTTTGTATTAATAATGGTTTCTAAAAATTGTTGAGCTGCATATGCTGATTCTGTGTTGATTCCTGCATAAACACGCCAATAATCTGTAATAGATTTTAAATAATCTTTCCCTGGCATAACACGTTCATAAGAATAAGCTAACATAACCGACTCAGGGTCAATATTGCGTTTCTTAAGTTCCGCGTCTAATAAGGGTTTAGCAATATGCATACAGGTTCCAGGTGGTACTGTCGTTTCAACTATTATTAGGCATCCTGCTGATACATGTTGACCTAACGTTTGAATGGCTTTTTTAAATGGCACAAAATCAGCTTGTATCGGTTCAACTTCTTTTTGTATATCTAGTGGTACATTCACAATAATAACAGATGCTTTTGCATAGTGTGTTGTATCCGTTGACACTTCAAAATTACCTTGTTGTATCACCCTCTCTAAAGTTTCTAATAAAAAGGTATCATTTGTTGTAAAGGGAAACTGCCCCTGTTGCAATGCATTAATTCGTTCAAGCCCTTGTTGATTAGGTAAATCAATTCCATAAACGTGGTATTGAAACTGACCTTTAGGATCTTGGCTTGCTGCTACAGCAACAGCCATAGCAGCTCCAACGAATCCAAGGCCTTGTATACAAATTATTTTAGAATGTTGCTTAGATTCCATGAGATTTTAAGATGCGTTACAAATTGAAGTATCGTGAGCGTGCAGCATGACTTGCTCCGTATAAAAATTCAGATTATTTTTCAGCCATGAGGGAGCCAAAGGTGTTTTAATTTCAGAAAATTTCGTATTTTTAGCCCATGCTCTATAATAAACAGTCATTAATTCTTGATCTGGTTTATCAAGCTGGCACTCATTTTGTACGTAAAAAATCATATCTTTTGTAGCCTCAATAATTTCTATAGCTGTGTTATCTATAAAATTGAACTGATAAACATCTTCAAGCGTGCCAACATTATAAAAATCAACGTCTCTAATATAACGTTCCGACTGAGCAAACAGATCATAAAATCTCAGCAACTCACCTTGTGAATTTGTTATTTTTTTAGGAATATACAGTGACTTTCCTTTCCAGGGAGCCACAAGAAAAGGGGTGTAGTTAATTGCTAAATAGGGCACACCAAAAACCCCAGTCAGATCACATAACCCACTTGCTGACCCTATCAAAAAATAACACTGCATCACTAAAAATAAATCTAAAAATTCAGATCTGATGCTTAAGTAAGGATAATCAAAAAATTTCGGGTGCGAAAAAGTAACGCGTTTCGCAACATGGCTACCCATCCGAATTACTACAAATCCTTGATTAATCAAATACTCTATTGTTGGTATAAACGTATCAACATCAAAATTACGTGAAAGATGATGACTCCAATTTTTACCTGGCGTCATCGTATTGAGATAAACTTGATCCCGTGCAAAAAGGCAAATATATTTTGTTTCCCCAACTTCTATTCCAAAATGCTTTTTCAAAAGACGTGCACCCATATCATTTTCTTTTTTCTCAAAATGCAGTGTACTCCGTGTCGTCTGGTACAAAATATACTCATTGTTTTCTGGTACCAGTGAAATATAAAATCTGGTTTTTCTTATCCAGTTACGCATAAAATGCAAGATACTCCCACTCACCCCACCAATCACCTTACAATGCCTTTTCACCAAATCAAGTAGTACCGTATTGCATACATTTTTTCCGGAAATAAATATCACATTTTTTCTTGAAAAATCCGAATCGAGCTGACACTTTCTTAAATAAAAATCAACATCTAAACTAAAATTTCCAATACGGTGAGTAGACAATACATAAAAGTACAACGACTTTCCTTTTCTTCGTAAAAATATATCCGCTATTAAAAGACCTCCATAGCCAACCAAAAAAAGTCCATAACACGTGATTTTTTTCACTGTATGCTTAAATTTATAATAAAATGACATCTATATTTCTACTGTATCAACTGTATTAAAAATAATTTTTTCATTTTGATCAATCATTGCATCGCCGGTTATTAAATCAATCCAATAATGCAGGATGGTATTATGACTTGTTTCTGCTAACCCATATGTAGCAGCTGGCACATAAAAATTTACATCACCCAATTTCCTCAAGGAATTATCCTCACTCATCGCTGATAGCGTGATAATGTAACCATTTTTCTCTCGAGCCATTTTGGCTGCTTTTAGTATATTTTTGGAATTACCAGAGCTACTGATCGCAACGAGCATATCACCTGCCTGCATGTACAATCCTAATGGCTCAGAAAATACATCCTCATATGAAAGATCATTAGCAATTGCCGTAATTAACGATAAATCCGTAAATACCTGAGTGTGAATTTTGCCGTTTTTAGCTAAGTCTGCAGACACGTGACTCGCCATGGAAGAACTGGCGCCATTACCAATAAGATATAAGGTATTTGCAGACGCTCTTAACTGTAGGGTTCGTTCCAATAACGACTTGAAAGCTACTTTAATACATTGCGCATGGCCCTGTCTATCGGTAACGGCCATAGACTTAAGACAAGCATTTAATTTATTAATATTATCAAGCCAATTCATATTTATCTCATTTCAACAAATGTGTTATGTGCTTTTTCAAAGAAATTTTTCCAATCGGGTGTTTATTACACATTATGGCTACTGCTTCAGCACCTACAACATTACCAATAAATCCAGAAATTTCAGCTGAAGCACCTTGTACCATACACAAGCTAGTTATAGCTAATACCGCATCACCTGCCCCAATTCTATCTTTAACCTTATAAGCCAACGCGGGTACTTGCTTATACTGATTCTCAGATGATTTGTATGTGACACTACCTTTTCGCCCATCCGTGACCATAATATTTTTATAGTTATTTTTATCCTCTAATAACATTTGAATATACTCTACGGGACTAGAACACTTGCACCGATAGGTTAACGCCAATTCACGCTGTGCGATACAAATATAATCTGCTTTAGCGTATTTAGAAATACAATTAAAACCGTGATTGCCTGCATTAGCCTGCACGTTCACAGATAAAAATTTTGATTCATGAATAATAGTTTTGATCACATTACCTGATATAAAACCATGCCCATAATCGGCCACAATAACCAGATCATAATTTTTCAACTTACTCTGTAAAAGTTGCTCTAAATTCTGCTGTTGTGCTGCAACTAACGGTGTATCATTAATTTCATACACTTCAAATATTTTTTGCTTCATATGGTTTTCTACAAAACGACGCTTCACAATCGTTGGAGAGTTAATTTTATTTATGATCTCTAAATGAATATTAGATTTGAGCTTAGATTTAATAAACTTTAAATTCTCTGATTTCTCTCCAATCATTGTAAAACAATCGATAGAGTCAACAAAATCTGATAAATGATTCGCTATCGCCAGAACACCACCTGCATAACGCTCTGCTTTTAATTTTTTAGCAACGAGCACAGGCTCTTTCCCCGCTTTACCTAACACCTCAGAAAAAACATATTCATCAATAATGGCCTCACCTATAACAGCTACTTTAAGTTGCTTAGCATTATCAAGATATTTGAGGATATCAGGTACTTTAACACGATATTTAAAGGCGTTAAGATAATTGATTACTGCAGAAGAAAAGGGGGTAAAATTTTGATTAATTAAAGATGAGGACGAAAAAGTAATATCATCTGTAAATTCAATTTTTCCTCCAAAGGCTTCAACAGCTTCTTGCTCATCTCTAATTTTACCCGTTATATCATTTGTACTGTCTTTATATTCAATACCCTTCGTATAAATATCTGGTTTAATTAAATGGATGATCTCAATTGCTGTTGGATACTTATTTATAATCACAAAGTCTACGACATCCAATGAAGCAAGCATTTCAGCTCGTAAAGTCTGGGTAAAAGCAGGTCTATTCGGCCCCTTATTAACATAGATATCTGGTGTAACCGATACGACTAATATATCGCCCAGCGCCTTTGCCTTTTGAAAATGACGTATATGGCCAATATGCAATACATCAAAAACACCATGGCAATGAACTATGCGTTTGTTTTTACGATGTAATTGGATAGTAGATTCAATTCGATCGAATGGAATCACTTTGTTTTTAATTTCTTTATCTTGAGCAACTATCATTTATTTTCCATTTAAATATATAATGAAATGGCTTCATCTAAAAAATCTAAATATTGCTGATTTGTTAAATGTTGGCACCATGATGCATTCATCGATGCGCCCTCTTCAAATGGGCCTAAAGATGTTTCTAAAAATACAGTATTGTCCTGTTTGATTCGCATAGCATGAAATGTATTCCCATCAATATATGCAAAAAAATTCCCTGAATTATTAGAGTATTTTTGCAAATTTAGTATTGATTCTACTTCTCCAGAAGCAGAAAAAAATAAAATGTCTACCGCTCCTTCTAATACAAGAAATGTCTCAGGATGCACATGCTTATGCGGCCAAACAATCGTATTTTTCATATGTACAATAAGCATCTGTTGTAATGCTGACTCTACTGAACTGTGCATGCAGATCCTACTTTTAAGTAACTCAGTAGACTGAACAGATTCTTTAATTTTCTTCACAGCTTCCTGAGAAACAACCGGGTAGTCATGATTCAAAAATTCAACATAAGATCGAATTTTCTTCATCAGCATTCCTTTGTCATGACTAAGTATTGATGCGCAATGCCCCAAATATTAATAAATAATGCATCCCTACTACATACTTTTATTACCTGATCAACATCACCCATATAAAGACCATTAATAATAGATTGAATCATTGTATAAAAACGTATAACTTTATCTTTATTTGTAATTCCTCTAACCTCACCCAATAATACTAACAACATATCAATATTGCTTAAAATAGAACTCAAATAAGATCTATTCTGTGAATCAATATGAGCATCAACATCTTTTATTAAATTATTTAAAATAGCATTAATTTTAATGACATCAGTCCTATCACAATACATATAGGTGTTTTCACCCAGTACATAACTTAATGACGAACGCTGTATATGATCTATCTGATAATTCATTAACTCTGATCTTTGCTTTGGAGCTTTATGCCAATACACCTGAGTAGCATCATCATAAATAGGCCATGAACTATAAAAATTTAATTTAAAGTCATAGAGGTCTTGCAATAGACTTGGCAAGTTTACAGAATATTTAAGGCGTACAAAAGGATTTAATAAAACATCTTTCGTCCAGGACTCAAAAGACCGAGTATGCGGTATGGAATTCCATTTAGCTAAAAATAATTTTTTCGCTAACTCTTTACTTAAATCCATATTCTCAATATAGCTAAAGAGTAATTTATGAAAAAGCTCTACAAATGAACCACAATCATCAAAATACGAGACCACCATCATTCCCTGATCTTTGAGCAAGGCTGAGCATTTTTTAAGCCATGCATTACTCGGCTGAATCGTATAAATAAACCCTTCTGCAATTAACAAATCATATTGCTTTTCTTCTGGAAAATTGAGAAGGTCTAATTGATAGATATGACGTATCGACTCCTTTAGCTGATAGTATTCAAAATACTGATTGATATGCTTAAGGCAGTTCGGATTGGGTTCACACAGTGTAAGCTTGGCACCCCACTCTGCAAAAACTAATGCATTCTCCCCAGTATCAGGACCAAACTCTATTAATTCAGCTCCTTGAAATAGGCGCTTAGGTAATTTTAATTTCTGTGTAAAAAACTGGGTTCTGTGTTGCTTATATTTTTCATAATCAAATTTCCCAGTATTATTTGCAAAAGTAGGCTGAAAATTCTGTTCAATGTAGTAATCATACATTGTTTGCGCTACACCTTCCGTCATGATCTATCCTTTTTTTCCATTGTAAATAAAGACCAATGCTGTGCAAAATTTAGATTGATATATCCCTCAATACAATCATCATGAATTAATGGCATTGTATTGACCTCAGGGATGTATCGGGTACTGTCTTTGCAATGGCTTGTTCTATTACATTAAGCGTTAAAAATTCATTGCCTATGTCATAATGACGGGTTTTAATGGCGTGTATTATTTTTTGATAAAAGAATCGCCAATCACCTTGCTCAATAGTTATTTGCTCTGAGCATCCATTACCTAACTGAATGCAACAAGAAATATCATGCGAGGGCTCATAATCATCAAGCGATCTATTATTTTTTAAATAATTTTCTTGTTGACAGTGCCCTGTAAAAACTAACATACCTTCTGAGCCCATGACAATAAATCGTGGTGACTCCAAAAAAACGCGGCAATCATGCATTAACTGTATTCGAATGCCATGACTTTTCAAAATTAAGTAAAAACCATCGCAGACTACAGAATGTTTACGAAACTGATACAGCTCAGATGAAATTAATTCTACCGACCCAAATAATTCAAGCATTTGATGAATCATATGCGAGCCTAAATCATACAGCGCGCCTGAACCAGCATGATTTCCCTCTTTCCATTTAGTACCAACATAAGGATGATAACGGTAAAAATTATAACTAATGGAAAAAATTTCACCTATACTGTTTTTAGCAATACATTGCTTTAATGTTAAAAAATCTGAATCATAAATGCGATTATAAAAAACACTCAGTATTAGATTTTTACTTTTAGCCAATCTTGATAGTTCCAAAAAAGCAGTACTCGAATAACCACCTGGCTTTTCAATGATCACATGCTTGTTAGACATTAATGCCTTTTTAGCACATTGATAATGTAAATAATGAGGAACTGTCACCACAACAGCATCAATCTCTGGATCATTAAATAAATCATCATCTGTTTGATATATAATAAATGAAGCATTCGGGTCAAATTTTAAGTTAGGGCTATAAACACCTCTAATATTGATGCCATCTATTTGTCTGATGAGTGGAATATGAATCTCACGAGCCGATTTTCCAAATCCTACAATACCAAGCTGTATTGTCATGTATAGCACTGCTCAATTATTTTGAGGTGTACTGGGTATATAACAAACGTCATCATTTAAATAAATGCATTCCACACATCAAATAAACGTGAACTTGGTGGTAAAATTGATTTAAATTGCCCACCCTCTTTCACAAAATTTTGATGCTTGTTAATCACCTTAAGCTCACACTCTGTATTAACGCCTAGGAAACAAAAATCAATGTTTTTCTCATAAAGTTTATTGCTTTCATAGATAGGTAATACACGTCCACCGATTGGAGCCGGTACAAAATAATTTTGTTTTTCCTTTTGATCATCTACATAACACTCTACCCAATCACTGATCTCAAAACTATTCACAAAAAAACAAGATCTCGAACCAGCTCCATAGACAGCAATTTTATTATTTTTCATTTCATCAAGACGTTGATGTAGACAACGTTTAAACATATGCCAATTTTCTTTGTATTGAACTGCATGAGAAAATGTTTTTTTCAACATACTTTTATGATGCTCTTTTACATCATGTTGTCCTATTTTTTTTGCTATAACAGTAAGAGCTAATCCGCTGAATAATGAAATATCATGAGTAATCACTTGAAATCCGTGTAACGATAAGTAATATCGTAACGTTTCAATTGTAAAATAATTTATGTGCTCCTCCCATAATGAATAATCTGAATAATTCAAATTCATGGAAAATGCTGGAACTTCTATAACTAAATACCCACCCTCTTTAACAGATAAATACATGGCTCTACCAAAATCATCTAATTGTTCAATATGCTCTAGAACCTGACGCGTTATTAAAATATCAAATTGATTTTGAGCACCCGTTATCTGTTTTGCCAAGTTACTATCAAAAAAATCGTTTAAAACAGTGCAACCTAAATTCACAGCTGCACAATACGAATCTTGAGTAGGTTCAATACCTAAGATGTTTTTATACCCACGCTTATTTAATTTTTCAATAAATGATCCATCATTACAGCCTACTTCTAAAAATTTTGTATCGCTATTTGGTTCACACATAAGCTCAATAAGATTGATGAGCGCATCACAATGAGGCTGATGTTTCCAAGAGCTTAATGTAAAATAATTTTGGTAAAGAATGCTGGGGGATATTGGTTTTTCTAGATGGAAAAAGGCACAATCCTTGCATATAGATAAAATAAAAGGATACCTCTTCACGTCCACATGAGACGAAGTCATCAAATGGTGTAATATGGGCTGAGAACCAAAATCAATCAGAGATTCTAAATTGACTGAGCTGCATAATCTACAAGTACTCATATAATATGCTCTAGGCTAAGTTGATCAATCTTCACTGTCTGATCAATGATTTTTAAGGTGCTCAATGGCAGAATAAACAAGCCTTGAGTTTTTAAAAAACGATCATGCTTCGCTAAAATAGTTGTAGCATACCGCCAACAAAAAATGACTATAACATGTGGGCAATCATTATATATTTCGTGTGAATTTTTTATCGGAATATGAGCCTGTGGAGAATACAAACCAATTTTTATTGGATTATCATCATACAGCACATCAATATAATCAGTCACTCCAAAATAATACATCAGCGTCGTGGTGCCAACTGAGGCACCATACCCTGCTATACGCTTTCCATTTTGCTTAAAATCTTGAAGTAAGTTAATAAGTGATCTTTTTGTATGCTCTAAATGATTCTCAAATGTCGCATAACATGACCCATTATACAAACCGATTGATTCTTCCTCCATTAAGGTCGTTGTCACGGATGGTCTGACTGAGTCGATTTTATTAGAGATTAATTTGGCAATATACCGTAATGAACCTCCTTTCGTATTAATATGTTCTACATCTATTAATAGCATGTTATTTTGTTGTAAAAGGCGCTGCATTGGCTTAACACCAAAATAAGAATAATGCTCATGATGAATATTATCAATTATATAATCTTTAACTAAAGACAATGACCAACCAGACTCAAGTAAAAATAATCCCTGATCAGCTAAGACATCGCTAATTGCACCAAAAATACTGTTTACATCATCAACATTGGCTAATACATTGTTAGCAATCACGACATCAACTTTGCCATACTGAGCTATTATTTGATTGGATAACTCAACCGTAAAAAAATCATTAATAAATTCGATACCTTTTTCTTTATAGCTTTGTGTAAATCGTTTTGCAGGATCAACACCTATTACCCGTACACCTTGCTTGGCAAGCGCCATTAAAAGCATACCATCATTACAGCCGATTTCTAAAACAGTTGAACCCGGTAACACATTCCATTTCTTACATAGATAGTGTGCGTATTGTTCAAAATGATCTACTAATTCAACAGAAGTTTTGGACTCATATAAATAATCTAAGTATAAATTTGCAGGGCTTACTACTTCTAAAATCTGCAGCAATCCACAATCATCACATACTACCAAGGTCAGTGGATAACATTTTTGCTCCTGTAACTGACTGTGATTTACATATTCATCACCAAATGGTGTGTCGGATAATTGCAAAACTTCTTTTAATTGAGCACAGCCACAAATACGGCAATCACTGCGACTATAATAATCTGAAGTATTCATCACTTCCCCTTTCCACTATTCAAAATAAATAAAATCATAATCACCTTGATACCCTGCTAGCTTGAAAAACCAAAGCCATTCTTGAGGCGTATAAAATGTTTCACACGTTAATTGCCAATAGAGTAAATTGGCTTTCTCTTTTTCATTACGGTAAGACTCAACACAAATAAAACGTTTCTCTTTACTCACTCGCATCATTTCTTTTAAAGCTGAAAATAATTCAAAATTATATAAATTATGGAATGTGTTAATTGTAAAAACAAAGTCAAAATAATGATCTTCAAACGGTAATTGATCTGCTTTAGCTAATTGCAAGCACCCTTGTAATTCATTCGGCGCATCTTCTATACCATATTGAGACACATCAACGCCGTGCACTTCAATACCAGGTAATAACTGTTGTATCTCATATAATAAAAATGCTTTTCCACAACCAATGTCTAAAATTTTTGATTCAGACGTTAAGCTATAACGACTAATAAACTGTTGGGCTATAGATTTCCAACGGCCATCGTATTTGTAACCACCATACCCATATTGGCGTTCACCATCCCAATAATCATAGCCCCATTGTTTGGCTATTTCAGCACACTGTGCTTTATC
>CAZFAA010000024.1:0-21433 GCA_964516605.1 uncultured Coxiella sp. | reverse complement strand
ATTTAGAAACGGTCGCAGCGTTATTAACACGCGCTATTGCTGACAACCCACCGGTAGTCATTCGTGACGGCGGTGTGATCGCGAAAGGTTATGATGCACTACTCGATAATTTGCGCACCTTAAGCTCTAATAACAATCAATTTTTAATTGATCTTGAACTGCGTGAACGCGAAAGAACGCAAATTAATACTCTAAAAGTCGGCTACAATCGCGTACACGGTTACTATATTGAAATCAGTCGCGCTCAATCGAGCAAAGCACCGGCTGATTACATTCGCCGCCAAACATTGAAAAATATGGAACGCTTTATTACACCAGAGCTCAAAGAATATGAGGATAATGTTCTGAGCAGTAAATCGCGCGCTTTAGCACGTGAAAAAGAATTGTATGATGAGTTACTGGAAAAGTTAAATATCTATTTAGCTGAATTGCAACAGTGTGCGCAAGCACTTGCCGAACTGGATGTAATCAGCAATTTTGCTGAACGCGCCATCACCTTAAATTACACTTGCCCAACGCTCGTCAATGAGGCAGGGATTACAATCCTAGAAGGTCGCCACCCTGTAATTGAGCAAGTGGTTAAAGATCCCTTTATCGCTAATAATTGTAAACTGACGAAAAAATCGCGTATGCAAATTATTACAGGACCCAATATGGGCGGTAAATCGACTTACATGCGTCAAGTTGCCTTAATTACACTGATGACACACATCGGTTGCTTTGTGCCAGCGCATGAAGTCAGCATAGGCCCCATCGATAAAATTTTCACCCGCATTGGTGCAGCAGATGATTTAGCACGCGGACGCTCAACCTTCATGGTGGAGATGACAGAAACAGCGAATATTTTACATAATGCAACCAAACACAGCTTAGTATTATTAGATGAGATTGGCCGCGGCACCAGCACGTTTGATGGTCTATCGCTGGCATTTGCTACAGCCGCGCACATCGCTGAAAAAATAGGCGCTTTCACACTGTTTGCGACGCACTATTTTGAGTTAACGACCTTAAGCGAACAATTCAAAACCATTAGTAATGTGCATTTGAATGCCACAGAATATGCAGAAAAAATCGTTTTTTTACATAAAGTCAAACCCGGACCTGCCAGTCAAAGCTATGGTATTCAAGTCGCCAAATTAGCCGGCATACCAACGGATGTCATCACACTTGCTAAAAATAAATTGTATGACCTCGAACAACAGTCTCATCAATCCAGCGTGCAAATGCACACCCCCGAGCAAGCGCAACTGTTTTCGTCTACCCAACCCTCAGCAGCGCTCACCAAATTAAAAACATTAAACGCTGACAGCCTCACGCCACGTCAGGCGCTGGATGTCTTATATGAGCTGATTGAATTAGCTCAAGACTCTTAAAGAACAACCCCCATCAGGGAATTTTTAATTTTTAAAATATGGAATAACGTATTATAATGACTCTTCAAATAAACTGAACAGAAATCATATGGTGTTGACTGATAATGAGCATCGAAGAAAAAGCCATTAATCTCCTTAACAATTTAGACCCTAAAACTTTAAAGCGTGTATATACAGAGCTGAAAGAAAACCCAGAAAGCGCGATGACTATTTTAGGCGTGAAAACATCAGAGCAAAACCAAATACACCAGCTATTATGCACCAGCCTTCTTGATTGGAAATGGACGCAGGATAATATCACTCCTGGATTAGCACCTCCTTACACTTTTGCTGCTTTACATAAAAATAAGCAACCACGCTTGGCGCAGTGGTTCTATCTGCAGTGTTCGACTGAAGAGCAAAAAAATATTATAGCTGGCATGAAAACGACCGGGCCTTTGACTCGATTTAAATCAGTAACAGTAACCCTACCTTTCGATGGAGGCATAGAATGCGTTGATGAAATCACACGCTCCCCATCACATGTTCAATGGAACTGGCAAAACTTGATAGTTGATGCCATGACAGAAATTTCAAAACCCAACTCCAATAACGCAACCACAGAAGGAAAATCAAGAGTCACCCTATGGACCTCCAACCCGAGTCACCAAGACATGCAATCTCACCCATCTAGATTTCATGTGGCTCTTTTTCCAATACCCGAACCTAATGCAGCAGATGAAAAAGCCAAAGTAGTGCTGTATAACAACGTAGCAGATGATTGCATAACACTTTTTCTTAAATTAAGACAAATTCCAGATTTCTTAAAAAATTTATTTCAGGCGCGATCAATCAGCGATTTTAGACTGAATCATTTGTCTTGTTCCAATCCAAACACTTTAACTCTCACAAACCAAACACAAAAAATTCCTGATGTCCTTACACTTAAAAATAGAATATTGGGTTACCTCAAGAAACAAGTTGAAACTTCAGAAAATCTTTATTTTCGAACACAAGAAAAAATTCTGCCGACCTATGTTTTTTCTTATACCTTACTTGATGCACTGCAGCTGCTAATCGACGACTTCATAAGCTTTTGTGAAGTTCCGCGCGAAATGATTACAGCAACTCGAGACTTGCTATTTTTTAGTTTTTTTACCTTGGTATATATCCCTGCTGTGATATTAAGAATAGTGATAGAGCTACCTCTCATAGTAGCAGATGCAGTGCTTGAGCATGCGCGTCAACGTGTCGCGAATAGCAAATTACATTGGGCTAGTAAAGCAGTATTACAAATACCGTTGCATTTGGGTTTGGCTTTGATTGTCGTGCCTCGGCTCATCATTCAAGCTGTATTATCACCATTGTTATTACTTCAAAGTATAAGATCACAACTCATCCTGTTTGTTGAAAGCTTATCATCCCCCAAAAAAACAACAGTAAACACTGCTTCCCTTTGGCATTATAGAGCAGAAAATTCTAAACGCCGCCAAGAGGAGCCAAACTCACAACTAATTCAGCGCCCTCTGAGTCAGTGAGACAAAAACATGATTCACGTTCAACTAATCAACCATAACTTATAAATTATGAGCAGATCCGATAAAATTATCTTTTTTAGGCGGCTGAGCCATCCGTAGCACTATCCTGCTTTTCCAAATCCGCCATCAATACTTTGATTTCACCTGGCGTTAACTCCTGCCAACCACCCTGCCTTGGCATTGAACCTAAAATAATATTGCCATAACGCACGCGTTTTAACCGGCTGACTGCATGGTGTTGGGATTCCCACAAGCGACGCACTAAACGATTACGTCCCTCCGTCACCACCACATAATACCAATGATTCGATCCTTTACCACCGCCATCAACAATATGCTCAAAACGTGCCAAACCATCTTCCAACATCACACCTTCTGTTAATTTTTTAAGAGTGGCATCCGATGCTTGACCCAACACACGCACCGCGTACTCACGCTGCACCTGAAATGATGGGTGCATTAATTTATTAGCCACGTCGCCATCATTGGTAAATAATAATAAACCCGATGTATTCACATCCAAACGCCCAATACTAATCCAACGTCCCGAACTTAACTTCGGTAATCGATCAAAAACACTACCACCACCCTCATGATCACGACGACTGCAAATTTCACCCACCGGCTTGTGATACATAATAACTCGCATTTCATGCTGTTCTTCAGGTAATTGAATGGTTTTATTATCGATACGCAGCACATCTGTTGCAGCAACGCGCGATCCAATCGTTGCCACAACACCATTGACTTGAATACGACCCTCCTGAATCCAGCGCTCCATTTCACGGCGCGAACCATAACCTAAACGCGCCAACACTTTTTGTAGCTTTTCCGACATAGCATTCTCTTAATTTAAATGGGGAGGAATAATAAAAAATAAACTAGGCAAGCGCTTCTTCTAACGCATCCACGCGCGCTAAAGCCTCATCTACCAGAGCATCAATATCACGCTCAGCTTGTTCTGCATTTTGTTTTCTCAGAATATCACGCTGTGTATCTGTCATCAGTGGCGCATTATCCGCCTCATTTATTGACTCACCCACAGTCACTTCTAAAGTTAATTGCTCACCTAAGGTCTCATCTACTTTGTCTAAATCAACAACGTCTTGCAATAACGGTAACTCAGCTAATTTAGTTAAATTAAAGTAATCTAAAAATTGTTTAGTCGTTGCAAACAGTTCTGGCTTACCAGCAACATCTTTATGCCCCACAACCTTGATCCACTCTCGCTCCAACAATTGCCGCATGATATGCGAATTAACTGCAACACCACGAATCTCTTCAATTTCACCACGCGTTATGGGCTGACGGTAGGCTATCAAGGCCAGTGTTTCCAAAAATGCGCGTGTGTAACGCACTGGTTTTTGATCCCACAAGCGTTGCAACCATGGCGCCATATTTGCTCTAGCTTGAAAACGATAACCACTGGCCACCTGCACTAATTCAACAGCACGCTCTGCATAGCTCATAGCCAATTCATCTAATAAACTAATGATTTCTTTTTGCGCAGGACGATCTGCTTCATCAAATAATTGCAGCAAACGATCGACCGACACAGGCTCACCCGCTGCAAAAATAGCCGCTTCAAGAATCGACTTTTTATCAATGACTTCACTCATTCGTTTCTCCGCTAAACGCTTCCAATTGGCTGTAATCAATTTCACCCAGCTCTTCGTTATCAGAACAACGCGCTTTAACATACACAGGCGCAAACGCTTGGGACTGAGTTACCTCAAGCAACGCTTGGCGGCATAATTCTAAAACCGCAATCAGCGTGACCACGACCCCCATACGCCCTTCCTCAATTGTAAAGAGCTTACCAATTTCTATAAATTCATCCGCCTTAACTCGCGATAACACAATGCTCATGCGTTCACGAATCGACAACACTTCCCGTTCGATAGAATGCTCAGAAAACATCTTCGCACGTTGCAACACATCACGCAGCGCGGCGACCACATCAGGCAACAGCACCTCGGGTAGCACACGTTGATATTCGATCACAGGCAATTCAACATCAGCAACAAAGGTATCACGCTCAGAGCGTATCAACTCATCTAAATCTTGTGCCGCTACTTTAAAACGCTCATACTCCTGCAAGCGTCGAATCAATTCAGCACGCGGATCAACACCCCCTTCCTCTTCTGATTCAACAGGGCGCGGCAATAATAACCGTGATTTAATCTCGGCCAACATCGCCGCCATCACCAAATATTCAGCTGCTAATTCAAGCTTGATGTCCCGCATCACCTCAATGTAATCCATATACTGTTTGGTAATGTGTGCGATGGGCAGGTCTAAAATATCAATATTTTGTTTCTTAATTAAATACAGTAATAAATCCAAAGGGCCTTGAAAGGTCTCTAAAAAAACACGCAGCGCATCCGGTGGAATATACAAATCGGCGGGCACAGTAAAATGCGCTCCATGCACCTTGATGACGTCACATTCATTGTGCAACGTGGATTCCTGAGGTCGAGGTTCTGTCATCTTTAACCCATAGCCGATCGATGTAGAGGCTATAATACCTGAAGATCCCTGGCAATTCCATGGTCAATTTTATGAGGCGCTCATCACTTCACCACTGGCGATTGAAGATGCGAAAAGCTCGACCAACTGTTGCTGTATTTGCAAAAGGTATTCCATGGCTTGTAAGGAATAACACACACTCTCAACGATCCGATGAAACTGGTTTAAATCAAACTCTTGATACACAAGCTTATGCAACTGCTCTTGCACCCAGCTCAACCAATACGCTAATACCGTGTATAACACAGGCGTAACATCCTTCGTGTGTACCGTGCGCTGCGAACAGTATGTTGCCACAATAGCCTTAAATTTTTCACTGTTTAAGTGAGTTGCTGACTCAAGTGCCAATCCAATGGCCACATACAGTAGCTCAACTGCCGCATCCACCTCACCAGCTAAATCCCAATCAATAACCCGATACTCAGTATTTGATAGCCACAGTATATTTAAAGGATCAATATCACGGTGGCTGATCACAAGATCAGGCACAATAAACGTTTTAGAGGCCTGGCACGCCGTAAAACAAAACATTATCTTTGAATGCAAACGCTCTAAGAGCAATGCGGCCGTGGCATGTGAATGCTCTAAAAAATAACGGTGTACCGCAATCCAAATCGATGACGTATATTGCAGATTCCATACAGGCCGTGGCGTTGGTGGGGTCAGGTTGAGCTGATGAAACCGTACTAAGAATTGAGCAATAAGTTTACCCTGTTCTAGTGTCATCTCTCTCGCGCTGCGTGTGTACGCCTGAATATACGGATAGGCCATATACACAGCACCCCGCTCCACACACAGCACATCCCCATCGGCATGACCCGCTGCAAAAAGCGCTGAAATAACTGGCAGCTTATACTCAAATCCACAACGCGCAATGGCTGCGGTACTGCGCAACACAGCCACATCAATAGGCTCGTGACAATGCGCCATAAACTGCTTCACGATGTAATCACCTTGATCAGCAGTAATATGGTACACCGCATGCGAACGAGCGCCCGACATGGGAACAGCTCGCAGCATTCGACCTAAATTAAAAAAATCGCATACTTTTTGAAGCGTGCCGTCTATCACGATGATGTCATTTGAAAACCATTGTTTTTATCAGGCTCGCCAGGATGATAAACGCCAGTATTGCTGTCTGCAATTTTTTGAATTGGGCTGGTCGATCCAAATAAAGTAGGTAAAGTAGGCTGCGCTAATAATAAAGCAAACTGGCTGATTGTTGAACCAATAACCTGACCCATGATGAATGCTGTATCACTAGATGCGACCCAACTGCTCACATCATCCGGATTAATGATAGGACGCTCAGGGTGGATAAAGCTTAGGTTTAGGTTTAGGTTTAGGTTTAGGTTTAGGTTTAGGTTTAGGCCTAGCCCTAGGTTTAGATTTAAAAATGGAGCAGCTAGATTAGGTAACTGTAAATCCATCACCTCAAACCGACGACCACCCACTAACTTACGTGACTTATCTCCAGGCATCTACGCCTCCTCTAAAATTCATGATGATTCCTGCGGCATAATCGCAAAATACCTTGTCTTTATCAAGACATTCTGCGCCAAAAGCGCATTGATGGCACGCGTGGTATGTATCCGATCATAATAAAAATAATGAGCTGCATTCTGGCAAATTGGGCCTGCTACATGCTGATAATCACCTTGAGGATTGTGGTAACACATCTTAACATTCCCCACTTGAGGGATGACACGCTCATCAAATGCAAACAGATCATACACCATCACCGACTTATTCGACTTTAATTTTTGTGACAATTCCTGATTATATGCTTGGATTAGAGATTTCATCTTAACTAAGTAGACAGAAGAAGCCCCCGCATACGTCTGCGCTTGAATCTGGGCCAAAGGAGCACGAGTCACATCGCGGCCATTTAAAACGATAATATGCCGCGCACCTAAGCGCGTAAGGCGATTAATTTGTGCTGCCTCAGTATCTGCTACCTTAATGAAAAAATCGTGTGCATGAGGATCCATTGGTGAGATATCAAAAAAATCATTCGTCGCCATAAACACCACCACAACATCATTTTTTCTAAATGTTGTGTATTGATGTGTGTAGGTATTAATTTCATCTGCAAAGCTTGGTATCGCATACTGAGTATTCGTTTTACCGTATACCACAATAGACGTTGGCTTTAATACTTTGGCTTGAGAGTAAGCAAAATCTAAGAATTGGTGTGGATTATGTGGATTAAGCTGCATTAATGTTGCAAGGTATTCAGCCCATACCGGGCCATTTGTAAAGCGACCTTGATAATAGGCAACTGAATTGGGGTATTGACCCTGCGTCAGCGCATACAAATTACCGTTATCAGAATAACTGTCGCCAAAGACCACCAGTCTTTTCGCCGCATTCAATGCTGCAGCGCTAACAGAAAGTTGCAACAACAGCCCCACTGCAATCATTCCATTCAATAACATTTTCTTCACAACACACCCCATCTAACAATCAAACACACTTAAGCTTACCTGCTGATCTTAACATTCAGTTCTTAAGAAAACCTTATACCAAACCTAATTCAGGAATTCCCAGGCGGGAATTCCTGATCTTAATCACCGTAGCTTGCGGCAAACCAGGCAACCCTTTAGAATGGACCCTGGATCACAATCTCAAATCAGGACCCACCCCATGCGCTTTGTTTTCGACTTTTTTTTAATAGTGGCCTTCTTTATAGCTTATAAAATCTGGAATCTGTACGTTGCAACGGCTGTGATTATGGCAGGGTCTGCCCTGCAACTGCTCTTGCACCGTTGGTATGATGGAAAATGGGATAGAACATCGTTTTACCTGGCAGCTGTAATTTGGATATTAGGCGCCTTCACCTTGGGATTACACAATTCAAACTTTATCAAATGGAAACCAACGATTATTTATTGGGTGATTGCAGGAACATGCTTTAGTAGCAAAATACTAGGAAAAACACCTGTACTGCAAAAATTACTTGGCGCTAAAATTACATTGCCTGATTTCGCCTGGAATAAACTGAATTTAGCCTGGGGCTGGTTCTTTCTATTTTTAGGGGCACTGAATATTTACGTATTAACTTCTTTCAGCACCAATGTGTGGGTGTATTTCAAATTAATCGGCTGTGTTGGCCTATCCATTCTATTCTTAGTTTCACAAGGGTTTTACATGATTCGCCATATGCCGGCTGAAGAAAAATGAGCAATGAACACCGCATCACCTTGATCAGGGAGCGCCTCACGGCTGCCTTGGCACCATCGCAACTGCATATCATTGATGAAAGCCATCACCACATAGGGCACGCTGGCGCTAAAACAGGGCTTGGGCATTTCAAAATACACATAGCATCCCCACAATTTCACGCTAAATCTGACTTAGCTGTGCACCGCATGATTTACGCGGCCTTAGGGGAGCTGATGAAAACGGATATTCATGCGTTGACGATTGAAATAATAAATAATGACTAGCGCAGCAAACCGGGAATCGAGGATCGAGTTGTGTCACTTTTTCTAATTATTTTTGATTCACAACACGCAACGTGCGATCCTGGTTATCGACTTTCACGGGACTTTGCGCATCTTTGGCAACCACTTCAATGACAACTTTGCGCCGACAATACGTCTCTTCAAGAAAAAAAGTCAGCAACACAGCAAGAAATAACGCAATTGGAAAAATCATAAAAGCAATTTGAAAAGCGCTCACACCATACGAATGCAAACCGATGGTGTCCGCACTTTGCCAAGCTGATTCGATCACATAACCAATAAAAATAACGGATAATCCAGACAAAGCCACCAACATATTCGTAATCGCAAATGCAGTACCCGATAATGCAATAGGACTTAAATCACGGCTGATCGCAAAGGTTAAGATATACACGCTGGTGGCCATGCCATACAAAAACAACAAGGTATACATCATGTGTTTACTCATATCTGGCATATACAGCACACTGCTCATCAAAATCGTGGCTAACACAGCACCGATCGTTAACGGTAAACGCCGCTGTTTCAGCGTATCCGAAATCCAACCCACTATGGGTGCAGCCACCGCACAACCACAAAAAATCGTCGCTGCAGCCATCGCCGCATCGACGTGTTGATAATCCATTACATACGCCAAATACGGTATTTGCCAGGTCTCAGCAAAACCGAGAATAGGCAAATACAAAAGGCATCCAATCAGGCCATTTAACCAAATTTGTTTATTGCGCAGCAAACGCAAACATTCAATGATAAAGCGCTCTAGAGATACTTTTTCAAGATTGCTTGGTTGCGCTGGATGATCACGTAATACAACACATAACACTAAGGCAATCACAACACCGGCTATGGCTACCCAATAACAGGTTAAGCGCCAACCTTCAAAGCGCAGCAGAAACGACAAACCAATATCACCAAACATACCACCCAGCATCCCCATCACCACCACCATGCCAGATGCCAACGCAAAATACTTGGGTTTCAGCCACACGGTTAATAACTTCAGAACACCAATAAAAGCAAAGGCAGCACCAAAGCCTGCAATAAAACGTCCAAATTCAGCCAACCCTTCTGAATAACCGTTAGCAAATAGGTAACAACCGATAGCGGACACTAAGGCGGCAATCACCAGCAAACGTTTGGTGCCGTAGCGATCCAATAGAATACCCACCACCATCTGCATGGGGGCATACACGTAATAATAGATAGCGGATAAATTACCATAAGCGCGTGGGCTCATGTGGTAGGCTTGCATCAATTGTTTCGACATCACACTCGGGGAAATACGCAGCACAAACTCATAGAAGTAAAACAACATCGCCACAGCGCAGATTAAAATCGCTGTCAGGCTAACCCATTTGGGCTCTTTCACAATTGGTGTTTCCTCAATCATATCCATATGCCTGCTCCCTATATTCGACTAATCTTTGATCATATCGTATGGGTATCGAGTATATCATTATTATTTAATAGAATCATACTCAAGCGTACTGTTAGTCCCTCGAACAGACTCGCACTCGCCCCCTTGATAATGAAGAGAAAGTCATATATATTGCGCAACTTGATTGCATTGAGAGGATTTTCCATGAAAGCCGAGCTTCACCCTAAATACGAGCAAATTACTGTGACTTGCAGCTGCGGTCATACTTTTAAAACAGGCTCTACAGCAGGTCAAGACCTGCATGTCGATATCTGCTCAAAATGCCATCCGTTTTTTACAGGACAGCAAAAAATGATTGATACAGCAGGACGTATTGATAAGTTCAATCAGAAATACGCTAAGCGCAGCGCCAAAAAAGATTAAGTCTATAAGACCCCCCCTCTGTTTGAAGTAGGGGGAAGGTCAAGAAGCATAATACTCCTAGAAACTTACTCTCTTCCTAATTTCATTGAGTTGGAGTATACTCGGGCGGCAGCTCTAATGAACCCGTCACTGTCGCATGTGGCTGTGTGTCAGTAAAAATAGTTTGTTGTAAATCGCCGTGTCGTGCACCACCTAAAAGTGGCAGAGTCTCACGGTGCAATCTGATTTTTTCCTGTATTACCAATATTTGATCAGCTAGAAATCCTGCATAAGATGAACTTGTCATGTCTATAATTCCGATACGCTCTAAAGTTTTATTAGCTTGATCTAGTGCGACAGCCGCCTCATTCTCTCCCAAGCTAGTAACCCGATGATTACCGTTAGCAATCATATCGCGTAACCCTCTCTGTAAACTTTCAAGTTTCGCGCCTTCAACCCCAGAAAGACATCCATAGTAACAATTACAACCATCAGGCATATCCGTATCTATACCTTTGCACACCCCTGCAGACCCACCCATTGTGGGCAAACAACATAAAATCGCCGTAAATGTACAACATGCGCGCTTACAGGCGTGCCGCATTAAGCCATTTAACACATCATTAGGAACTTCATTTAATCCAATAGTCATCATAAACCCCTCTTGTATAAATAATTAACGTCGCAATCGTAACATGTGAATATTAAAGAAGTATTATGTTAATTTCGTACAGGTATCAGGCTAGATGTCTGTCATACAACGCAACGCGTTCACTAAAACAGCTGAACCCAATTCAGTGCGATTACCCCATTCACTTAAATAACGCCGCCATAACCTAGCGCCCGGGTTACCTTTAAATAAGCCCAATATATGCCGCACTAAAGAATGCAGCGGTACACCTTGACTCAGTTGTTGATCCACATAATCACAGTACGCATGCACAATGTCCTGCTGACTGCCACAGACAGACTCGCTGCCAAAAAAATGCGCATCTACTGGAGCCAAGAGATACGGATTAGCATACGCCTCGCGCCCCAGCATCACTCCGTCCACATGCTGTAAGTGCTGCGAAATTGCAGCGCAGGTTTTTACGCCACCGTTGAGAATAATCTCCAAATCCGGATACTCCTGTTTCAAACGATAGACCGTATCGTAACAAAGTGGTGGCACTTCGCGATTCTCACGCGGGCTTAAGCCCTGCAACCACGCTTTGCGCGCATGCATGATAAACGTCTGACACCCCGCCTGGTGCACGGTTTGGATAAAATGACACAATAAGTCATAACTGTCGGCATCATCCACCCCCAAGCGTGTCTTTACAGTAACCGGCACACTAACCACCTGCTGCATCGCTGCCACACAATCTGCAACCAAGTCAGGCTCCTTCATAAGACACGCACCAAAACGCCCCGCTTGCACGCGATTACTCGGACAACCCACATTCAAATTGATTTCCACGTAGCCGTACTGCTCGCCGATTTTTGCTGCTTGTGCTAATACCTTGGGGTCACTGCCGCCTAATTGCAAAGCCAGCGGTTGCTCACAAGGCGAAAAATCCAGCAAATAATCACGATGACCATGAATGACCGCTAACGCCGTCACCATCTCACTGTATAGCAGCGTCTCTTTTGTAATAAGACGCACAAAATAGCGGAAATGACGATCCGTCCAATCCATCATGGGGGCAATACTGAGTGTGCGCTTGGGGTTTTTCATGGCAGGGAGTTTAGCTGATAAATTATCGCTCGCCAATATTAAGCGGTAACCCTACCATGGATCTATGAAGATACAGCATTATTGATTATTTCAGCAAGTCAATTGATAAAGTCGATGCGCCAAATGAGCATGTATAAAATCTTTATGATATTGAAACCCTAATTTCTCCATAACCCGTTGTGACTGCTTATTCTGGATGGTAGTAAAACAAACGATATGATCAATTGATAATTTTGGTAATTCACAATCAATCATATAACGCCCTATTTCCGCTGCCAAACCTTTCCCCCAGTATTCAGGGCGCAATGAATATGTTAATTCGATTTGCTGCACTCCTTCAACAGTCGTATGATTTAATCCGCCTTCACCCACAAATTCCTTTGTAACTTTATCAAACCATACATAAGGGGCAAAACCATATTGATCCCAATAATCTGTATCACGCTTCAATATATGCCTTAAAGAGTCGTCACTTAGCGAAACCCCATAACAGTGAATAAAAGTATCATCCTGAAACATACTTTTGTAGAGATCAAAACACGATTCTTGAGGTATATACCCATACAAACGCTCTGTTTCAACAACAAAGTGATGGACATTGAAATCCATATAAGCTGACTCATTCAGCTGTCTACAAATGTCATTTTTAGCTATTGAATAGTCAAGAGTATTATTAAACCGTTGTGAAAGTGCTAACTTATGGGCTTCATATTGCCTTGCTTGCTCAGAGTGACTACGCAAATAATCCCGAAATACAATATGGCGCGCCCACCAACTCGATGGATAACGCACAATATGCAAATGATGTGTGCGATTACCTTTGACATCATCTTTAATAAAAAATCGACGAAAAGGCAAATCAATCTCAAACTGTGGCTGATAGATATAACGTAATTTATTTAATTCTTGAATGATTTCTTGATTAATACAATTTAAATCTAGAACACCGATTAAGATATCAATCACAGGTTTAGCGTGAATACCAGAAACAGCCGTACTGCCGATATGCTCAATGCGTACCTCACGCCCTAAAATAGTTTGTAATTGTCCTTTTTCAGCTAAAAACTGTAATGGCCATTGCTGGTCATATGGATATAGTGCGATCATGGATTATTACTCATAATAACTAAGTTTTGCCCCAAGCAATTTCTCCAACAAATTGCTGAAGAAACGGGTAATCTTTGTACTCTAAAACGATCCTAATTCTACTTTCTTTATCATATCAAATCCTCTGAATCCGCAGCCACAGGTTGAATCCCCCCAGAAATATGGAGAAGGCTATTATTGAGAGACCTGCCCACGGCGCATAATCTCATCTTGGCGCGCCGTATAGTATGTCTTCAAATCATCGATAAACACTTTGATTTTTGGCGGTAAATACGATGTAGGATGGTAAAACGCGTACATCTCAACAAAGATCTGCGTATAAGACTGCAGTATTTGAATCACCTGACCTGACTTTAATTCTTTCTCAAATAAGAAGGGATACGAATACGCAATCCCGACGCCACGCACACACGCCGCTTGTATGACTTCATCATTCTTACTGTGTAAACGCCCTTCAACATTTTTATAGTACACACTACCGTCTTTTTCACGGAACGGCCAACGCGGTCCTGCGGATGAAAAACAATTATGTTGCACCAAATCATCGGGGGTTTGCGGTGTGCCGTGTTGCGCCAAATAGTCAGGGGTTGCATAAATACCAATCGGCATAGAAAAAAGCTTTACCCCCACCATATTATAATCATCGAAACTTAAATGCTCGAGCTTCCATAAAATAATCACATCAAATTCATCATTAACATAATCTTCAACGGGGCGCACACCGCGTAAATTTAAGCTCACTTTCTCATTGTTTAATAAATAATTTGAGATCACGTTTTCTTTAATCGATGCAATAAAATTTGCTGGAACAATAACTCTTAATAAACCATGTGGCTGATCATTGAAAGGTTGAATCGCCATCTGCGCATGTTCAATTTCATAAGGAATATTTTTAACTTGCTCATAAAATACTTTGCCGACATCCGTTACGCTGAGCTTGCGTGTCGTACGTTTTAAAAGACGCACCTTTAATACATCTTCCAATGCCGAGACATGTTTACTCACAACCGATTTGGACAGATTCATATCGATAGCAGCAGAAGTAAAACTACCCAATTCAACGACTTTAATAAAAGTCATAATGTATTCAATATCGGGCCTCATGTCAGTCCTCACGCTTCGATTTCACCTCATCACTACGCTGCGATGCAAGATGCTGTAAATACGCCTTATCCACATCACCTGTGATATAGTGTCCTGTAAACACAGAATCTTCAAATTGCTTAATCCGATCGGCATCCGATTTCGCGGCATCATTAATGGCGTCATAGACATCCTGTAAATCTTGATACAATAACCAATCCGCACCAATCGCGCAGGCAATCTCATCCACCGTTTTATCGTGCGCAATCAACTCCAACGCACTGGGCATATCGATGCCATATACATTTGGATACCGGACCTCAGGTGCAGCTGAGGCAAAATACACTTTATTGGCTCCGGCATCACGCGCCATTTGAATGATTTCACCCGATGTGGTACCACGCACAATCGAATCATCCACCAACAATACATTCTTACCTTTAAATTCTTCTTTCATTGCATTCAATTTCAAACGCACTGAATTACGTCGCACACTTTGTCCAGGCATTATAAAAGTCCGTCCGATATAACGGTTTTTGACAAACCCTTCGGAATAATCAATTCCTAACTTTTGCGCTAAAGCCAGAGCACTGGTACGACTGGTATCCGGAATGGGGATCACCACATCAATATCATGTTGTGCACGTTGACGAACAATTTTTTCCGCCAGTTTTTGACCCATATTGATGCGCGCTTTATACACAGGAATACGATCGATTACGGAATCAGGGCGCGCTAAATAAATGTATTCAAAAATACACGGCACATGTGCTACTTTTTTAGCACAAATCTTACGGTGCACCTTCCCACCCAGATCAATAAAAATGACTTCACCAGGCGCCACATCATCAACTAATGTATACCCCAGCACATCCAAAGCAATACTCTCTGAAGCGACCATATAATCTGTGCCATGCTTCGTTTCACGCTTGCCATACACCAAGGGGCGAATACCATACGGATCGCGAAACGCCAAAATACCGTGACCACAAATCATCGCAATCGCAGCATAAGCACCCGAAACCCGTGCATACACCGATTTCATCGCTTGAAATACTGAAGGCACAGCCAAGTGTGCGCCGCCTGCTCGTTGCAATTCATACGCTAACACATTCAGCAATACTTCTGAATCTGAGGTGGTATTGAGGTGACGTAAATCAGTTTCGCGTAAATCCTCTGCCAACTCTGCCGTATTAATTAAATTGCCATTGTGCACAAATCCGATACCATAAGGAGAATTCACGTAAAAAGGCTGCGATTCCAAAGCACTTTCTGTACCAGCAGTTGGATAACGCACATGCCCAATACCCATATTCCCCTTCAGACGCAACATGTGATTTTTACGAATTGCATCGCGTACCAAACCATTCGATTTACGCAAAAAAACACGATTATTATCGCATGCCATAATTCCAGCAGCATCTTGGCCACGATGTTGAATAATGGTTAACGCATCATATATTTCTTGATTTACAGCTGTATTCGACAGTATCCCCACAATCCCACACACTATTACTTACCTCCGACCGACCAATGAGTAAAGTGCCGCATGTTTTCTGGCACATAATTATCTAAAATAGCCACCGCACGATTAAAGTCTGGCACAATACGTGATCCATGTACTGTTGGCACATTGTTATAAGGTGACATACCAATAAACATCAACAGAACGGATACGGCCAACAGACCACGTACAATACCAAAACAACCACCAATTACCCGGTCAGCAAAACTGACGCCTGTGCGTGACACAACAGAGCGAATAGCTAAATGAATGAATAAACCAACCAGCCATACCGCCAAAAAAATCACGATAAAGCCAAGCAAATAACTCATCAACCCCCAATTCGTAATAGCCTGAATACGCAATTCCAATAGTGGAGCAAATTTCAGCGCCAGAATAACACCGGCGATCCAGATACACAGTGAAATAATTTCCTTAATAAACCCGCGTGAAAAACTTAAGAGAACAGATATCACCACGATCGCAATCAATACATAATCTAAAAAATTAAAATCATACCAAGGAATCGAGCTTACAGGGTTCATACGTTATATTTCCTCACCACGCCTTTAAGATGAACATCATGTTGTAATTTTTTATTTATGGCCTGAATTTTAGCTTGGGCTATTTCAGGGCCTACAAAAACACGTGTGACGTGATGCGCTGCATCCTGCCGTGCATAAGCCTCAAAACCACGCAAATGCAATTGCTTTACCAACGCGTTAGCATTAGATTCTTGTGAAAAACTACCAAGCTGCAGCACCCAAGCTTGTGGTGTTGAGACCACTGATTCCAATATTTTCGTATTCACACCCTGTGCTTTATTAAGGGTCGAATTTTGCGTCATCGCCACACGTGCTGGTGATGATGGAGCAGGCATTGATTTTGGTGCTGGTGCTGGCTGAGCTGTGGATTTTGGCGTCGACATCGGTTCTGTTACGGACATAGTAGGCTCTGGCACGAATTTAAGTGGCGTTTGTTGATTCGTCACAGAAGATTCCGAGGTTTTCAAAACAGCTTGCTCACTGACCACTACTTTAGCCGCAGTAGATGCAGCTGCAGGTGTACTCGATGCCACCGAAGAGGCTATGGGCTGCGGATCGCTTGCTTGCACAGGCAATTGCAGTGACATTTCAGAAACAACTGCCGGCTTAGGAATGGTCAAAGGAAGCGAATCAACAGACTCTTTCTTGGGTTTATGCAGTAAAATGGGTAAAAAAATTGCAAGAACACATGCGATCACAATGCCGCCAACAATCCGCTGTTTCAGTTCTACTGCCATAAGACCTACTCTCCAAAAAATAGTTTTGCTGCTTGTACTGCCATAAAAGAACCGCATACAACCACACGATCCCCAGGGGTTACCTGTGCTAAGGCCCGTTGCAGAGCCTGCCTTATGCCATCGCAAGTATAACAATTTTCTACACCAAGGGCTTGTAATTCTTGCTGTATCTTCTGAGGCGTATAACTGGCACGCCCCACAAGCTCACCTATAAACCAAGCATCTGCCACACCCACCAGCGCCTGTAATGCACTGTTAAGATCTTTATTCACAGCCATACCAAATACCACATAGGTCTTACCACCTATTGGCAATTGACGCAATTGCGCTGCTAATTCACGACACGCCTGTGGATTATGTGCTACATCCAAAATCAGTGTATAAGATGGTCGCTCAATAATCTCAAAACGTCCCGGAATATGGACTGATATCAATCCATTACAAATCGCTTCCTCACTCACCGGCAAGTGCTTGTACAAACATTCAATCGCCATCAGCGCGGTCGCCGCATTTTGCAACTTGATACGGGGTTTTGGCAAAGCATCGCGCGTTTTATTTGGACCAACCCACACCCACGAATTAGCATGAGATTTGTAATAAAACGCGTTATTTAATTGGTACAATACAGCACCTTTTTCGTTGGTCACATCATACAATGTACTTGGCGGATTGTCATCCCCACAGATAAGCGGGCAATCGCGGCGCGCTAAATGTGCTTTTTCAAAGGCGACCTCGCCACGCGATGCGCCCAATAACTCACTGTGATCCAGGTCAATCGTAGTGATAATAGCAGCTTGTGAGTCAAATAGATTCGCCAAATCCAGACGCCCACCCACACCCGCTTCAATAATAGATACATCTGCCTTAAATTCTTTGATGCATAAAAATAGCGCCAAATACATAAAATCACAGGCATTAATTGCTTGAGTACCACGCACCCTATTGATCCGCTCAAAAGCGTCCAGTACAGATGCGTCACTTACCTTGATGCCATTAAGTGTCAGACGTTCACAAAAATCTAAAATATGTGGAGATGTTGTTGCAGCAACACGATAACCAGCTGCCAAGTAAATAGACTCTAACAGGGCAACGACAGACCCCTTACCATTAGTACCAGTAACGGTGATGACACATCCGGGCAGATCGCTTAGTCCAAGTGCATCAACATAATCCGCGACACGCGACAAGGGTTCACCATAACCTATTACAGTATTATTGAATAATTGATCCAGCCAATCTTGAATGGTTTTCATGAACGGCTAATTAATCGTTTGATGTGTCATTTTAGCTAATAATTGCGCCACGACATCACGCAGATCACGCCGCTGCACAATCATGTCAATATGGCCATGTTCCAACAGAAATTCACTGCGCTGAAAACCTTCTGGCAGTGTTTGACGAATGGTTTCTTGAATCACACCTGGCCCTGCAAACCCAATTAATGCTTTAGGCTCAGCCAAAATCACATCACCCAACGTCGCCAAACTTGCCGACACACCACCTGTTGTTGGATTGGTTAAAATAGAAATATACGGCAACCCCTTTTGTGCTAAGTGCGCCAATACAGCAGATGTTTTGGCCATTTGAAATAATGAAAATAAACCTTCTTGCATTCGCGCTCCACCACTTGAGGAAAAACAGACAAAGGGTAAGCACTGATCAATGGCTTTTTGCACGCCTTGCGCAAAACGCTCACCTACCCCTGAACTCATCGAGCCACCAATAAAATCAAAATCAAAACTGGCCACCACTAAAGGAATTGCTTTTAGTGCACCCTGCATGATAACAATAGCCTCTTGTTCATCCGTTTTTTTCTGCGCTGCAACGATTTGTTCTTTATAGCGCTTCAGTGCTTTGAATTTCAGACGGTCTACTGGCATCACATCCAATGCCAATTCAATACGCGGTGTTTCATCTAGAAAACTATCTAAACGTTTACGGCCAGACAAGCGCATGTGGTGGTGGCACTTGGGGCACACATACAAATTTTTTTCCAATTCCACATGGTAAATAACCCCAGAGCAAGCATCACATTTACTCCAAATACCCTCCGGCACACCTTTTTTAGCACCGGTGGCAGAAACTTTAGGTAATATTTTTTTAAACCAACTCATGCCCCACCCTTTTAATACGTAGAAGGTGAATAATCATAGCAAAGATCCCCTGACTATTCATGCCTACACAGAGGTCTTATAAGAAAAACAAAGGTGCCTGTGAATTTTTGGGCAAATCAAATTGTTGCGGGTAGGATACCTCGATCAAATACAACCCAGTAGGCGCCGCCGTCACACCACCTGCTTTGCGCGAGCACGCTTGCAATACCTGCTGCGCCCACTCTGGAGGCTCAAGCTCCATACCAATTGGTAATAACACACCCACAATATTACGCACCATATGCAATAAAAAAGCATTGGCACAGACATCTATTACAATCATGTGTCCCATACGCCGTATACTCAGATTGTTTAGTGTACGGATTGCTGTCTTCGCTTGACACTCTGCCCCACGAAACGAACTGAAATCATGCTCACCCAATAAATATTGCGCGGCACGTTGCATCAAATCCACATCCAGAGGGCGTCTAATCCAGGTCACATAATGGCGTAAAATAGCCGGCTTAATGTGCTGATTACAGATCATGTAACGGTAGGAGCGAGATTGTGCTGTAAAGCGCGCATGAAATTTAAGATCGACTTCTTTTGCCCACTCAGCACGTATATCGTGTGGCAAATGCGTATTCGCACCCAATACCCAAGCGGTCTCACTGCGCAAAGCATCCGTATCAAAATGAATGACTTGCTGTGTCGCATGTACCTTGGCATCCGTGCGCCCTGCACACACCACCTCAACAGAATGAGCGGCAACTAGGCTTAATGCCTGCTCTACACAATATTGAATGGTGGGTAAGTGAGGGGGGTGATCTTGACGCTGCCAACCGTGGTACGCAGCACCATCATATGACACACCCATTGCAATACGTTTCATACGCAATTCCCATGAAAATTTAGGCGCTATAAAAAACCACCCGCTAAAGAGGACTGTGGTTCCGACCGACCTGAGCCCAGGTTGCAACGAGTGCAACGAAAGCAGGCCCAGGACTCAGCTCTTATGGGCCTTTGGCCGATGAATGATAGCATTATACAATTTTTATTTTGGTGGTATTTTATCAAGCATCTTACGCGCTTCACCACGCTGCGCTTCATTACCATTTTGCAACACTTGCTCTAATACATCGCGTGCCGATTTATAATCCTCCATCGCCATATAAGCACGCGCCAAATCAAGTTTTGCCGGAATAGCTTCATCGCTGTTCATAAAATCATATTCATCTTGGGTATCATTTTCAGTCGGCTCATGAGCTACCTGCCCACCCAAACTATTCGACTGAATTTTGTAGCCTCCACGTCGTGGAATCAACATTACAATCACAACCACCAGCAGTATCAATATGGCGTACAAAACATACTGGGTCACTTTACTATTGCCAACAATTGCCTGAGCAAAACTGGTTCCAGCCATACCAGTTGCTACATGTGATCCTGGCAATGTTGTTGCTGCATCTGATAGTTGTTTTGGTGAACTAGCTGACTGTTGATTCAATTGCGTCACTTCTTGGTTGAGCATTGTCAACACTTCATTTAACTGCGTCAATTTACTCTGTAATACAGCATGCTCTTGATTGAGCAGATCAATACGCTGATTAGTTTGCTGTTGAAATAACGCATTAGCCTGAGTGAGCTGCGATAATTGTTTTAATAGCTGAGGTGCTGTTTGCGCAGCATCACTGGTTGTTATTGCCGATGTAGTGGCTTGTGGAGATGATAACACAGGTGTTGCTGCAGTGTTGTTCGCGCCACCAGTGATAAATTGCTGCTTAGGATGGCTCGTTGAATTCTGAATAATACCCTGGATCACGTGAGCACCAGCTTGCTCTGCTGCTTGCTGCTGTTGTTGCACTGCGCGCTGCTGTTGCTGAGTTTGATGCGCACGCTGCATGATGGCTTGCACTTGCGACATCTGCCCATCTTGATCTGGCGGTGACACTGCTTGCGATTGTGCAAAAACAGTTCCACT
>CAZFAA010000023.1:0-21899 GCA_964516605.1 uncultured Coxiella sp. | reverse complement strand
TTTAACAAGCCATCAACACACAAAATAAATGTAATCAGCAAGCGCCCCAAACGGCCATTACCATCTAGAAATGGATGGATTGTTTCAAATTGGACGTGGACTAATGCTGCTTTTATTAAAGTTGGCAGTGTTTGCTTTTCATCATGTAAAAACAATTCGAATTGCCCCATAAGCTCCATTACCTTATGTGGTGGAGGTGGAACAAATTTTGCTGTGCCGGGTCGTGTACCTCCAATCCAATTTTGTGAGCGACGAAACTCTCCGGGCTGCTTAATACTGCCCCGACCTTTACTGAATAAAATTTCATGAATTTCTTTGATCAGACGTAAACTTAATGGGTATCCTTCGGCAAGTCGTTTAAGGCCACGCTCCATGGCAGCCACATAATTTGATACTTCAATAACGTCGTACTCAGGAACTCCTGGAACTTCATCATTTTCATACATGAGCAAATCAGATAATGATGATTGGGTACCCTCTATTTGTGATGACAACACAGCTTCTTTGCGAATATACATGTAAAGAAATAATTCTTGGTCAGGCAAAATATTTCCAATGCCATCTAAACGGCCAATGGCAATGTTAGCCTTATCAAGCAATGGATAAATAGAACTTATTTCTAATGCAGGCTCTGGTGGCAACGGTTTTGGTATATAAGAAAAAACAGCTTCACCCGCCACTGAAGACTTAATGTAGTCACCAATTCTCTTTTTATTTTCCATACACCCGCAATTAAAGCTTAAATGATAATCCTTTAATAACAGCCATCGTAACTAAAAATCTTTTAATAAGCAATAATTAAAGGAAAAAACAATATAATTTAATAAAAAACATCCTCATTGCTAATTATCAATGAGTTATGTAATTAACTGTCACATTAAGTCGAAACTATTCCACATAAACACTATCCGTTTTTAATTGTAGATGCCTTAGTAATTGATATTCGTCGTGATAAGGCCTATCTGTAGCTCAGGCATGCTCATTGTTTATGGTATTAATGAGCAGGATTATCGAGAGCCACTTGATTTTATGGGGCGGCGGGAATTGAACCGTTACTCTAATATATTTATATTGATATTAATATTGATTTTTTGGTTGTGTTTTTTAAGGTACTGCTATGAGCACTGCTAAAATGCGATGTCATGCTGATAGCAGGTGGCGCCTAACTTGCGACATAACTTGCGACAAACTTGCGACATTGACATAATAAGCAATCTTCTTTTCTAGAGTTTTTTTCAACCCCTGCAAAGCGGTATTTGAGCTTCCAGAGCTTAGAACCATTGGGGTTAATAAGCAGATATAAACCACGCTCATCGGTAAGTTTATAGGGCTTATCCTTTGGTTTCTTACTTTGAATTTCTTTAATAGTTAACGCCATGGGGCCTCATATTTAATTTAGGACGATAGGCCCCTATATAGGCCCCACATTGGAGTCGGATTTTGAAAGCCTTTGATGGATCCAATCGGATGCAGGATAAACAAAAAATCCCTTTTTTACAAGGGCTTTTGGACGTAATTGGATTTTCTAGAACACCTATGTGGTGGAGGCGGCGGGAATTGAACCCGCGTCCGCTGATCCTCCGCTTAAAGCTCTACATGTGTAGCCGTGTCTTTAAAGTTAACCAGGCACCACCCGACGGGCAGGGTAAAATGACTGGCGAGCCCTACGATTTAACTGTTAGATGACGGAGCCATGTCTAACAGCGATCTTGTTAAATATGACGATTCCTCAACTGCACAAGCACTCATATCGGAATCGGGTGTGGTCGGTTATTAAGCGACCAGAAGCGCCTACTAGGCAGCTAGAGCAATAGCTCCAGTTGCGTCGTTAGCAGCTTCAACACCATAGTTAGCATCGTTTGCAACTATTAGTTTGTAACAAGGGATTTACGAGCATTGTTACCTACTCGACATGCACCTTAAGGTTTGTAACCGACGTCGAAGCCAGGTCGCCCCCATAATGGTGGTAACATTATATACATTTCAGCGTGCATTGCAATGTTTAAACGAATCAAAAAAGCCTATAAATACACCGCTAAATGTATACATTAGAAGTAAACATCAACCTACACAATAAAACATATCTTTTAGCTCAAACCGACACGTTTTACCTAATTGCGCAAATTCATTCTCTGCAATCGGACAGGCCACATATTGACTCTGCCAAATACTCTGTGGCCACAAAGGATCCATCTTGTTGCGTCCCACAACATGAATATGCAACTGCGCAACGTAATTACCAATCGCGGCCACATTCAATTTATCCGGCTGAAAATACGCTTTAACAAATGTTGAAAGTTGCGTGAGCTCACTCATCCACTGCACCTGATCAGCAGGTGCTAATTGCATCAGCTCTGTCAGGCCAGTGCGCTTAGGTACCAATAAAAACCACGGATAGTGCGCTTCATTTTTCAAGATGACATGGCACAAAGGCCAATCGGCCACCTCAAGACTATCCTGCAACAATCTGCCATCCAATTGAAAATTCATGGTGTTTCCCGCGTTTTATAAAAGCGGCATTCTACCTGAAAATACCGCCAGAAAATAACTGGAATTTACACAACATTTGCTGTACATTTCTGGCTTTGCACTCATAGGTTCACATTATGGCTTCCTCTAAAAAAAAGGACTCGTTTAATTTCGAACAATCCCTACAAGAACTCACAACACTGGTTGATAAAATGGAACAAGGCAATTTATCACTGGAAGATTCTTTACAGCATTTTGAATCCGGAATTAAACTGATTCGTCAATGCCAACAAACCCTCACTACGGCTGAACAAAAAGTGCAGATTTTAACACAACGTGCTGGGCATGAGACGCTTGAGGATTTTGCCAAAGATGACTAATCTGTTGCAAGATAATGGCATCCACGCATTACAACAACATTTTGAAGCGGTGCTGCGTAACGCATTACCCGCAGACAATTCTCGTTTACATGAGGCCATGCGCTATACCACGCTCAATGCAGGCAAACGTTTACGCCCTATACTGGTCTATACCACAGGACATTGCTTTAACGCAACACTGCCGCAATTGGATCCGGCTGCAATAGCCATAGAATTAATTCACTGCTATTCCCTGGTGCACGATGACCTACCGGCTATGGATGACGATGATTTGCGTCGCGGCAAACCCAGTTGCCACAAACAATTTGATGAGGCCACCGCAATTCTTGTTGGCGATGCACTGCAAGCCTTAGCATTTGAATTATTAAGTACAGCACCGGGTACGCCGCAGTCACTGGCGCTCATTCACACGCTCGCTCACGCAAGCGGCTCCCAAGGCATGGTCGCCGGTCAATCGTTGGATATGTTAGCCTCAAACGAAACAACAAGCCTGCCTGCACTGCAAGCCATTCACCGCTTAAAAACTGGCGCACTATTTAGCGCCGCAATTCGCATGGGTGCGCTGGCCGCTGGCGTGTGTGATGATGCAACGTTACAGCTCTTAACAACCTTCTCACAACACTTGGGGCTGGCCTTTCAAATTCGCGATGACATCCTGGATGTAGAAGCAACGACACAAACACTCGGCAAAACCAGCGGTAAAGATCAAACACAGCATAAAGCAACCTACCCTGCCCTACTCGGTCTGGATGGCGCAAAAACACAGTTAACAGAACAAATCACCCAAGCTAAAGACTGTTTGCACCTATTAAGCGCTCATGATACCCAGCAACTGAGTGAACTCATGACGATAATACTGACCTGATTGTCACATATCTAAATGAGGCATAATGCGCTTCACATAATCACTGAACAATGGCACTGTAAAGGCATTATCGCCATGCGCAAGACTGTAAATCATTCCTTTTTTAATTAAAGTGGCGCGGGTGGGGGCTACATTTTGACTTGTTTTTTTATTCAATAATTGTGCGATATCGCCTGATCGACACGATCCTGATGGATCGGCAGGAAGTTCTGCCATTGCACGCAGATATTTTTTTTCTGTAACAGTTAACCGATCAAAGCGTACCCGAAAAAAACTCATGTCTAATTCTATAATAGCCTGTTGTGTTGCGCAGTGAACATCTTCAAGTGTGATGGGGGAATTTTTCGCACAGTGCCAACTATGTTTTCCCCATTCTTGCAAAAAATAAGGATACGTTTTTGTTTGAGCGAGAATTTCAATCAAAGCATTTTCATCATAAAAAACACCTGCTCTTCTCGCTGGAATTTCAAGTGCTGCTCTAGCAGCTGACTCACTCAAGGGGCCAATTTTTGGATATTCAAATAATCTTTCGGCATAGGATTTTGCACGACCGGCTTGACCCACTAACTGAGGCAGTCCAGCACCAATTAATAAAATAGGCAAATTTTTTTGCGCACATTTATGAAGCGCCATAATTAATGCTGCAAATTGCAATTCATCTACATACTGAAGCTCATCAATAAAAATGGCTAAAGCTGATTTTTGCTGCTGCAGTGTTTCACCGACCTCAATAAAAAGTTCAATCAAATCGTGTTCTAAATCACCCGAATCGGCAATACCAGGCTGTGTGCCTAAATCCACACCAAACTCAATATCGTTATACTTCAATTTCATAGCCGAAAAAAAACTTCCCAAAACCCGTAGCGTTTTTTGAATACGCTCACTAACAGCTGAAGCTCTATCTAACTTAAGCAATTCAGCTCGCAAAATTGGAATCAGCAATGCAGGCAAAGAACGTTTTTCAGGAGCCTCAATAAAAGCAACAGCAAACCCTCGTGCTTGAGTATCTTGCGCAATACGCGTCAGAAGTACTGTTTTTCCGACGCCGCGCAGTCCAACCATTAAAAGACTGCGTGAGGACAAACCATTACGACAACGATCTAATGCAATTGCGGCTTTTTCAATGATATCTTCTCGACCGGCCAACTCAGGCGGTTGAGTGCCTGCACCAGGAGCATAAGGGTTAATACGTGGATCCATATATAAAAATCTTATTAAAGTTATAATAATTCGATAAACTACCATAACTTTTATATAACTACCAGTTAAATGAAACGCGCAATTTCCTTGCACCCACCTCCAAAAAAGTCCATTATAGGCGCATTTTAATCACCAGCCCCCTTTAAGAGCCTATAATGGAACAAAATGAAAAAAATACTGTATTTCCATTACTTATGAGAATAAATTCTCCTCAAGATTTACGAAAATTGAGCGAAGAACAACTGATTCCGCTCGCTCAAGAGATTCGCGAATACATGCTGTACAGCCTCAACCAATGTGGCGGTCATTTTGGTGCCAGCATGGGTGTTGTTGAGCTGACCATTGCACTGCATTATCTGTATGACACACCGCATGATCGCCTGGTATGGGATGTCGGACATCAAGCCTATATTCACAAAATCTTAACAGGGCGACGCGATCGCTTGAATACCATCAAACAAAAAGACGGTCTGGCGCCTTTTACCAAACGCTCTGAGAGCGAATACGATCATTTTGGCGCAGGGCACTCCAGCACATCCATTAGCGCCGTCTTAGGGATGGCCGCGGCAGCGCAAATCGATGGCAATGAAGAACGACGTCATGTTGCGGTAATAGGTGATGGTGGTCTCACGGGTGGTATGGCACTCGAAGCACTCAATCACGGTGGCGCATTAGATCCGAATATCTTGGTCGTACTCAATGACAATGACATGTCTATTTCTGAAAATGTCGGCGCACTCAATGCTTACTTTGCACGTATTCTGGCCGGAAAATTCTATTGCCATTTACGCGAGAGCAGCAAAAAAGTGTTAGCTAAAATGCCGCCGTTATCACGTTTGGCTAAGCGCACTGAAACACACATTAAAGGCATGATGACACCAGGTACCTTTTTTGAAGAATTGGGGTTTAATTATATCGGCCCTATCGACGGCCATGATCTACCTGTTTTATTAAGCACTTTAAAAAATATCAAAAATTTAAAAGGTGCAAAATTACTGCATATTATCACCACCAAAGGCAAAGGCTTTGAACCAGCTGAACAACAGCGTATTCAATACCATGCGGTCAGCCCCGGCTTTTACGATACACAAAAAACCACCACAAGCAGCCCTAAAAAACTTACTTATTCGAATGTATTCGGGCAATGGTTATGTGATGAAGCCGATCGAGATCCGCGTTTAGTCGGCATTACTCCAGCGATGCGTGAAGGCTCTGATCTGGTCGCCTTTTCCAAACGCTATCCTGAACGTTATTTTGATGTAGCCATCGCAGAGCAACACAGTATCACGTTTGCAGCAGGATTAGCTTGTGAAGGCAAAAAACCCGTCGTTGCCATTTATTCTACGTTTTTACAGCGTGCTTACGATCAACTCATTCATGATGTAGCTATTCAAAATTTAGACGTTACATTTGCCATCGATCGCGCCGGTTTAGTGGGCAACGATGGACCCACACATGCCGGCAGTTTTGACCTAAGCTTTATACGCTGCATTCCGAATATGATTGTCATGACTCCTGCTGATGGCAATGAATGCCGCCAAATGTTGCATACGGCGTATCATTACAAAGGTCCAGCTGCTGTGCGTTATTCACGTGGCACTGTGCCCGATACACCAATCAATAGCGAATTAAAAGCAATTGAAATAGGTAAAGCACTGCATGTGCGCCATGGTCAAAATATTGCGATTTTAGCGTTTGGCAGCATGGTGTATCCGGCGGTCAGTGCCGGCGAAACGCTCAATGCAACCGTGGTCAACATGCGTTTTATTAAGCCGCTTGATACGACGTTAATTCGCGATATAGCACACAAACACAAACTGATTGTAACCATCGAAGAAAATGCAATAATGGGTGGTGCTGGTTCAGCAGTGTGTGAATTTTTAAATACACAAAATATTTTAATTCCTGTAAAACAATTAGGCTTACCTGACACTTTTATCGAACACGCCACACCAGAACAGATGCTGCAAGAATGTGGCCTGGATGCAGAAGGGATTGTGCGCAGCATTGCAGCTTATCTTGAGTTACCCGCAGTGATTAATTAACAGGTTCTGCTTGTGGTTACAACCGCAACAAGTCAGAGCACCCCCCTTGCACGCCCCGTCGTTCTGCTGTGAAAGCAGTTTGAAGAAAAATTTAAGCGAGCAGCTAACTTGACCTACCCCCTCCTTAGAGCAATGGGGCCTTGGGCATGAGCTACTCCAGCACACTCCATAAATTCAGCTTCACTTTGAAATTTATATGTTGTAAATCTAAGATCAGCCATGGTGGTACATAAAAACTCACACGCTTTATGAAAATCATAAAATAGCACAGATCCGTCAACAACTGGTCGAGTTTCTTGTTGAATATTCCGGAAAGAATTGAGTGCATTCATAAAGTTACTCCTAGGTAAACTGCTCGCAACTGTACTTGCAAGACTACCAAAGAAAGAGTGATAATGACCTTCGATGAAATCCCTGGTCATATTTCCTGCTTGGACCAATACACCCTGAAATGGTAATAACGTATCTTCTGTAGGCAGCGCGCTTGTCAGCACGCATTCTGGATTGTATAGAATAGTGAAAAAAAGCCGACGCACATGTGGAATATTCCCTGAATCACTTGGGCAATTTTTAAGATAATGCAACAGAACACTGATAAGCTTGCGCTTCTCTAACGTAAGCTGGCCAAACACACCTGAAGGATCCATGATCGCATTGCAAAATAACGCGTGCGCTATTTCTGTAAAAGTAGTCGCCCCGTCGCCTTCAACATCACAGGCTGTATAAAAGCATAGATACTCCGGTAAAAATAATCTATTAAAAAAATTTAAAAAATCATCATCATTAATCCGTTCTAAAATAGGATGTATGATAGACATTAATTTAAAAAAGAAATCCTTTACCGTCAAAAATTGCTGCTGCTCCAAAAGATCAAGGTTTCTCTGTGCTTCTACACCTTGTAATTCGTTAAATAATCGCAATTTACTCTCTTTGATTAATTTAACTAGAAAATATGCAGCATTAATATAATCATATTGAGCTAAAAATCCTTCAATAACACCTCGCTGGTCTTGAGACCCTTTCAAAAACCATCCACGTTGCTCTGTCATCTCTCTTTGTAGATGGCCACACAATTCAAAACATGCATGCAGCCCAACACCATATGTGCGCTCAACAACTGTTATATGCTCTTGGATAATTTCCTGCAATGGAGAATGCTGTGTGCCTACAGTAGCAGATTCAGCACCTTGAGCAGTTGTACCAGACACATCACTACCAAAGCGTAATAGGCTCTTTAACTCTGCTTGCATCTGCTGAAAATCCACATGGCGCATCATCACCTCTCCAATCATTAACAAACTAAAATTCCACGAGAGTCTAGCATACCCTTTAAAAATAAGGCTACAACTTTTTTGATGAGCGCAATTGTGATACAGGAATCAAGATATCCTGTGTGGCAGGATCCACGGCATAACGCTTGTGTTCACCCACCCATGCGTGACCATACACAAATTCAAATGTCGCACACAACTCTGCTGTTGCTAATTTTGGGTAGTGCTCTTGCACACGCTGCCATTGCCGTGGTGTCATCAGTGAACGCGAGCGTGAAGCAAGGCTATTGTTCGCGCCCGTTTTTTTTAAGTCAGTGGTTAACTGTGATAAGGATGCGTAATGCATTTGCACGCGCTCACTGTCCATCACTGGATTTTCAAAACCGCTGTGCACAAGTGCATCGCCTATATCATGCATGTCTACAAAAGAATGCACATGCGACCTATCATCCACGGCTGCAAACGCAGCACGCAGCTCTTGCAGGGTATCAGGGCCTAACGTGGTAAATAGCAACATGCCTTGTGGTTGTAACACGCGATAACACTCGCGCAACAACAGCGGCCAATCTTGGGTCCACATAAGACGCAGGCTCATGAAAACAAAATCAACACTGTTATCTGAAAAAGGCAGTCGATCTAAAGGCGTGCACACTGACTTTGGCTTTCGAAACAGGCGTTTTGCTGCCTGTAAACTTGTTAAAATCGGCGCGGTATTAATATAACTGGCGCGTGCAAAGGCTTTACGCAACAGCACTTCGCTGTCACAAGTATGCAGACTTAAATCCAAAATGCGTTGTGGCGTGTGCTTAATATACTGCAACCGCGACAACACACGCGTTGTGATTTCGCGCTGAATGATCGCATAATCTGCATAAGTGCGCTCTGCTCTGCGCAAGTGTTTTCGGATTTGCAAACTGTCTAGATCGTTATTCATACGTGTGACATAATAATGACTTTCAGGACGAATAGGAATCACAACCTCATGGCACTTACCAATACAGCAACCACCTTCGGATCAGTCACTAAATTTTTGCATTGGGTGATCGCCCTGCTCGTTATTTTCATGATTCCCCTGGGGTTTTTAATGGGATCAGCGAGCAGTGCTACAGCCCCATTATGGTATGCCTTACACAAATCCTGTGGGCTGACCATTCTCTTCTTAACCATCTTAATGTACCTGTGGCGTCTTATGAATAAGCGTCCACAATATCCTGCCGACACACCCATTTGGCGCGCCAAATTGGCTAACTGGACACACAGCCTCCTCTACATCTTACTGTTTGTGCAGACACTCACGGGCTGGATCATGACCACCGCAGCCGGACACGCACCTAATTTTTGGTGGCTTATTGTTTTACCGATGCCTGGAGTCAGCCCAAACCCTACGATCGCTCACATTGCCAATATCATTCACAGTTATGCAGTATGGCTTTTCATTGCAGTGATTTGCTTACACATTCTGGGGGCTTTATTTCATTGGTGGGTTTGCCGTGATGGCATCTTTGAACGCATGCAGCCGAATTTCACGAAGAAGAAAAAACGTTTCTATGATAATTAATCGAGAATTGCTGCCGATTTTTAATCTCCGTATAGCAACACACAAAAAAGCATGTTTTCATATGACATGTTTCATTATTTTTTCCCGCGACACTGCAGCCTGTGCAAACACTTAATCAACGTCGATGCGCTATTATGCTCACACTGCTTAGACGAACTACCCATATATCAAGAACTTGTATTTCGCAAAAAAAAATTAGTGTGTCACGCAGGATTTCATTATTCAGGTCATATTAAAACACTGATCACAGACTTAAAATTCAGGCATAAGCTGTCTTACAGTAAATTGCTTGGCAACCTCGTACAACAGCGCATGCAACAACATTATCAAAAATATTTTCCAAAATATATTATGCCCGTACCACTGCACAAAAAACGCTTGCAAGAGCGTGGGTTTAATCAAGCACTTGAAATTGCAAAGATCATTGCTAAAAAAAATCATCTTAAAATAGATACACGCAGCCTGTGTCGCCAAAAAGCAACCGAGCCACAAGCACAATTAAGCGCGGCGTTACGTCGAGATAATATTAAAAATGCCTTCGCATTAAAGCGCGGTATTTGCCGTGATCACATCATATTATTCGATGATGTGATCACAACAGGCGGGACAATTAGCGAATGTGTGAAAGTCCTGGAACAAACGGCTATTGCACAAATCGATATTTGGTGCGTGGCTAAAGCTTAACCTTCCCGCTTCTTCGGCGCAATCAAATCTGTAATCGTCCCTTCATACAACTCAGCGGCCATCTTGATGGATTCAGATAAGGTTGGGTGAGGATGAATGGTTAATGCAACATCTTCAGCATCGCACCCCATTTCAATTGCTAATGCTAACTCACCAATCAACTCACCTGCATTGATACCTGTGATGGCACCACCAATGATCGTACCCTGTTTATTGACAATCAGTTTGGTCAAACCATCTGTGCGATCCATCGCTAAAGCACGACCTGATGCCACCCAAGGAAATACGCCTTTATCATATTCAATGCCGTCTTTTTTCGCTTGATTCTCTGTCACACCTACCCATGCAATTTCAGGGTCCGTATACGCTACCGAAGGAATACATTTTGGATCAAATACATGTTTTTTGCCTGCAACCACTTCGGCAGCAATATGTGCTTCAGCGGAGGCTTTGTGCGCAAGCATCGGTTGCCCTACGACATCACCAATCGCATAAATATGCGCTACATTCGTACGCAACTGATTGTCTACTGCAATAAAACCACGTTCATCGACGTTAACCCCAGCCTTATCAGCATCAATTTTTTTACCATTGGGCGCACGCCCCACTGCCGATAAAATACGATCAAAACGTTGCGGATTTTCGGCAGGTGCTTGGGCCCCTTCAAAGGTTACCCATAACCCATCAGACTTCGCCTCCACTTTCGTCACTTTAGTTTGCAACATAATCGCATCGTAACGTTTACTAATGCGTTTTTGCAGTGGTGCGACCACATCTTTATCAGCGCCCGCAATCAACTGATCCATCATTTCAACGATGCTGATATGCGCACCCAATGCATGATAAACCGTTGCCATTTCAAGACCAATAATACCCCCACCCAATACCAGCAGCTTGCAATTTACATCTTCCAATTCCAACGCGCTCGTTGAATCCATAATGCGTGGATCATCCGGTAAAAACGGTAATTTCACAGGCAATGACCCAACAGCGATAATACATTGCTGGAAGGCAACAGTCGTAATCTCACCATTATTATGCTCCACAGCAATCTCATGCGGGCTGATAAATTTTCCATAACCCATCACCACATCTACTTGACGTTGCTTGGCCATCATTTTCAGACCACCAGTTAATTTTTTAATGATGCCGTTTTTATAATCACGAATCTGAGCGATATCCAAAGTTGGCTTACCAAACGTGACGCCATGACCCTGCGTGTCTGCAACCTCATCAATCACTTTGGCAATATGCAATAACGCTTTTGAAGGAATACAACCTACATTCAAACACACACCACCAATCTGTTCGTGATGCTCAATCAATATTACTTTTTTACCTAAATCTGCCGCACGAAACGCCGCAGAATAACCGCCAGGGCCGCTGCCTAACACCACAACTTCTGTTTCAATTGTTGACATGGTACTCTCCTACAATAATATTTTACGAATATCCTTTAAGCGATTCGCTAAAGACACAATAAATCGCGCACCCTGCGCACCATCAATAACTCGATGATCATACGACAACGATAAGGGCAACATTAAACGCGGCACAAATTTATGCTCCACTGTCACATACGTCGGTTTCATTTGACTGCGTGACACACCCAAAATCGCCACCTCCGGTGCGTTAATAATAGGTGTAAAAGCAGTACCTCCAATTCCACCTAAACTTGAAATGGTAAAGCAACCACCCTGCATTTGCGCCATCGTCAACCCTTTATCACGTGCCTGCAAACTAACCTGAGCCAATTCTTTTGCTAAATCATAAATTCCTTTTCGATCGACATCACGTATCACAGGAACCACCAAACCTTCTGGCGTATCCACCGCAACACCAATGTGGTAATACTCTTTTAAAATCACCTGTTCACCTGACTCATCAAGCGATGCATTAAACAAAGGAAATTCTTTTAAGGTAGCAACCACAGCCTTCATGATAAATACCAAAGGAGTCAACTTAATACCTTGCGCTCCTGCAATTTCTTTTTGCTCCTGACGGAATGCTTCGAGCTCAGTAATATCCGCTTCTTCAAACTGCGTGACGTGTGGAATGCTAACCCAATTGCGATGTAAATTCGCACCCGAAATACGTTTAATTTTTGACAACGCCTCTACCCTCGTAGAACCGTATTTATTAAAATCAATTTTTGCAAGCTTAGGGAAATTAAATCCCAACCCACCACCTTGTTCCGCTTGTTTTAATTGTGTTTTTACAAATTGCTGTACATCGGCCTTCGTAATACGACCTTTTTCACCAGAACCCTTAATTTTAAGTAGATTTACTCCAAACTCAGTGGCAATACGTCGCACAGCAGGACCTGCGTGCACATCCGTTCCAAATGCAAAATCATCATCGCCTTTCTGAGCAGTTACCATAGCAGGTTCTTTTTTAACAGCCACCTCTTGAACCACTTTGTTTGGCGCTGTCGGTTTAACTGTTTCAGAATTGTCAGGGGAAGCTGCCACAACATCGCCTGACAGCACCAACATGTCATCGCCTTCGTGAACTGTATCGCCAACTTTAACGAGAATCTTTTCAACAGTACCCGCTCGAGGTGCAGGCACATCCATCGTTGATTTATCACCCTCCAAGGTAATCAACGAGCCATCCGCAGCCACCACATCACCCGGCTTAACCAGAATCTCCACGACCTCTGCTGACTCACCACCGATATCCGGAATTTTAATTGTTGTCACAAATTTTTCCTCCAAAAAAAAACAATTCCATTTGGAATTGCGTGCTAGCCTGAATTTTTAGCTACTTCCCTACCTCAAAAACTATACCTACTGTATCTAGGGCGCCAATATCCTTCTCGTTATGTCATGTCATCAAAAGGTTAGGCTAGACAGTCCAAGGATCAGGGCGCTTCGAATCTATATTTAATTTTTTCGCCGCTGCAACCACCTCATCCACAGAGATGACCTGATCATCGGCCAATGCTTTTAAGGCGGTATACACAATCATCGCAGCATTCACCTCAAAAAAATCACGTAAATTATCACGTGAATCACTGCGGCCAAAACCATCTGTCCCCAGCACATGGTATGAATTAGGAATGCTGCTGCGAATTTGATCTGCAAACAAACGCATATAATCAGTCGCGGCAATCACCGGACCTTCACGATTTTCAAGACATTCGGTGACAAACGCTTTTTTAGGAGCTGCTTGTGGATGCAAACGGTTGTAACGTTCAGCCGAATCTTTATCACGTCGCAATTCATTAAAGCTTGTTACACCCCAGACATCCGCCGCCACATCAAACTCATTTTCCAAAATGCTTGCCGCTTTAATCACTTCACGCAATATCGCACCCGAACCCAATAATTGCACGCGTGCACGCGCTTTTTTGTCGCTACGCTTAAAGTCATACATCCCACGGATGATACCGGGTGCTGCGCCTTGCGGCATTGCAGGGTGCTGATAACTTTCATTCATCACGGTGAAGTAATAAAAACAATCTTCCTGATCAACATACATGCGCTGCAAACCATCCTGAACGATGACCGCAATTTCATATGAGAAACACAAATCATAGGCTTTACATGTCGGAACAAAACTAAACATTAAGACATTGTGCGCATCCTGATGCTGCAAACCTTCTCCCGCCAACGTGGTGCGACCCGCTAAACCACCAATTAAAAAGCCACGCGCTTTGGCATCACCGGCTGCCCAAATCAAATCACCAACGCGTTGATAGCCAAACATCGCATAATATATATAGAATGGGATCATCGGTAAGTCATTGGTCGCATACGATGTACCCGCTGCAATCCATGTAGCTAATGCACCCGCCTCCGTAATACCTTGTTGCAGCAATTGACCTTTTGTATCTTCACGATAATAAACCAATTGATGACTGTCTTCAGGAACATACTGCTGACCGTGGGGTGCATAAATTCCAAATTGGCGAAAGAGCCCTTCCATACCTAAAGTCCGCGCTTCATCCGCAACAATTGGTACCAAGTGTTCTTTTATTTTTTCATCACGCGCTAAAATCATAAACGTGCGAATAAACGCCATGTTACTCGAATAGCTGCGCTCACCCGATCCTTCTAAAATAGTTTGGAACGCTTCTAAAGGTGGCACCTGCAATGCAGAAGGTTTAACGATACGCTGTGGCAAATAGCCGCCTAAGTCGTTGCGACGCGCTTGCAAATAAGCCATCTCCGGGCTATCAGCGGGCGGTTTCATGTACTCTAGATTCGCAATTTGCGCGTCTGTAAAAGGTAATTGAAAGCGTTTGCAAAAAGCCTTAAGACCCTCTTCACTAATATGCTCAAGATTATGCGTGATATTTAAACCCTCGCCTTCTTGTCCCAACCCATATCCTTTAATAGTTTTAGCTAAAATCACAACGGGTTGACCGCGATGCGCTACGGCTGCCGCATAAGCGGCATAAATTTTTTGTGGGTCATGGCCGCCATCAACTAGCTCCTTCAGTTGCTCATCTGTGTAATCGGCAATAAGCTCAGCACATTCTGGGTATTTACCAAAGAAATGTTCGCGCATGTAGGCGCCATCTTTGACTGTATAAGATTGCCATTCACCATCAACTAATTCTTGAATACGCGCTAACAATTTTCCAGAGCGGTCTTTTGCAAAAAGTGGTGACCAATTACTTCCCCAAATCACTTTAATAACATGCCAACCGGCACCACGAAATAAACCTTCGAGCTCTTGTATAATTTGAGCATTACCTAATACCGGACCATCAAGACGTTGAATATTACAGCTAATAACAAAAATAAGATTATCCAATTGATCGTGGCCCGCAACAGCCAACGCACCTTTCGATTCCACCTCACTCATTTCGCCATCACCACAAAATGCCCAGACCTTACGACCCTGTGTATCTTGCAAGCCACGATTGTGTAAGTATTTTAAAAATTGTGCTTGGTAGATAGCCATTAAAGGCCCTAACCCCAAAGACACAGTTGGAATTTGCCAAAAATTCGGCATTAAATGTGGGTGTGGGTATGACGATAAACCATCAGTAAAAATTTCTTGCCTGAAATTTTCCATCTGTTCTTGAGAAATACGCCCCTCCAGAAAGGCACGCGCATAAATACCCTCACACGAATGCCCTTGAAAAGCGACCACATCACCAAGCTGCTGACGCGCTTCATCACGCCCTTTAAAAAAGTAGTTTAAGCCCACTTCATACAACTGAGCGATCGCACCGTATGAAGCCAAATGCCCACCCAAATTTTTCTTTTTACGCCCAGCACGCATGACCAAAGCAATCGCATTCCAGCGCATGTAACTGAGTAATCGCATCATCAGGTCTGCATCAGCAGGTAGTTTTTGCTCTTGCGCTTCACTAATGGTATTAACATACGCTGTGGTGGTGCCCTTGACACACAGAAGACCTTTATCTGCGGCGAATTGGTTCAGCAGATCCAAAATAAACTGAGCGCGCTCACTGCCCTCATAATCAATAACAGATGCTAACGCATCCAACCATTCTTGAGTTTGTTCGCAATCAGCATCAGAGGCATACACAGCCATAACTACACCCTTCAATTGAAAATAACAATAAGTAAAGCCCACCGTCCCGGCTCGCAGGCGATCATTCTAGAGGCAGGCCAAGAGAATTACAAGGCAAGGAACAGGAATGACTCAGCTTAAAACTAGCCCAATATAAGCCCAATAGTAACCAATGCAATGACCACTAACCACATGATCAGGACCCGATTGACTAAATCAACCGCATCTTCTGTGGTTTTTACGATAATTTGCCCACACTGCGCAATCAAGTTCAAATGCACATCCAGTCCACTAAAGAGCGCACTTACCCACACCTTGGTGACCACTGTAAATTGACCTACTAATGCAAAACTGAAGGTAAATAACCGCAAAGGAATCCAATTCAGCACAGCCAAAACACGCTGCGCATACACCTGTAAGTCTTTCGATTCTGAACTGGGGTGATCATTGAAGTATTGGCTAAAATAAGAAACCAAATAATAGAATGCGAGCCACATAGGACCTAAAACCACAAACCAAAAAAGAGGTCCAAATAAATTTTGATATACTTGTCCGAGTGTATTCACGGGCCCAATGCATGGATAGGGTTGCTTTTTTAAGTCACGTGCATCAAGGCAATACCACAATAAGAAAAGTGTAAAAATAGCGTAGCCCACACGACCCAAAAGATGCAGCATTACAGAATAAATAACGGCAATAATCAATACCATCGGCACAATTAAAATGGCCAAACCTAATAATCCATGCCCACCGGTTACGCAAGTAACCTTCTGTTCACACCATTTATAATAGAGTGCACCCCAATTCAATCGCCATGGCAAGCTCAATACATTTAAAAAATGTTGCACGCCCACTACAATAAGGATTAGCAATAAGGTCATGTTAATAAACTCCTGTTTCGCTCTCGCTGCATACTAATCTCGCCTTAAGCGATCACTTAAGGCAACTGGAGTCGGATAGCGCATCACTACTATATAGGAAGAAATAATAAATGATAGTATCGTTGCAGCTTGAATTAAATACGCCGCTGAAGGGCCAATTAATTTCGATGATAACCCAACATAAGAAATAATTAAGGAGAATTCACTGACTTGACCTAAACGCCAACCTACCTCAGTTGCCACCTGCTTGCTTTCGCTAAAACGTAACAAAAGGCGTCTGTAAACAAAGGGCTTCACAAAAAATAAAGTGCCCGCCAGGATCAACGCTGGAACAATAACCGACTCAAAATAATTCAAATTAAATCCTGCTCCTACTGAAAAGAAAAACATGACCAGAAAGAAATCGCGCACTGATTTCATACTCTCTGCTATATAAATGGATACTGGACTCGAGGCAATGCTCACACCTGCAATAAACGCACCAATCTCTGCCGACAACCCCAATACACCAGCTAATTCAGCCAGACTCAAACACCAGGCAATCGCCACTAAAAACATATATTCTTTAATACGATTAAACTTTGAAAATAATGTAAATAAGACAAAACGCTCCACTAAATACGCAAACAGTAAAATAGCCGGGAAGCCAACAATAACCAGCAACACATCATCCAACATAGAGCCTTGGAAGGCATTCCCCATGGATGTGGCGTGCATAAACAGCAACACCAAAATGGCCATTAAATCCTGAAAAAGCAACACACTAATCATCACTTCACCAGTATGCTGATGGTGCAATACAGTGGTTGGTAACAGCTTTATGCCAATAATCGTACTTGAAAACATCATGGCTGCACCCAGCACAATGCTTTCCATAATCGTGTATTTAAATAACACTCCAATAATGAAACCACAGCAAGCAAATACCAATGAACTCACAATACCAACCAAACTAATTTTCTTCAGCATGTGTATCAGTTTTTGAGGAGGTAGATGAAGTCCCAACAAAAACAATAAAAAGATAATACCGATCTCCCCAATGTCTGTCACAACTGAGGAGTCAGCAACTAATTTAAAACACCAAGGCCCCAATAAAATACCCAAAACCATATAGGCAACTAACATCGACTGACGTGTCAGCAATGCCACCGTCGACAGCACAGCGGCACCTGCAAAAATTAAAAATATGGTCAATACTAAATTTTGTTCCACAAATTATCCCTTTTCAGAAGTGGCTCGTTTCCATTGTGCTGTCCGGCCAAATAATGGGATTCCCACATACCCACGTAGCTTTAAAACCCGCCCATTTTCCACTACGCGCATCTGCGCATGGTATTCTTGCCCAATTTGCGGATCCAAAACGTAGCCCCCTATGTATTTGCCGTCATGATAGACCATGTCACGAATAATTCTTAACCCAAGCATCGGTTTATTTTTAAGGTTACCAGGACAACGTGTGCATAAATCCGTTGTCTTATGGCCCTGTACCGCGAAGATTTTATAAACGGAACCAGAATATTTTTGAGTTCTAGGATCAAACCAAATTTTTATTATTGACGTACGTTGCTGTGTTTTATCATCTCGCGTTTCCCAATAACCAACCGCTGAATTCATATCTGCTGCATACACACACCGTGTAAAAGCTAAAATAAGCCCTAAAACGCATAGGATTTTTTTCATGTGTAACACACAACTCTTAAAATTTTGTTGCATAGTTCCTCCTTTGAAGCAATTTTTGATATGTTTAAGTCCTAAAAAAAAGAATTCTAGCACTATTTATTACTTTTTCTAACGAAAATAGAAAAAAACATTAGATATATGTTTAATCTCTTTGATTTTCATTGTAAAATAAAAAAGTCGTTTTTTTCTTAGACAATTCAGGGAGAAATAAGAAATGCCAGTAAAAAAACGTAAAACTGCGAAGAAACGCGCAACAAATAAAGCTGCAACCGTTCCAGCAGCAAAACACAAAAAAGTAGTTCGCGAACGCGATGCTTTAAAGAAAAAACTGAAAAAAACCTTAGCTTCTGCTAAGAAAAAAGTGGTTTCTAAGAAGCGTAAAGCTACTAAAAAGAAAGCTGTGAAATCTACAGCAAAACGTAAAACCACAGCAGTTAAAACTGCAAAGCGTAAAGTTGTTCGCCGCAAGAAAGCTGTAAAAGCTGTTGCTGCTGACAAACCTAAAGCTACAAAAAAACGCAAAGCCGTTAAACGTAAATCCGTTAAGAAAACTGGTGTAAAACGTAAAACTGCTAAACGTAAAGTGGTACGTCGTAAGAAAAAATAGCACTATCCGCTTAGAGAGCCGCCGAAAGGGATTCCAATTGGCGGTTTTTTAATAAAAACAATAAGTTATAACCTACTTGCTGAATCCAATAGTTCTCTTAAACTCTCAACACTCAATACACCCGAATCATCATAAACCACCGTGCGATGACGTAGAATCATCACCCGCGGAATAGAACGCACATCAAACTCACCCGCCAACTGTTCTTGATCTTCAATGTTTAAACTACCAAACACAACTTCCGGGTAATGTGGCGCGACCTGTTTAATCACTTCAGCAAATGCCTTACACGGAGCACACCACGGCGCCCAAAAATCAATTAACAAGAAAGAATGACGCTCGAGCGCCTCATCAAAGTTCGCTTGGGTCAACTCAATAATATTAGGCATAGCTCACTCCTTCTACTCATGACACTCTCGGTAACACGTTAAGTATACGCGCTTGGACATCCTTAACATCACCCAGACCTGAGATGACCTCAAAGTGCGGCGCACAAGAATCCCCCGACTGCGCCCAATGCGAGTAGTATTCAACTAATGGGTGAGTCTGTTGTTTATAAACCTTCAGTCGCTTGTGCACCGTTTCCTCACTGTCATCAGCACGCTGCACCAGTTCATCCCCCGTCACATCATCTCGCCCCGCAATCTTCGGCGGGTTATAAATAAGGTGGTAGGTACGACCCGACTTAGGGTCCACCAAACGCCCACAAATACGCTCAATGATATACTGATCAGGAACCTGAATTTCAATTACATAATCTATTTTAATTCCCGCATGTTTCAATGCATCCGCTTGAGCTGTTGTACGTGGAAAACCATCTAATAAAAAGCCATTCTGACAATCGGATTTATGAATACGCTCCTGAACTAACTTAATGATAATATCATCTGAGACAAGCCCGCCTTGATCCATAATTTGTTTTACTTGCTGCCCCAAAAGACTACCCGACGTTGTCGCTGCACGCAGCATATCACCTGTTGAAATTTGTGGGATCTGATAGGTAGTACATAAAAATTGTGCTTGAGTTCCCTTACCAGCACCCGGTGGCCCGAGTAAAATAATTTGCATGACACGTCTCATTTTGATTTAAAGCGGTTAGTATAACCTCATCCCAGATCCCGAGCCAAGATACTCTCTGACATTCATAGGAACTAACAATCAATTACTGCGAAAACGCCCACTTAAGATCAGCACAATTTGTGCATGATGCGAGCCTAATATCACATCAAAGCGTCCCTGCTGCCCTGCTGTTCCACCCCATTTATCAAAATACACTCCATCACGTTGATGCAAATTACCGTGCCACTGAATCGTAAACGCACCAACCTGCGGCACTGTCATGTGACGTAGAATATGTGAATTGCTCACGTTACGAATCAACCAATACTGCTGCCAATCCGCATCACACGTCATACCATCACGACTACCACACAGCTCTAATGTTTGCTGATTCAAGATGGCCATCGATTTGGTGGCGTACAAGGCGTGCCATAACTGGTCTTTGAGGATGACAAAGTGATAACGCTGCAACATACGCTGCAATGATGGTATGGACAGTCCAATCAAAATTGAAAAAATGGTGATAACAATGAACAACTCGAACAGACTAAAGGCGCCGCTGCTGCGGCCATATTTGCACGAGTTGTATGGTATGCTCATTCGCTTTAATTACTTCCATCGGGTAACCATTGATACGGCACGCCACAGCTCGTGGCGAAATCATTTCCAAATGATGAGTAATCAAGCCACTTAAGGTCTTAGGGCCATCAACCGGTAAATTCCACTGCGTGAGACGATTCAATTCACGAATATGAATTGCGGCCTTAACGATCACACTGCCATCACTTTGCTCACGCAGCATATTCACTAATGAATCTTCATCCAACGAAAACTCACCCACAATTTCTTCCAGGACATCTTGTAATGTAACCAAACCCTGGATCTCACCGTATTCATCTACCACCAAACCAAAATGTTGCTGTGTGTTTTGAAAATTAATGAGCTGGCGATTGAGTAAAGCAACTTCTGGAACAAAATACACATCATCAGCGTATTTTAATAATGTTTCCTTCGTGAGATCCTCATCACGCAACGCCAACAATTTACGCAGGCGCAACACTCCTTTAACTTGATCTATCGTTTCCTTATACAGTGGCAAATGTGAATGCTGCGCATTACGCAACTGCTGTAAAATAGTACTCCAATCTTGGTCCAGATCAATACCGTGGATATCGCTACGCGGCACCATCACATCTTCCACAGTCACTTTCTCAAGATCCAAAACACGCAATAACATATGCTGATATTTATTCGCCAGCTTTCCTGTTCCTTCGAGGACTAAAGCACGCAGCTCTTCGCGCGTTACCGGCTCCATATGGTTGCGCTTAAGCTTCACCCCAAAACATTTCAGCAAGCCATTAGCCAATATATTGATGGTCCACACTACAGGATAAAACACAAAGAGCAATACGCGTAACAACCCTGAGGCTAAAAAAGCAAAACGCATAGGATGTAAAAAAGCAAAAGTTTTGGGGGCAGTTTCAGCAACAATCAGAATGATTAACGTCAAAGCGACAGACGCAATCAAAACGCCAATATTGCCAAAGTAATGCATACAAATAATGGTCGCAATAGAGGATGCGAAAATATTAGCAAATTGATTACCTAGCAACACAATACCCAGCAGTCGATCAGGGCGATCCAATAATTTCATGACACGTTTTGCGGCACGGTTACCCTTGCGCACTTTATGATGTAACCGATAAC
>CAZFAA010000022.1:0-22449 GCA_964516605.1 uncultured Coxiella sp. | reverse complement strand
GTGATTCAATTTTTTGATTAGACATATCATATCCTATGAGCTAAGGTGTATTTTTTTTAAAGTAAAATTCTAATAATTTATTAATAGCATTAAAAGTTTCAGATAGATTGTCCTGGTAACACATTATACCTACATGATCTTTTATGCTCATAATTAATGAACTAAATTCTTCATGTTGTGCTGTATCAATCAAATTTGAAAAATAATTTAAGCTATTTTTCAATTGATTTCGTGCTTCTTGTCCCTTGAAGTTGTTATATTGAATATCCCAATAGACATCAGAAGTTCCAGTTATGATTCTATGTAATAACAGCATAATTAATCTAAAAGGTGGTGTTGCATATTTTGATAATATATTAAAAGAGATATCTGACTCTAGCATTACTTTCCCAAACACTAAACTTAAGGCATGAACAGTGACCTGTACTATAGACAGCGCAGCATCATGCTCTTGTGCGCTAGACTCAAATAAATCAAGGCCTAAGTTTATTAATATCGTCAATAGCTCTCTGCTTTCTTTTGTTTCATTTTTAGTAAAATAGGCGACAGGCTTAGTACTTAAAAATATTCCTGGTTTAAATAATGGATCTAGACTTAATATAGATAATTTAGCAGGGTGGGTTTGCAATATTTTTTCATAATAAGTTTCTACTTTACATTTTGTAGAAGTGGTATCTACAACGACCGTATTATGAGGTAAAAAAGGTAGGATATTTTGAAATAATTCAAGGAATTTTTCTGTCGACACAGCAAAAATAATGACTGTTATATCAGAAAATATTGTAGACTTCATGCTGTTTGACATTTTTGTTATATCATTATTATATTTATTACCTATAGATTCTGTATATGCCGTATCTATTAATATCATTTCAGATGCTTTTAATGATAAGAGATCATGCATAAAAGTGCCTATACAACCATTAGCACCAATGATGCATACTTTCTTTAAGACTGAAAAATTATTCATATTTGATCCTTACCGAAAAAAGTAAAAACTATACTGCTCATCAATGAAGGTGTGAACCTAAAACTGCAGAGGCACGTGCTAGTTAAAGTGTGCTCATATAATGCTTAGCTTAACTAGTAACATCAAGCACATTATAAATTTAAAGGTTTATTTAAGAGCTTGGAATAGCTATATTCAAAAAATTTTGCAGTAATTGATGTCCATTTTCAGTTAAAACAGACTCTGGGTGAAATTGTAATCCATAAATTTTATGAGCTTGATGCTCTAGCGACATAATTTCTTTTTCTTCTGAATAACTGGTGACCTTGAGCTCAGATGGGAAGGCGTCCTCTGATACAATCAATGAATGATATCGACCTACCATCAAGGGATTTTTTATTCCTTTGAAAATCCCCTCCCCGCTATGATGAACAGCTCTTGCTTTTCCATGCGCAGGATACAGTGCCTTTTTCACAGTCCCACCAAAAGCTTGGCCGATGGCTTGATGGCCCAAGCAAATACCTAGAATAGGAATTTTAGATCTAAGTTGTTCTAAAACAGCCAGGGATATCCCAGCCTCATTAGGTGTGCAGGGTCCGGGGGAGATAACAATCGCTTGAGGTTTTAGCGCTTCAATATCGGCAATCGAGAGTGTATCTGAACGACGTACCATGGTTTTAAAACCGAGTTGCTCAATATAGCGAGCTAAATTATAAACAAAAGAATCATAATTATCTAATACCAAAATCATGACTAAGTCCCTAGAGTTAAAGCTCTTTTAATTGACGTACTTTTTGTTAATGTTTCTTCATATTCGTTTTCTGGGGACGAATCTAAAACAATAGCGCCACCTGCTTGATACGTAATCGTATTATTCTCTGATAACAAGGTTCTAATAACAATAGATGTATCCATTGCACCATTGAAACCAATAAAGCCAATGCTGCCACAATAGGGGCCTCTTTGGGTCGGTTCGAGTTCATAGATGATTTGCATTGCTCGAACTTTTGGGGCTCCTGTGATAGATCCGCCAGGAAAGCATGCCTCTAAAAGATCTAACGCTGTGATATCTGGTTGTAGCTTCCCTTCTATTACGCTTACTAAATGGTGTACTGTTGGATAGGTTTCTAAGCCACATAATTTTTTAACTACTACACTATCTGGAATACATACCTTAGATAAATCATTCCTAAGCAAATCTACAATCATGATATTTTCAGAACGATCTTTTTCACTTTTTACCAGGTAATCAGCAATTTTATTATCTTCTTCAGTAGTTGTGCCTCTCGGTGCAGTTCCTTTAATAGGGCGTGTTGATGCAATCCCATTTTCAAGTAATAAAAATCGTTCAGGTGAAGTGGATAAGAGTTGATGATCGCCTAAATTTAAGTAAGCTGAAAAAGGAGATGGGTTGCATTGTCTCATTCTTAAATATAAAGGATATTTGCTTTTTTGCTTTGATTTTAACTCCGCTTTAAAGCGATGAGAGAGATTGACTTCGAAGATATCACCTTCTAGTATATAATTTTGTGCTTTCTTTACGAGTTCGCTATAAGTATTTTTATCAAAAGGACTTGTTAAGCTAATTTCTTCAGGTACATATTCACTAGAGTCACTATTATTATTTTTTTTAGATAATCTTTCTAAGCAATAATTTATGCGCTCTTGAGCTTTTTTAAGTCGAGAAGCGCCTATTTTTTGAGGAAATCCTGTGGAAACAATCCACGCCTTTTTAATAGTATGATCAAAAGCAATAATTAGGTCATATAAACCTACCGCTAAATCGGCATATGCTGTCTCTTCTTTGTGCTTAGGAAAGCTAATCTTTTCTAGGTAGTGGCACAGATCATAAGAAAAATACCCGACTGCTCCGCCTTGAAATACAGGTAGTCCAGGCTGATAGTCTAGTTGGAATTCACAAATATTATTTTTCAGATAGCTAAATGGATTTTCAACAATCTCGTTGCTGTTAATCTCTTTTTTATCTTTAATTATTATTTTTCTAAAGGGATCAAAAGCAATATAGCTAAAGCGATTTGTATCGTCTAGGGGTCTATTTGAATCAGCGCTATCTAATAGAAATGACCATGGTTGGTCTGCAAAAAGTCTGAATAAAAATGCCGGATCTTCGTAGGGTATTTCAAAAAATAAGGGAAGATTTTCCATAATTATTACCGTAGTTACTAATTTAACAATGGGTGTAAAATTTTTCCAGCGCTTGTTTTATATATAAAATACATTGATTGTAGTTTAAGCGTGGATCCAGAGCACTTTTATAAACTCTGTTTTCAATGAGATCATCAAGAGAAAGAATGCATTCTAATATATCTGTCTCAGGTGATACTTCTAAATGTAATCCTGAAAAATTACAGCGATTTTTATTTAGTATATTTTTTGTTTGTATTGTTTCTTCAACAGCATGTGGTACTAAACGAAATTTTTTAGAGTAACTATCACATTGGGTATTTCCATGTAAAGGATCGCAGGTCCATATTACATTAAGTTGATTTTTATGGATTACTTCAATTAGTTGAGGTAAAAAATCAGCCACTTTATCAAAACCAATTCGTGTAGTAATAATTATTTTACCACCTTTATTGTCTTTATTTATGCGCTGTATTGCAGAGACTAAAGAGTGTAATGGCGTAGTGGGTCCAACTTTAATGGCAATCGGATTTGCAATGCTGGATAGATAATTAATATGCTCTTCACTTTCAATGTGTCGCATTCCAAGCCACGGTGTGTGAGTACTCAAGTTATATTTAGTATTCCCTACCAGTCTTGTCATTGAATTCTCATATTCGAGTAAAAAACACTCATGGCAAGTAAAAAGAAATTTTTCAAATTTTGAGATATGCGAAATGACTGTTTTAGATGAAGTATAAGCTTCTAACATTCTATTTGGATCTGCATTCCTAGACACGCCAGAAATTTCAGAATTTATCATATCCCCATGATAAGCGTACATATGATTTTGCTTGAGTGCTTCATTAACAGATGATCTTGGTTTTGCATATTGACCAGCAATTCTGCCTACAGGTACAACAGGGATCTTGATTATCGATTCTATGAGTGATTGTAAGAAAAAAATCTGATCACATTTTTTTTGAGTGATGTGTTCTTGCGCATCTGAAAATCGTTCTGCGCAATCACCGGCTTGAAGAATAAAGACCTCACCACGAAAAACTTTTTCTAAAATGTTATTTAATGCATCAATCTCGGTATGTTTAATAAGCCCAGGAAGCGCACATAATTTTTTTTGTATTTTAGTTACTAGATTAGTATCAGAATAAGGTGGTTTTTTATAGGTAAAGGGGTTATCCATGACAGACGGCATAAATTTAGCCTCCCAAATTTAAATTAAATATAAAACCACTTTATATTAGTTAAAACGTAACATATTTTTGTGTTCTATTTGCAAATAGAGGGTTGGTATTTTTTATTCGCGGATAAAAATATACTGATGTTTTTCAATAAATGCAACTATTTTTAAATTATTATTCTCGAAAAAGATTGATTGGCACTTCAATATAAATTTAATATATGAAAAAAAGTAATTAAAAATTTTCTTGAATTGTATCTGTTATTGAAATATAAACTTTATTTAATTTTAATTAAAAATACTGAGAGCATGCTGTGGTAATTATGCGTAAAAATTTAAATTTTCCTGAAAAGTTAATTGTGAATAATCGCATGCTAAAGCTTGATAGCAATGAATTTCCTTTTAAACATGCGCCATCAGTAAGTGACTGTCTTCAGTCTCAATTTGATTTTGTTTCATGCTATCCTGAAAGTACTTGTTTAGAGTTGAGAAATGAGCTTGCTAAAATAAACAATATTGATCCTGAAAATATACTAATAACAGCTGGCTCCTCTGAAGCGATACATCTTGCTGTATCTGAGTTGACTGATAGCAGCTCTGAAATTATTACTTCTACACATGCCTTTGAGCTCTACCAGACTTGTATCCAGAGGCAAAATAAGCATTTGATTGCTGTTCCTGAAACTGAGCTTTGGATGCAAAATTTAGTGGAAATTTTAAATTCCATCACGTCGAAAACGAGTCTTATTTTTATAGCGAGTCCGAGTAATCCGCTAGGGACTTGGATTAATCATGGTGACTTAAGTAATTTTTTACAGGCTGTCCCCGATTATATAACCGTAGCTATTGACGAAGCTTATTTTGAATTTATGGACAATGAGCCTGCGTATTGTTCGGCCGTTTCGTATCTTAATAAATATCCAAACATTATTATTATGCGAACATTCTCAAAACTTTATGGATTAGCAGGTGCGCGAATTGGCTATACAATAGCGAATCGTGAATTAATTAAGCGTCTTAAGCAAGGTCAGCTTCTTTTTTCTGTAAATTATTTTGCTATGGTTTGTGCTCTTAAGGTATTGGGAGAGTATGATTATTACCAACGGTGTAAGAATCGTATTATACAAGTCCGTACTTTGCTTTATGAACAGTTGAGTTATCTTGGCTTTCATCCCTTATCAAATTCAAGCAATTTTTTAACATTTAAGTATGGAAGTAAGTCAGAAATGCTTGTCAAAGAGCTTAGAAATAGAGGTATTTTAATAAAATGGTTAAATAATTATAGGTTGCCAGAATATCTGCGTGTCACTATTGGTACGCTTGATGAAGTGCAGGCATTTTTTAAAAATTTCATTGAGATAAATAATATACTATTAGGGGCTATTGGTAAGGTAACTCTCGCTGACACAACGTTCAATACCGGCATAGATGAGAGATGAGCTATTGCAAATGCAGTCTTAGCTTCCAGCAATAACTTGAGCATAGGTTGGCTCATGAGATGGTACTGGTTTGTTTGCAAAAATATTTTCCAATGATGCTAGCGATGCTGCATCGATACCACCTGCATCTAAAAAAGAAAGTGTATTTATATTTTCCTGTAGCTGCGTTAGGCTGGAGACGCCTAAAAGAACAGTATGTATATTTTGGTTTAATAAGCACCAAGCTAAACCAAGTTGTGCTTGCGATACCCCTAAATTTTTTGCTATTTGAGACATTTTTTCGGATTTTTCTACTTTGCTAGTACCTGCTTCTGATAGTAGTACCTCCCGAAAATATGGATGTGATTTTAACTTGGCTCTTGAGTTATTTTTTATGCCTTCATTGTAACGTCCCGCAAGAATACCGCTTGCTAATGGCATTGTAACCATATTGGCAAGTGCTATCTTAGAATTAAGTTCGGGGATAATTTTTTCAGCTTTTTCGCGACAGAATAAATTATACTCAAATTGTTCAATATTGGGTGGTGTGAGGTGCATTTCTTTTGCAACATAATATGCTTCTAATATGAGATGGCTTGGCCATTCGGATGTCCCCCAATAAAGAATTTTTCCTTGTTTAATTAGGGTGTCCATTGCTATTACAGTTTCTTCTATGGGGGTATGTGGATCAGGTCTATGGCATAGATAGCAGTCAATGTATGATAATCCTAATCGCATTAATGAGTTATTACAGGCTTCTATAATATGCTTTCGATGTAAGCCGATTTGAGTAGGCGCGCGGCCCCCCCAAAAAACCTTGGTACACATGACATACTCATCTCTTGGGAGTTTGAGTTGACTTAAGGCTTGTCCTATTATTTTTTCAACTTTTCCTTCACCATAAACTTCTGCTGTATCAAAAAGATTAATCCCTTGGTCAAACGCATAGCTCATGCATGTATTAACATCGGCTTGTTGAAAACATTTATCAAAAGTAACCCAGCTTCCAAGTGAAAATACACTTATTTTTAGACCGGTTTTACCAAATAACCTATACAGCATAATTTATTATCTCAGTTTGTATGTTTTTTACTTCATATTTTCCCTTCGGAAACAGCCATTCGTTTTTACCATATAGTCTTTGCGCTTTAATATTTTCTTTAAGGCAAAGTTCTATTAATTTATTTGATTCAACTATAGGTAAAGAATCGGGTTTATAGTGAACGGCCATGATGTAACTCAGCCAAGGCTCCATTCCCATGGCATAAATACAAACTTCTTTACAGCCAGATTTTTTGACAATTTCCCATGCTTTATTACAGTTTGATCCGGATAAACGACGACTTTTATCTAGATCACGACTGAGTGGTTTAGAGAATAAAGGTCCATATAACCAACTGACAGGAGCTCCAACACATTCCATGCCTATAAATAGCATGTCTATCGGGCCAGTATAACTAAAAAGAGTATCATAGAGCTGATTGTCCAGGTTATTAGAATCTGCTAGAAACATGAATTTTACATCAGATATAGAAATGTGATAGGCAAGCTTAGATTTAATGTCAAGGTCACCGTGTTCTCCAAAAAAAGGTAGTGCAGTAATTTTGCCCAATTCTGGTATAGGTATTTCATCAAATTGATTGAGAACAAACACATTTTTGAAGCCTAAGTATTGTAATGCGAGCTTCATAGAGGGATCTACGAGAGAGCCGTCATTTGAAGCAGGCACAATGATTTTTTTAATTTTGTATCGTAATTGGAGCAATACTTCCAGAAGGAAATGATCTTGATGATTATGAGTAATAAGTACATAGTCAATTGTTTCTGGAAGATCCATGTACGTGAAACGGTCTGTTTGTTGCCCATCGTAATTGTAGCCTAGAACCGGATCAATTAAGATAGATATATTTTGAGATTGTAGCAATATACAAGCATGCCCCAAATACCTAATTCTAATGCCAGACTCTTTAAATTCAGTGTTATTTATTAAAGGAGCTGTTTCTGTAAACAAAGAGTAATAAAAATCTAAATCGTCATTTTTTATGTTTAGATCATGAATTAAGTCTTTAGGGTTGCCTGAAATAAACTTCATTCGCATTAAAGCATCAATGACAGTTGATGAAAATGGGATTTTAAGTTTTAGAGTATCTTCCTGGTGAATATGGGGAGTGCTAAGACAAAAAGGGCGGTTATCGCTTGAAATTTCAGATAAAGTGATTGATTGAGCGGTGTGATTATAATATTTCCAATATACTAATGGTTCAATGAAACGTATTTGTGGGTGGTTATGAGAATCATAAACTAATTCAACTATACCTTGTAATTGTGCTGGCAATAAAGAGTAGAATTGTTCTAGGCACGTGCCGTTAGCATTATTTTGTAAAGTGATATCAAATTCTTTAATAAGTGAGTTGAGCTCTATCAGTGTAGCACATTCTATTTTTGTCTCTTGAAGTAAATTTAATACTTCAGCTTTTTTTCCTGGAGAAAGATTAATAAAGGGGCCTCCAATCATGCCTCTGGAATTAATAGCTTCATAATGCATATCTGGGTATGCTACAAAAGATTCCATTATTTTAATATGACGCTCTACTATATTCATCGCTGCTGTATGTGGAGAAATCAAATGACTCCATGCATACCAGTTCCAAATATAAGGTGCTAATTTAATATTTTGTTTTAGATACATGTAAATCTGTCCTTTATGGATGATACATTAAAATTTCTGGAACATTCTCTCATAATATGTTTCTTTTATTCAATAGAAGATTAAGTTATAAGGCTCAATTCTAAATGAAGTTAAATGAATTGAAGAGGTACTTTTAATTAGTGTTTTTTATATATAAAAAGTGATATTTCGGGTTTATTAAGAAAGTTATATTGACGAATTGCTAATTTTATACTAACTTCACCATTAAATTGGTTTAGATTTTGAGCATGATTACGCGTCATGTATAAACTATTTCTAAAAATGCACTGGAGAATATTAAATGGATAATTCAGAAATAAAACATTGTAAAGTTTGTGAGGGGGGGGTTGCTGTTTTAGCGACAGATGAAATTAAAAATCAGCTTACTCAGTTAAGCGGATGGCAATTTAATGAAGTTGAGCACTATATAAGTAAATCCTTTAAATTTAAGGGATATGCTCGTACTATGGCATTTGTGAACCTTATAGCATGGATGGCGGCAGTTGAAAATCATCACCCTAATTTAGAGGTTGGATATAATTTTTGTGTCGTTAAGTATTGGACCCATTCTATTGGTGGTGTCACTGAGAATGATTTACTTTGTGCAAATAAAATTGAAACTTTATTTAAGTGTGGTAATTTCTAATAGACTAGTTAGGTGTTTTTAATTTAATGAGTTGAATTGACAAGCGCGATGGCTAAGTTGTACTATCTCAGCTCTTTTAAATTATTCATATATATATTGGATTTGAGATAAAGTTATGGAAAAACATGGGGGCAGCAGCTCGCTTGATTTATTATTTTCCTACTATATTGAGGAAAGTTATGGAAATCCTATTCCCTTCGGTCCATTAGAAAAATTTAGTCTTGCAATTCAAATTTTTGGTGCTACAGCAGGTGTTTATGCTTGGCCTCCTGCTGCAAAGTATTCAGAGCATGAAGAAGCATGGGTGAGAATAAGCATGGTAGCAGCAAATCCACTGAGCAGTGTATTGTTCTTAGCAAAAGCTACCGCCGATTTTTTTACTTGGTTAATACAGGAATTAACTATCCCAATAGATATTAAGCTAGTTATGCTAGAGTCTAGTAAAAAAAAATTAGCCGCAAAATTTATTAAAATCATTATTGGTTCTGCAGTATGTGCCATTCCTTTTGGAATTTTAACATACTTTTTTCCGTTACCTGGTTGTCTTTCTAAAGTTTGTCTTGGGATAATTGTAACGCACTCATACTTATCAAACTTAATTATGCATGCTCTATCCTGGAGATTTATTCTTCAGCCTGAACTTTGGTATTATCGATTACCAATATTGCCCTTTGAGAAATTATACGAGTCTCTTAAGTGGCTTAGGCACTCCCAGAGTGAAAGAGCAAGAAGTTCAAAAAGGGCGTCAATTGAAGCAATTTATAATAAGTATAGAGTTATATTGAGCAAAAGTATTATATTGGCTGCTGAACGCTGCGTGGAAGATTATATTAAAGATAATCAGTCTTGTGGTTATTTTATGCATAATAGCTTTGAGAGTTTTATGAAAGTCAATAAAGATAGTAAGTTGCCTCTGCGTAATTGTATTATGCCATTCATAAAAATATTAGGTAGTCTTTTTATGATTACGGCTGTTTTAGGGTGGGTGGTTAGCCCATTTTATCTTGCTTCATCAGTTCTTAAATTTGGTACAACCTATTCTATTGCTTTTGGTATATTGCCTGCATATACCACTATGGTCTTGGCTAGTTTTTTTGGATCGTATTTTTTTTCTAAAATGTATTCTTATTTTACTTCTTGGACCAATTGCCATTGGTCATCGAAACTACCTCTAGAAGGAAGATTATTTCCAATACCATTCATCCTTCTAACTGTAGTTAATATGTATGTATCTGCCTTTGCATTTGCTAATGGCGTTGAATATATTGAAAACTCTAATTTTGATAATCGAATTTGGCAGATTATTTCTCCAATATTAGTGCGTGTTGCTATTCCTGCTCTAATAATACTTTCTTTTTTGCCTCTTCAAGATTTAATTAGTGCTGTTATAAGGGGATGTGTTATTAATTTTGGAGCTGATAGCAATAAAAAAGAAGCATGTAGATTGTTATCCAAAGCGACGGCATTTAGTGAACGAGCTTGTCAGATAAAAGGGCCTGATTTGATGAATGCATTAAATAAATATTCGCCTGAGCAGAGGGTGTCCTTTTTTCAAGGAATTTCAGAAGATGAATTTCAACGAGATGTTGCTACGCTACAAAATAGTGAGTTATGTCCTTTGCTAACTAATTAACACATATTATTGAATAGGAGTTAGGCGTTATGTTTTCATCAATATACTCTCAATCTTGGTATAAAGGTGCTTCTGTGAGAGGAAGTAATCCAATAGTACTCAATACTCATAGTACTTATCCTTTATTTCCTGAGGAATTGCAGCCTATTTGCGGACATCCACTCATTACCGAATTTAAAAAATTTGGGAAAGAGTATATGCTTACTCAAATGTGTTACAAATATTTGCAAGAAATTTGTATTACAGAGACAGAAGTTGTTAATCCAATTTGTTTGAATATAGCATATGGTAAAGTGCCTGTTAGCTTAAGCGAAGAAATCAAAGCAGATGCATTTTCGATTATTGTAGATGAGGCTTTTCATTCTTATGTGGCAAGAAGTTTTATGCTGCAAGTACAAAAACATTCTGGAATAGTAGCGCTAGATTTGCCTCGAGAAAATGAGGTAACAAAAGCTATAAAAAAAATAAATGCTATGATCCCTTCTAATATGCAGGCTGATTTTGAATTAGTGGCCACCTGTATTTCTGAAAATGTTTTTACTGAAGAAATTATTGATGTATCACGTATGAAGAATGTTAATGAATCATTTCATCAGCTCATGCTAGATCATGCGCGAGATGAAGGTAGGCATGCTGGTTATTTTGCAAAAGTTATGGAAGCGTATTGGAATCAAGCCGAAGAATATAAAAAGAAATTTTTTGTAAAAGTCATTCCTCAATTCATTGAGTATTGTCTTGATGGTATTCATGACCGGTCTTTCTTAATAAGATTGTTGCAAGAATACGGTCTGGATGAAAGCAAAATAAACAGTCTGCTTGCCGTGAATCATAATGAAGTAACCTTAGCTAATAAACAGGCAAGAATTGATAATATTGTTCGCTTTCTTAAAAGAAGTACAGTTTTAAATTATACTCCATTAGCCGAAAGATTCAGTGAGATGGTGAAAGTAATATGATCAATGATCAATTAAATGGATGGCGAGATACTTTAAATATTATTGATGAATCCATAATAGCCTTATTAGGGCAGAGATATAAGATTTGTCGAAAGGTTGGTGAATTAAAAAAGCAAAATAATATTCCGATGATGCAATCTGATAGAGTAAAAGAAGTGATTGATCGTTGTATGTTACTCGGTAGAAAAGCGGATGTCCCTGAAAATTTAATAGAAAAATTATATCAACTTATCATAGAAGAAGCATGTGCTATGCAAATAGAGATTATCAATCGATAGCTTTCTCTTATTTTTTTAGGGTAGGATGGATACTGTTTTAGTCAGAAGTAAAGGTCTTCTTTTTTCATAATGGTTTTAAAGTACATGTTAATAAATTGCGTCATAAAATATTTTTAAAATAAAATTTGCTTAAGAGGTGCGCTCATGATTAATTTACAGCAAGAACAATATGACTCTGATAAACAATATTGGCATGATTCACTAAGCAATTTATCTGCGGGTACCTTTTTTCAAAGTAAGTCTTCTGGTAAAGAGAAAAAAGTAATAGCCCATACGGTGAAAATTAAAGATTCTCTTTGTCGGCAGATAAAGCAGTCTCTAAATACGCATGGCAATCTTTTAAATATTTTTTTAAGTTCTTTGGGATTGCTGGCATATAAATATACCAATTCATCTTCTGTTTCTATTGGATGTTATGTTGCGTACCAAGATACAATGGATGATTACCATAAAAATTCTGAAAATTTTACCAATCTTATTGTTTTTAATACTACGATAAATGCAGAGGATTGCATTGGTAATATGATTAACCGTACTCAGCATAAGCTACATGAAATCCTTAAGCATAGTCGCTATCCATTTCACAGTTTGATAGATGAATTAAAAATTGATCTGTCTGTGAATCCACCATTTTATGCTTCTATCAAGATCCATGACCAATATGATGTTTTTATTGTAGAGCAGCAAAGTTTGCATATCTTTGGAGGGATTCATTTTGATATTTTTGAAGCGGAAAATGAATATCTGATTTCGCTAAAATTTGATGCCATGCAATTCGAGGATTGGCAAATACAAAGTCTTATAGAGAGTTATAAAAATATTTTAGGGCTGATTACACGAGAAGAAAATCTCAAGTTACCTATTAAAGATGTTGAACTTTTATATTTTTCAGAGCGAGAGATCCTTGTAAATAATTGGAGTTGGCATCACAAACCACATTTTCCATACGAAAGAATAGAGCAAGCATTTATAGCTATTTGCAGTACACGACGGGACAAAGTAGCTTTGGAATACAATGGCCGTTATTTTACTTATAATGATCTTGATCTATGGTCTGATCAGGTAGCCAGAGCGTTAATTTGTGTGACGACTAAAGATGTGATCGCTCTGTGCATGCAAAAAAGTGTCGAGCTTATTGTTGCTATAATAGCTGCGCTTAAAGCTGGGATGACCTATTTATCGATTGATCCTAATTATCCTATGTCGCGAATTGAATATATGTTACAGGATAGTCAATGTCAGGATATGCTTGTAACTAATAAAATAACCCTGTCTTCTTTAGGGGTACCTGTTAATCTTATTCAATTTGATAAACTGCATGACAGCGGCAAGGATTCTAACCAATTCAAATTGCGTGGTAGCAAAAATCCTGTTGCTTGTATTATATATACCTCTGGCTCAACAGGGCATCCTAAACCTGTTATGGTGGCGCACAAAAGTATTGTCAATCTTCTTGTTAATCAATTGAATTATTTTAAAATTGATAGCAGTGATAGGATGTTGCAGTTTTCTTCTATTTCTTTTGATGCTTCAATTTCTGAGATGTGGATCCCTTTGTTATCAGGAGCTGTTTTAGTTATCCCACAAGACAGGTATCTTTCTGGCGAGCTTCTAGAAAAAACCATCATAGAGCAATCTATCAGTGCTATCATAATTCCACCGACCATATTGGACACAATAGTTGATCCCGCATATGTGCGCCCCTTTTTAAAGACAGTGGTTTGTGCTGGTGAAGCATTGACTCGATCAACAGCTGAGAAATGGGCAAAAAATATTAAAAATTTTATAAATGCCTATGGGCCAAGTGAAACTACTGTTTGTGCTACATTTTGCTTTTACGATCAGAATAATTCTGATGAAAATGTGATCGGCAAACCGCTGGATGGTGTTAGTGTTTATATTTTAAATTCGGACCTTACTTTAACACCTATCGGCTGTGTCGGAGAGCTTTATATTGGTGGTGCTGGAGTGAGTCCTGGATATTATAACCATCCTGAGCTTGATGTGGGGCGCTTTATCGAGAATCCATTTGATAGGAGCCAAGGGAGGATTTACAAAACAGGAGATCTCTCTAAATGGTTATGTAACGGTAACATACAGTATATTGGTAGGATTGATCGACAAGTAAAATTTAATGGTATAAGGGTAGAGCTTGAGGAGATAGAAAATCAATTGTCAGGTCATCCCGCAATAAATTTATGTGCCATTTGCATTGAATCGAATGATATTAATCAAGAAAAGCAATTAGTTGCTTATTTTACAAAGAATTCTGCTTATGCAATAAATTTATTGGATATTGAGTTAAAGCAGTCTATTCGAGAATATCTGCTGGCTAGGTTACCATTAAGTATAGTGCCACATAAGTACATTATGCTGAGTGATTTTCCAAGGTTGCCAAATGGTAAAATAAATCGTGATAAGTTAAAAGATTCGATTCATGAGCTTTCTGTTAAAGTGAATGTAGTAAGTTCCTTATTTAGTGAAACAGAAAAAGAAATTGCTAAAATTTACGCCAATATATTGAAGATTGATATCAATAATATATCATCTCAATCTAATTTTTTTGATTTAGGTGCTACATCACTTCATGCGATTAGTGCGCTTGTCGCAATAAATGAAAAATTATCCCTGTCATTGACAATAGAGGATTTTTTTTCTGCCTCTGATGTAGGATATTTAGCTAAAAAAGCCCATTCGACTGATGACGATCAAAGTAAAAAAAGAGTCAATGAGTTGGTAATTTTATACCAAAAATGTTTAGGATTAGATCCTTCCACGAATATTGATACACATTTGTCTTTTTTTGATTTGGGTGGGACCTCTTTATCAGCTATCAAGCTATTATCAGAGTTTAAAAATAACTATTCTATGGATTTATCAATAGATGATTTTTTCTCTAAATCATCTATTGATGATTTAGTTAAAGTTCTTGATGGTAATAGCGCTAAAAATACTGAAAATACAGATGATTTTCAACAAAATGAGTTAGAAGATGATTTATTCTTTGATATTGAATCTCTATCAAGCGGGGAGATTTTAATTACAACTTCTAAATATTCGATCAAAAATATTCTATTGACTGGTGTAACAGGTTTTCTTGGGTCCTATTTGCTTGAATCCTTATTGAGAAATACAACAGATACTGTTGTACATTGCTTGATACGTAATGGAAAAAATAAAAATTTATTCAACAGATTGGTTGAGTCTTTAAAACAATACAATATTACAGGCATTGATTTTTCTAGGATAAAATTATATGAATCCGATTTATCGAAAGAAGCATTAGGGTTATCTGAAGAAAATTATGCTTATCTGGCTGAACATGTTGATTCTATATATCATTGTGCGGCAGCGGTAAATCATGTTTACTCTTATGGAATGCTTAGAAAAGCAAATGTATTGGGGACGATTGAGATCATCAAGCTGGCTGCAATGAGTAAAAGAAAAGTGATCCATTATATTTCTGCATTAGATATAGCTTTAGCTAAGGAAGGCTGTAACACATTTCAAGAGGAAAGGTCAAGAATTCAAAATGAGATGGGTTACATACAGACTAAATGGGTTTCAGAATACCTCCTTGATAAAGCAGCATCTTTATTGGGATTGTTCGTTCGGATATACCGTCCGGGAAATATCATAGGAGATTTGAAAAAAGGAGTAATGGATCCTCATACTAATCATTTTTTAATGTTTATAAAAGGTTGTATCGAATTAGGGGTTGGTCCGGATTCCCATTTCTTAATAGAAATGACGCCCGTTGATATTGTTTCGGAGTCTATAGTTAAGTTAGCTACTCAAGAAAACGATAAAGATTTTTCAGTATACAATCTACATAACCCTAATTATATTTCATGGGAGGAATACGCAGGTATTTTAAATAATAAGGGTTATGCATTTTCATTGATTGATTCAGTAGCTTGGATCAATGATCATCTTGCACATATTAATTCTGAGCATACTCTTTTTCCATTAAAAAACTATTATATGACGAATAATGTACGATTAAATTCTAGGCTGGAGGATGTGCCTTATATAGAAGTTAAAAAATTACTTAATGATTTTGGAATTGTATATCCTATGGATTATGCATTGATAAATCATGCCTATCTTAAGCAATTACAAGAAATTGAATTTCTTTAACTATTGCTGCTGTAATAAAAGCTACTATCTAAACACTTAGAATGTAATCCATTTTGGAGTATTGAAATGCCAGTTGATACAGTAATAAGCCCCAATCAAGCCTCCTCTTTATTGGAAAATTTTTTTAATCAACATGTGATCGAAATTAGTCCAGTTATTATCACTAATAAAGAGTTCTTACTCAGATTGTTTGCCGCTTTATGTGGAGCTATTTGGGGTGTACCTTGGACACAACCTGCTTCGTTAGCGGCAACTGTATTTGATGAAGATCTTGTACGTGAAGCATTTAGTAAAATATTTTCTATGGGAATTATAGCGGCTGTCGGGGCTGATGGTTTGTGGCTTATGCTAAGCATTGGCAAAGATTTTGGTTCTAAATCAATATACGAAAAGGAGCTTACTGTAGGAATATCTCAAAAGCACAAAGTTCTTAAAGCGCTATTAGCGGCTATTTTTTCATTTCTTTCTTTTGCTCCTGTCTATGCTAGTTATAAATACGGAGGGAATAAATATCTCGCTTTGATTACATTTCTTGGTAATTATGCATATAATTTTTTTGGATACCGTGGGCTGATTGAAGTAATCTATAATAAATTTGATATACGAAATAAATCTCCAGAATGTGCGCAAGCATTAAAAATAAGACAAGGTATTTTAACAAGAATTGATCACCTTGTTAATTCAAGTGCACCAATTGGTTCAAGTGCTGAACTTTCAAGAAGTATTTTTAATGATCAAAATGAAGTGAGTTCTCCTCGAGCATCTGGCCCAACATTAAAAATGCTATTCCAGCTGTTACCAACTTTTTTTGTGTCCTTATCTTCTACTTTTATTCGAGTTATATTAACTAAAGAATTTGTACAAAAATATCTTTATGATTCGATAGCGTTTGCCTATATTTTTGCCATAGTGTCTGAATTGCCAGGATTTGTTATCACTGCAATGTCTAGTTACCATATGTTTGGAAGACTTTATGATCTTCTTGGTTTTCTTAAACGAAAAATATATCCCACAAATTGTTCAGGGTATTCATTAAATAGTAATGAAGCATATAGCCCTATGACACAAGCTTACCCGTGGACTAAAATTATTTTATTACTATTAGTTTTTAGTATTGCCTTAACCTCGCCTAGTGCTGTGGCTTATATTGCATATGAGTCTTTAACTGCAGATGAGTTTAATCCAATAATAAAATGGACGGCTGTTACTTCGATGATTTTAGCCCTTTTTATTTTTTCAGATTTCACATTAACTGAGTTATTAGAGATGTTTTTAGAGACCATTTATAAAAACACCCATGCTGGCGATGACGATATACGGAAAAAACTTCGACTTGCCGAGTTCGGTCGAGTCATTAGTAACGCAAATCTTTGTTTTTTTCAGCCTAGTAATTCTTCTAACGGCGGTAATGCTAGTGTTGAGGAAGAGCCCGATTCAGGAGAAACTAGTCAACTGGTTAGGGGTTCTCATTCTTCTTTGGGGCGCCTTGGGGAGGCTCATTTTTGATGATTTAAAAAATAAACGTGTGGGTGAGGTCTCTCACAGGTATTTATCCCGATTCCCGATTTCATTTATTCTTCCTGCACGACAGGATCTTTATTTTCCTGTTTAGCGTAAGCAAACAGTATGCTACCGCCTACTGTTTCATTCATGACACGATTTGCGACATGTGGGTTAAGTGCGAAGCAACCGTAAGTGCGACCTATGCGTCCGTATTTTTGAATATCATAGGTTGAGACATAGGCGGCTGCATGAATTTCAATGGCGCGCGCGAGTGCATTGCTGTTAATTCCTGGTTCCAAGCCACGCATTTTTAAAGAGCGTCCGTTTGCACCATAAAAAGGGTGCATTCCTGTTGCATAGACACCTAAGCTGGTTTTGTGTGAGTTGACTGAATTCGAAAAACTGTGTGCATAAATATAACCACTTTTATGACCGTGTGAGACCAAAGCAGTTGTTAGTACTTTACTGTGTTTTAAATCAAGAACCCAGAGGCGTTTTTGTGTTGAGGGGAGTGAGTAGTCAATTACCGTTAAAACATTTGGATTGTTCACGTCGCCTTGGCGCCTGGCCCAGTTGTAACTGTTGAGTGCTAAATGCAGTACGTGAGCATTAAGTCCTGCGTCTTCTGCATGTTGATATAGTTTGGCGAGATTTATTGCATGAGCGCAAAGGGGTGTGATGCTTATAATATAGAGTAAGAGTGAAATAGAGCGCGTGTGTATTCTTTTTTTCATGAGTATCAACCTCTCAAAATAACAGTATTCAGGTCCATGTTCCGGAGGTATTGTAAAGACTCATCAAAATAAGGCAAGAGTTTGTCCATAAGTAGAGCACTAAAAGATGACTGTAGCGGACTCAACAGCGTTTTTGATTAAAAATCAATCAATTTTAATGACTATTTTGCTGATAAAGCTATAGGTATAATGCTATCCAGTGCACTTAGCAATAGACCAGGTTACTTTGAAGCGTTTCTTAATTTTAAGGTTGCAAAAAGATGGGTAAGTGATGCAACTGAATAAAATTTAGATTTTGTTATAGTAAAGTGAATAGAAGTTGTTTCTATTTTTTTGAAAATCGTTATACTATCAATCAAATTTGCTCTAGCAGGTATTTTGCTTGGATGTTCTTAAGCAAAATTTTTTTAAACTGTAAAAGTTAGTGCAGCAAATTAAATGGAGAGATGGCTGAGTGGTTGAAAGCGGCGGTCTTGAAAACCGTTAAGGGTAACTCCCTTCCAGGGTTCGAATCCCTGTCTCTCCGCCAAATTACCCATGACACTTCAACATGCGAAGAGCATTTTAAAGTGGCTTAAAAGCGAGGTGGGTTTTGGTGTGGGAAGCTAAGCTAGATGTTTTCCCATTGATGGTCGCGTGTATTTATTACACGTGTGGTCATCGATAGCAGAATCGCTGTGAGCGAATTATTGTACATTCTGCGTTTTTAGTGGTAAGTGGTATATTGAGGATATAGATGAACGCTAAAGTTATAACGGTAATGCTTGTCGATGATCATGATTTAGTTCGTACCGGTATAAAGCGTATTTTAGATGATGTATCTGGCATCAAAGTGATTGCTGAAGCCGCCTCTGGTGAAGATGCCTTAAAACTCTGTCGTAAAATGAAGCCGCAAGTCGTGTTGATGGACGTAAAGATGCCGGGTATTGGCGGATTTGAAGCAACGCGTAAATTATTGCGCGTTGATCCTGATGTTAGAGTTCTGATTGTGACGATTTGTAATAATGATTTGTATCCTGCGCGGTTATTGCAAGTGGGTGCAAGTGGTTATGTTACAAAAGGCGCGTCTATGGAAGAAATGATTCAGGCGATTCGCGCTGTGCATGCGGGTCAGCGTTATATTAGCCCTGAAATTGCGAGCCGCTTGGCTTTCAAGCATGTGAACGATAAAAATGAATCGCCTTTTGAAGCGTTATCTGAGCGTGAATTGCAGGTGATGTTGATGATCACGATGGGTATGCGTGTCCAAGAGATTGCAGATAAGTTGTGTTTAAGTCCTAAAACGGTCAACAGTTATCGTTATCGTATCTTCGATAAATTAAAAGTTAAGAATGATGTTGAGTTAACGTTGCTGGCCATTCGCTATGGACTGATTGAATCAGAAGAAGCTGGTACGTCGCAGAAGACTACTGATTTAGATGAGTAAGAAAACCATTCTTTTAAAAACAGATTAGCGTGAGTTTCATCATGGTAGTCGCTATACTTTTTCCATGAATCTTGATTCCTATCCCAACAAGCCCGGTATTTACCAAATGCTTAATGCAGAGGGTAGAATTTTGTACGTAGGTAAGGCGCGTGATTTGCGCAAGCGTATCGCCAGCTATTTTCGTGAAACAGGTCTAACACCAAAAACCCAGGTATTGATGCGCCAAGTTACACGCATTGAGACGATCATTACCGCTTCGGATACTGAAGCATTTTTACTTGAAGCGAATCTGATTAAAGAGCACAGGCCGCGTTATAATGTGTTGCTGCGTGATGATAAGTCGTATCCTTATTTATACCTGGAAACACAGCAAGAATTTCCGCGTTTGGACTTTTACCGTGGATTACGCAAAAAAGTGGGGCGTTATTTTGGCCCGTATCCAACAGTGGGGGCTGTACGTGAGAATTTAGCATTGCTGCAAAAATTATTTTTAGTGCGTCAGTGTAAGGATACTTTTTTTAAGAATCGCTCGCGCCCGTGTTTGCAATATCAAATTAAACGTTGCACAGCACCATGCGTAGGTTACGTGGCACCGCAAGCGTATGCCGAGCAAGTTGAGCACGCTATTTTATTTTTGGAAGGTAAAAGTGATAAGGTGGTGGAGCAAATTCAACAACGCATGGATGAGGCCTCGCAACATCGCGAATATGAATTAGCCGCGCGCTATAGGGATCAGGTCGTACAGCTGCGAAAACTGCAAGAAACGCAATGTATTACTGGGAAAGAGGCTAGTGTTGATGTGATTGGTGTGGCATTGGATCAACATGTTGCAGCCGTGAGTGTGTTGTTTGTGCGTCAAGGGCGTATGTTGGGACAACGGTTGTATTTTCCAGAAGTCGGTATTGCTGATACGGTGGAGCAAGTGCTCAATGCGTTTATTTTGCAGTATTATCTTAATGAGCGGCATGGCGATGACCCAGTGGGTAAAATTATTTTAAGCGATAAAGTTGAGGAAAAAGACATGTTGCAAGATGTATTGCAGCAACAATTTAAGCGTAAAGTAGTTATCAGTGATTTTAAGGGTGCTCTTTATAAACCCTGGCAAACGATGGCTAAGAGTAATGCTCAGCATGAGCTGGGTAATTATCTGGCTGAAAAAGAATCGGCGCGCGAGAAATTAGTGGCATTGCAGCGTGCATTGCAGCTAAAAGATCCGATTGAGCGCATTGAATGTTTTGATATCAGCCATACCATGGGTGAGGCAACGGTTGCGTCGTGTGTTGTATACGATGCTGAGGGTGCAAAAAATAAAGAATACCGCCGCTTTAACATCAACGGTATTACGGCAGGGGATGATTATGCGGCGATGGAGCAGGTATTGATGCGCCGCTATAAAAAAATGAAAATCAAAGAGCAGGTGTTGCCTGATGTGGTGCTAATTGATGGCGGGAAGGGGCAATTACACAAAGCCATGGCGGTTTTTGAAGAATTGCAGTTGCCACAGGTGCAGCTGGTTGGTGTTGCCAAAGGTCCTGCACGTAAGCCCGGTCAAGAGCAATTGTGGCTACCAGGGTATGAGCGTGCCTTACAGTTAGCAGCCGATTCACGTGCTTTACATTTAATTCAATTTATACGCGATGAAGCGCATCGTTTTGCGATCACAACGCACCGTCAGAAGCGCGCCAAAGAGCGCACGCACTCACAATTAGAGTCCATTCCAGGAATAGGCGCTAAGCGGCGCCGTGATTTATTACGTCATTTTGGTGGGATGCAGGAATTACGTGATGCCAGTGTGCTGGAGATTACGAAGGTAGTGGGCATCAGTCAGGCTATGGCGCAGAAAATTTATGACTTTTTCCATTGATGGTTGACCTCTTATGCCAATACCTTAGAATAGTCGGATGAATCTACCCACCCTAGTCACTTTTTTTCGGATCGCCATTATTCCTGTGCTTGTAATTTGCTATATGCTCTCTGATAGTTGGGGGCATCAAGTGGCTGCGATCCTTTTTGCTGTTGCCGCATTGACAGATTGGTTAGATGGTTACTTAGCGCGGAGTATGAGTTTGTCGACGCGCTTGGGCGCATTTTTAGATCCTGTGGCGGATAAGTTGGTGGTGACCTCTGCATTGGTGTTGATTCTCGGGATTTACTTCAATAATTATTTAACAGTTGCGGCTATTATTATCGTGGGTCGCGAATTGGTTATTTCTGCTTTGCGTGAGTGGATGGCAGAATTGGGTAAGCGACGCAGCGTGGCAGTTAGTTACCTCGGAAAGATTAAGACAGGCTGCCAGATGGTGTCTTTAGTGTTGTTGCTGTGGATGAATGTGAACAGTAAAAATTGGGTGCATGAGTTGGGATTGTTTTTACTTTATGTAGCAGCCGTGCTCACTCTATGGTCAATGTGTGTTTATATTAAACTGGCTTGGCCCGATTTAAAGGCAGAAGCTTAAATTTTTTAAACTGTTTCAAGGATTCAATGCAAAGCGCTTGACTTTATTGAGAAAATCGCAATAATAGATCGCCTTGTAGACATGCAATTATGTGGTGTTGAAAAGATTTAGCGGGAATAGCTCAGTTGGGCTTGCAATGATCGTAGATCATGCAAGCGACCAGACAGGATCAATGCGAGCAAGCGCAGCATTGAAAGTCTGGGCCGGTATGTGCACCATGGATGGTTTCTCGGCAAATGTAGTATTGAAAAGATTTAGCGGGAATAGCTCAGTTGGGCTTGCAATGATCGTAGATCATG
>CAZFAA010000021.1:0-23301 GCA_964516605.1 uncultured Coxiella sp. | reverse complement strand
AACTGTGCCTTCATAGCGGATATTCTCAAGAATTTGCGGACGTTTTGTCATCACCATTTTGAGTTGAGACACTTTTTCTTTTTGCATTTGCATGACACGCAATACTTGCAACGCGGTGACAATACCATCGCCTGTTGTCGTGTAATCTAAATCGATCACATGCCCCGATGACTCACCGCCGAGCGTCCAACCTTTTTCCAGCAATGTTTCCAACACATAACGATCACCTACTTTGGTGCGCACAAACCCGACGCCTTTGGCTTGCAAGGATTGCTCTAAACCCAAATTACTCATCAACGTGCCGACTACACCAGCGCGACAACGCAAACCTGTTGATTGCTCATGCGCTAAAATCGCTAGGATTTCATCACCATCAACCAACTCACCGTACTCATCAACCAATAACAACCGATCGCCATCGCCATCCAACGCAATACCCACATCCGCATGATGCTCTTTCACTAATTGTTGCAAATGTTCTGTATGCAGCGCACCGCGCTCGTGATTGATATTAAAACCATCGGGCTCACAACCAGTCACAATGACATCAGCACCCAACTCTCTAAAAATAGTCGGTGCTACTTGATACGCCGCACCGTGCGCTGCATCCACCACCAACTTCATGCCTTCTAATGAGAATTGATGCGGAAATGTGCCTTTACAAAATTCAATATAACGCCCTTTCGCATCGTAGCGTAAGCTTTTAACGGTTGATAACTGTTCCGACGTTGCCATGCTCATTGGCTGGCTCAATAGGGCTTCAATTTTTAATTCCAATTCATCAGAGAATTTCATGCCCTGTGTATCAAAAATTTTAATGCCGTTATCATAATAAGGATTATGCGATGCACTGATCACAATACCTGCCGCCGCACGCATCGATTGCGTAAGATACGCTACAGCCGGTGTTGGGATTACACCTAAGGTACGCACTGTTACGCCGGCTGAAGCAAGACCGGCCTGCAATGCTGCTTCCAGAACGCTACCTGAGACGCGTGTATCGCGACCGATCAGCACGGTATTATGGCGGCCCTGTGGCAATACACAGCCCAAAGCCCAGCCCAGCTTCAGCATAAAGGGCGCATTGATCACATCATCACCGACACGACCGCGTATACCATCAGTTCCAAAATACTGGCGAGGGGGCACTGTCATAGCACTATCCTGTAGCTAGTTGAAAGCCGGTATCATAGCGAGGGATCGCTACGCAGGCAAGTGACATAAAAAACAGCTAAAACCGGTTACGCCAACCCATCTGCCGGATCATTTTTTCCTGACATATGCAAATTATCAGAAGCATTAGCATCACCTGATTTGGACTTGGAACGAGGCTCATCGTCTTTCATAACCTCTTCCCAACCCTTAGGTGGCGTGGGCTCTTTGCCTTGCATAATTTCTTTAATTTGATCAGCGTCAATAGTTTCATACTTGATCAGTGCTTTGGCCATAATATGCAGCTTGTCGATATTGTCTTCAATCACTTTTTTCGCAGCTGCATAGGTACGATCAACAATCGCACGCACTTCATGATCAATGGCTTTATTTGTTTCATCAGAGACTTCTTGACGCTGCGTCATCGAACGGCCTAAAAAGACTTCACCATCTTCTTCGCCATACGTCATCGGCCCTAATTTTTCAGACAAGCCCCACTTGGTGACCATGCTGCGCGCAATATCGGTAGCACGTTCAATATCGTTCGATGCACCAGTCGTCACATAGTCTTGGCCAAAAATCAGTACTTCAGCAATACGACCACCAAATAAAGCCGATAACTGGCTTTCCAGACGGCGCTTACTGTAACTGTAACGGTCTTCCTCAGGTAAAAACATCGTCACACCGAGTGCACGGCCACGTGGAATAATCGTCACTTTATAAACCGGATCATGATCTTCCATATGCAATCCCACAATCGCATGACCTGCTTCATGATAGGCGGTGAGTTTTTTCTCACTTTCATTCATCACCATAGAGCGACGCTCAGCACCCATCATAATCTTATCTTTGGCACGCTCAAAATCACGCATTTCAACCAAACGTTTACCTTCGCGTGCTGCAAACAAAGCCGCTTCATTCACTAAATTAGCTAAATCTGCACCTGAAAAACCGGGAGTACCGCGTGCAATAATGGCAGGACGCACATCATCATCTATCGGTGTTTTGCGCATATGCACTTGCAGGATTTCTTCACGGCCTTTGATATCGGGTAAGGGCACCACGACTTGTCTGTCGAAACGGCCTGGGCGCAATAACGCAGGGTCCAATACATCAGGACGGTTGGTCGCTGCCACCACGATAATACCTTCTTTACCTTCAAAACCATCCATCTCAACCAACAATTGATTCAGCGTCTGCTCACGTTCATCATGACCGCCGCCTAAACCGGCACCACGATGACGACCTACCGCATCAATTTCATCAATAAAAATAATACACGGTGCGCGCTTTTTCGCTTGATCAAACATATCCCGCACACGCGACGCACCCACACCCACAAACATCTCAACAAAGTCAGAACCAGAAATTGTAAAGAACGGCACCTTAGCTTCACCCGCAACGGCTTTAGCTAATAATGTTTTACCGGTACCAGGGGGACCCACGAGCAACACACCGCAAGGCATCTTACCACCCAGCTTCTGAAACCGTGCGGGGTCACGCAAAAACTCAACCAATTCTTGTACTTCATGCTTGGCTTCTTCACAACCCGCCACATCTTTAAACGTAATCTTAACTTGGTCTTCACCGAGCAAGCGCGCTTTGCTGCGACCAAATGACATAGGACCACCTTTACCGCCACCGCCTTGCATTTGGCGCATGAAAAATACCCATACGGCGATCAGTAATAGGAAAGGTCCCCAACTCAATAAGAAGTGTAATAGGAAACTGGGTTTCGCAGGTGGCACACCCTTAACATTCACACCTTTGGCAATGAGCTCACCCATTAAGTTTTGATCTGCCAACGGCATATAGGTTACAAATTGTTTGCCATCTGACGTCTTGCCTTCGATGGTGCGATCTTGAATAACAACATCACTGATGTTGCCCTCTTTAACAGAACTAATAAACTGTGAATACGTATACTGCTGCTCAGCAGGCTGGCGTGGACCTAAGGTGTTAAAAATAGTAAATAACACCAATGCGATGACTAGCCATATCACAATGTTTCGAAATAGATATCTGTTCAAAATCACTCTCCAATATTAGGCACAATTATTGGATTATATCCTATAAAGTCAGTAGCGAGTATATAGATTTCACTCGATCTTGATCTTGATGCTTTGGGCTTACGGATCTTCACGACATTAAAGTGCTGCTTCATATCAGCAAGCATCGCATCCACACCCTCACCCTGAAATACCTTTGCCAAGAAAGTACCTTTTTTCTTTAAGAGCTTATACGCACAATCTAATGCCAGCTCTACCAAGTAAACCGACTTGGGCTGATCGATACCTTTATTGCCAGACATATTTGGTGCCATATCAGATAACACCAAATCAATCGATTTATCACCCACCATTTCGAGCAACTGATCCAAAAGTAATTGCTCTGTGAAGTCACCTTGAATAAACGTCACACCTTCAATGGGCTCCATAGGCAATAAATCCACCGCGATGATATGCCCTTCATGACCTATTTTTTTTGCTACCACCTGCGACCAGCCCCCAGGAGAGGAGCCAAGATCAATGACGGTCATACCGCGCTTTAAAAAATTATCCTTCTCATTGAGCTCAATCAATTTATAAGCGGCACGTGACGCATAACCTTCTTCACGAGCACGTTTGACGTATTCATCTGAATGGTGTTCAGCTAACCAGCGTCTTGAATTTGAGGACTTTGAGGACATAGCGGGAGTATAACGAGAGAATGTGTTTGAAACAATTTTTTAGGTGGGAGCCCCGCTCAGGAGCCCCCCCTTCTAAATCCCTTCACGCAAGGATGGAACTCCTCACGGGAATGGCGTTATTAGAAATAATAATTAAGACCAGCAAGACCCATATTCACGGTGCTGAACTTATTATTAAAGTTGGTAACCACTTTGTACTGTGCATTCACACCAATGTGTGGCGTTACTTTGTATTCCATACCGGCACCGAATACAGGTTCCCAGTTAGTGGCTTTGGTATCCACATTGCTATCACCTGGGGATGTAAAGATTACAGCATAACCTGCAGTTGCAAATGGGACCAATTTATCGCTCATTAAAGGAAACATTCCCTTCGCTTCCACCGCCAACATATTGTTGTAAACATTGACAGAAGAAGAATCATAAGAAAAGTTAATTTTTGGCAAATACAAATACGATACTTGCGCTGCAACATAACGATTGATGTCATAACCTACATGCGCACCAAATACCACACCGGAGTCTGTTGCTTTAGCACCAAGACTTTTAGCAAAAGTATTAAACTCACCTACTTTGCTACCGCTATTAAATGCACCGTAGCCAAGATCTGCACCCAAGTAAAGACCTGATGCGTTCGCTACTGGTTGTTGTGCTGCTGCTTCTGATGCCGCAGACATATCAGGACCGCCGGCCATGGCAACTGTTGTAGCACCCATAACAAGACCTAATGCCACTAAATTTGTAAACAATCTGTTTTTCATAATAGTACCCTTTTCACTAAATTAATTCGGCGTCCTGACCCAACGTATCCTAAAATCAAGCCGAGTATAAAGGCTAAACATGAAATTAGCTACCGGTAACACGGATCTAGAATAAATATTTCAGCATCACAACAAAGCTTAATAAGCAGCTAAAAACGCTGTATTTCACGCTCCGTACACTTAAAACGAATTATTTTGAGTTTGACCTACTGCCGCAGGAATAGTTTGTGTTATACTGCGCCGCATTATGGATAAAAAACTTAAAAAAGAACTCAAAGGCCATGCACACCATTTAAATCCTGTGGTGTTAACAGGCGCTCAGGGGTTAACAGCTGGTGTGCACCAAGAAATTGATGTCGCACTCAATGCGCACGAACTGATTAAAATTAAAGTGAACGCTGCAAATCGCGATGAACGCGCCAAAATGATTGAGACCATTGTCAAAGAGCATCAAGCAGAATTGATTCAAGAAATTGGCCACACTATCACAATCTATCGTCAAGCAAGTGAATAAAACATACTGAGCCAGCCCACCGCTTTAACATTTTCTCATCTGCGGACTTTCTATAGGTTGCTCTGTCATTCCTCGTGACGCAAATAATTGGCAATTAAAATAACCTGTAGATGTAGAGCCGGCAGGAGGAAATAACTCGTTCTGTAATCTCTCTACTTTATCATTCAGAAAATCAGCATACGCAGTTCGCAACAGTGGATGTTGATGCAACATACCTTTGAGCAAGCCATACATCACTGTTTCAAAATGATCCCGTGGCTCATAACTTTCTAAAATAGATGGATTTGTTGTACCAACTAAATATTCCAAAAAAGTCATCGCCAATGCGTAGATATCCTGCGCATAAGGATTTACAGCAGCGCCATTCGACTGTTTCATATTTAAAACCTCAGGTGCCGCATAATCAGGTGTATAAGCGATATCATAAGTGGTCTTTTTATTATCGCCTAACAGTGCTAACGATTTTATATCGGAAATTACTAAATACGTATTTTTCTCTAATGGATCACCATTAAAGAAAATATTAGTGGGTTTGGTATCTGAAAAATAAATACATCTGTTGTGTAAATTCACAAAAAGGCTGAGCATTTGTTTAAAGTGATTAAAGAAAATGCGTTTGTCAGTAAGAGTAAAACAACCTTCCTTTTTAAATTCATGCAAACGCCTAATGTAATCATCCAGCGTACCATGTTGAAAAAATTTAGAGAGTTCATAATGGCAATATGTATCACCAACCCCATCGCCCTGCAAAAAAATTTGACCTGAAAACTCAGGATAATGCTCACGTGATACCTCTTTAGCTTTTAAATGAGCATCAGAAAAAGGATGCTTATGAAGACGCAAAATCATCGCTTGCATACCACTACATTCAACTTTAAACACAACGGGATTCACACCACCCAACAATTGTATTTGTGTTTCAGGAATGACTTTTGAAAAACAATAATGCAAACCAAGTTGATCCGGAGTGCCATGCAGTATTGTAGCAATACGCGCTTTAATTCTATCTCGAACTGCATCGTGACTGTATTCTTGGGATTGATACAATTTAAGGTCTTCAGTCGCTTCTTTAAGAAAAATTGTAAATACATGTGTCCATTCATCATGAATTACTTCCTTTGCATAGTAATTTTGAAGTGTCTCTAATATGCATTTTAGATTCACCATCATACCATCAGCGTGACTCATGCATCGTTGCACATCATAAAGATGCGTTAACATGGCGACACATTGTTGCAATGAAGTATAATATTGCAAAACAGTAATGAGATGCGATGCTTTAGCACGATCAAGCGATGCTTTAGCATGATCAAGCGATGCTTTAGCATGATCAAGCCAAGCTTGCCCTAATGCCAATGCTATTTGAATTTTTTTTTTGCTTTTTTGCTTTTCCAAAAAAACCGATAATCCAGTACATATAGCAAATGCGCAATCACACTCAGCAGCACAGTATTTAATAAAGTAATTCAAATCATCAAGCTGGAACTCTTGTTTCAGTTGCTGAACAGCTAAAGAGAATTGCAGTAAATGTGGATCAATACAGTGTTTTTTGTAGCTCCCTGTTTTCAATGCCCTTAATTGCACAGCGTAATCGTGGCGTGACATCACATCACCTTTTTTCAAAATCAGTGACGTTATCCTATCAAAATGTTAAACAGATAAAGATGATGTGTGTCAGTAAACAGATTTGATAGCATAGTGCACCACAAAAAAAATCCCCGCAGCGAGAGGATTTTATTACAGAGTAGAAGACGGTATTACACCATTTGAATTAAAGACACCAAAGCCTGCTGATCAGCACGCACAAACGATTTCCACATGACTAAATTTTTCTTCAGCTCAACCTTAGCCAGCTTAATTTTTAGTTTATGCGCTTTTAAGGTATGGCTATATTCATCCATTTTACCCTTAAATAAATCAATCTGTTGTTTCTTAAGATTTTGATAGGCTGTATTCAATTCATGAACGTATTCAATCTGCTCTAAAATTTGGTTGTAGACTGGTTTCACATAATCATTTACCTGCGTCATCAGTTGCGCTGAGTAACGACTCAAACGCGTCATGATTTCAGCTTCTTCTTTAATCAGGCGATACCGTAAAATGCGGTGCGCATCAACACGCTTCAAATCAGAAGCTAATCCCAAATACGCTAATAAGGCAATAATCCACTTCGTTGGATCGTATTGGTAATAACGCACGCCATTGCGGTAATCCAGCGGAAATTGGTGGTGGAAATTATGATAACCTTCACCAAAGGTAAATAACGCCGTAATCCAGTTATCACGTGCCGATTGCTTGTCTGAATAATTGCGCTGACCAAACATATGGCACACAGAATTGATCGCAAACGTCACATGATGATTGATTACCGTGCGTAGAAAGCCGGCAATAATTAAACCACCTAATGCATCGCCCCACAACGCAGCCAACCCCATCGGCAATAGCAAACCCATAAATACCGCCAATGGCACATAAAATTTATGCTGGTATTTGATAATTGGATCTTTAGCCAATTCCTCAACATTTGAAAAATCGCGTTTATCGTTGTCCAATACAAACAACCAACCGATATGCGCATACCAAAAACCTTTATTGATGCTATACGGATCTTGATCGGTATCGGTATATAAGTGATGGTTACGATGATCCGTACACCATTCTAATATAGAGCCCTGAAACGCAGCAGCGCCAAACAAAGCCAACAGTAATCGCACAGGCCATGCAGCCTTATAGCAACGATGTGAAAATAAACGATGGTAACCGACCGTAATCGAAAAGCCAGCGGCTGACAGGAAACCAAAAGCCAGTAACCACGTGGCCAGGCGCATATCTCCTATATGAATCAGGTAGATCAGCCCAACGAGTGAAGCAATAGGGGTCAACAGTAAGATAAAAGACACGTTTAACCAATTGATTCTTTTGAATAAGGTCATAATTTCTCTCATGTTAGCTAATAGAGTTAAGGAAGATTTAAGGAAAAGTTAAAGCATCTTAGCAAAATTAATGGGATTGAGCAAAGATTACATAGAAAAATCACTGACTCTACAACATTCCCAACTGTAATTTTGCCGCGTCGCTCATCATGTGTTGCTCCCAAGGTGGGTCAAAGACCATCTCAACATGCACATCACTGACCTCTGGAATCGACAACACCCTCTCTTTAGCATCGCCTGCGATAGCAGGCCCCATGCCACACCCCGGCGCCGTTAAGGTCATATCGATCCACACATAAAATGTGTGGTCTTCGCGCTCTTTAATTTCAAGGTGATACACCAAGCCCAGATCCACAATATTGACGGGAATCTCAGGGTCAAAAACCGTCTTGAGCATAACCATGCATTTTTCTTCAAGCGATGCTGTTTCAGGCAAATCCTCCAGCGGACTTTTAGCTTTAAGCCCTAATGCATCAGCATCCTTGGCATCAATACGCGCTAAATTACCAAACACGCTGATTGTGTAGCTACTGCCTAACGCTTGAGTAATCGTCACCTCAGTGCCTTCATGTAGCATAATCTGCGCACCCGATGGCACCATCAAGGCGGGTGTATCGCGTCTTAAAATTGTAATCTGACGTTCTGCGACCATCATAATAACCTACTGCTCTTTTTGATTTTTGAGATTAAAACTCTCACCACACCCACACAAGCTGTCTGCATTAGGATTGTGATATTCCAATTGTTCCATACCCATACTTTTAGTTACAAAATCGATGTGCGTACCGCGCAACACCGGTACTGCATGAGGATCAATATACACAGTTAAATCCTCATCAACACCAAGCACGATATCGTCTGCACACGGTGTATCTATAATTTCAGGTCGATACATATATCCCGAGCATCCTGTTTGTTTGACAGTTAATCGAAAGCCGATACCACTACCACGTAATGCTATGGTTTTTTTAATATGCTTAATGGCTTTTGCACTTAAAGTTACAATCGCTTCTGTCATCATTCAGTACTCACGGGTTTCATATCATCATGCAGCGCACTGTGCAGTGTATGCCAGGCTAAGGTTGCGCATTTTACGCGTGCAGGATACTCGGCAACACCCACTAAAACGACTAATTTTCCCAATTTATTTTTCAAAACCATATCATCACCACCTTGAGTGACCAGTTGATGAAATCCCTCAAAAATGTGTTCTGCTTCTTGAACTGTCTTACCGGTTAGGGCCTCGGTCATCATGGAAGCCGACGCTTTAGAAATAGCACAACCCTGCCCTTCAAAAGTCACCGCTTCAATTACCCCGTCACGCTCTTTAACATACAATGTCAATTGGTCACCACATAAGGGATTGTGACCTTCTTTAATATGATTAGCATCATTGAGCTTGCGAAAATTACGCGGTGTGCGTCCATGATCAATAATCAATTGTTGATACAAATCTTTAAAATCACTCATCGATTAAATAACTCCACAGCAACAGTCAACGCAGCACATAAAGCATCAATATCACTGCGTTGATTGTATAATCCGAATGACATACGTGCGGTAGCCGCCACCTTCAATCGCTGCATCAACGGCATCGCACAATGATGCCCTGCACGTATCGCCACAGCATGCTGATCTAAAATAGTGCTGATATCATGCGGATGCACAGTATCTGAAATAAAAGACAGCGCACCCATTTTATGCGGTGCCGTGCCTATTATGGTAATCCCTGGAATCGCAGCTAATTGTGCTTGTGCGTACGCATACAAATCACCTTCGTGCGCCATAATTGCAGCATAACCAATATGATTCAGATAACCAATCGCTGCTTTTAATCCTGCAATACCCGCCATATTGGGCGTACCCGCCTCAAATTTATGCGGAGCACGCGCGTACTCCGTTTTATCAAACGTCACCATTCTAATCATATCGCCGCCACCTTGATAAGGCGGAATGCGCTCCAACCAGTGTGGTTTAGCATATAACACCCCCACCCCTGTAGGACCATACATTTTGTGCGATGAAAATACGTAAAAATCACAATCCAAATCGACCACATCCACACGCAAATGCGGCACAGCTTGCGTGCCATCAATCAGCACCGGAATATTCAGTGTATGCGCCATGGCAATCATGTCTTTAATCGGATTGAGTGTACCCAGCGCATTGGATACGTGCACGAGCGCCACCATTTTAACGCGTTTTGTTAGTAAACGTTGGTAGGCTTCTAAATCCAACACACCCGCATCAGACATTGGAATGACCTTGAGTATCGCACCCGTACGCTCACATAACATCTGCCACGGTACAATATTGGCATGATGCTCCATGGTTGAAATCACAATCTCATCACCCGCTTGCACAAAACGTTGGCCATAGCTGTTGGCAACCAGATTAATCGACTCGGTCGCACCACGTGTCCACACAATACTCTCAACAGAATCAGCGTTTAAGAACGACTGCACAGCCGAACGCGCCGACTCATAGTGCTCAGTAGCTTCTTCACTTAACCGATAAATACCACGATGCACATTGGCATTAGCATGCGTGTAATAATGACTGACGGCATCAATCACACACTGTGGTTTTTGCGTGGTTGCAGCGCTATCTAAGTAGACAAAAGGTTGGTTGTAAAATTGACGTGATAAAATTGGAAAATCAGCCCTGTAATTAAACATGCTGCACACTCCCTAAAAATTGCTCGCGCACATACGCTGTGACCGTGTTCTGCGGCATTTTTTCAAAAAGGGATTCGATAAAGCTTGTCACGAGCAAATCGCGCGCTACAGACTCTGCAATGCCACGACTTTGCATATAAAACAGCGCTTCATCATCCAATTGCCCCACCGTCGCACCATGTGAGGCCACCACATCATCAGTATAAATTTCAAGATTGGGTTTCACATCAATCTCAGCGTGATCACTCAACAATAAATTGTGACACAGTTGGTGCACAGCACTTTGATGCGCGCCCGGGCGCACCACCATTTTACCATCAAACACAGCTTGACCCTGCTCACGCGCCATACCCTTATATTCTTGGCGTGTAGTACACTGCCCTTTAAAATGATCAACACGCGTATGCTGAAACGTTTTTCCTTGCTGCTGCGCATGATAAAACCCCAGCAAATGCGCCTCAGAATGACGCTCATAGTGGCGCACATAACACTCTTCACGATTCAACTGCGCACCGTTTGCAATCATGTTATAACGAAACATGCTGTGCGCGCTTAAAGAAGCTATCGTGGTAGCCATATGATAGGCCTGTTTGGAATCGCGTTGAAATTTATAGTACGTCAGGCGTGAATCAAAATTAAGGTTAATCTGCGTTACAATATTATTAAAATAAACGCCCTCACCCAAACCCACATGCTCCTCGAGAATAACCGCTTCTGAATTTTTATCGGCATCAATAAAAAAACGCAGTGTTTGCATGGCGGCCACATCGGCAACAGCTGTTGTAATATGCAGAATGTGCAGCGGTTTATCTAAAGTCGTATTGGGCTTGAGCTTAATGTAACAACCCTGGCGCATGAAGGCTGAGTTTAAGCCAGCAAAATAAGGTGTATCCAACTCAACACGCAGCTCACGTAACAATGTCTCGTCTGCGGTTTTAAGCAACTCTTCGAGGGGTAAAATCAACACTGTATCGTTTAACGTAGATTGTTCTAAATCCAAGACACCATTCACAAAAACCAAACGGTAACTGTCTGCAATCGTATCAGGCATGACGGTGACAGATGACTTAATTTCGTTAATACTAAAAGGCTGGGCTAATACGTTATCTAAATCAACATAACGCCACGCTTCAACACGACGTGATGGAAAACCTTCTTCAATAAAGCATGCTAGCGCTTTAGCTTGCCAATGCTTGGTCGCATTCTCAAAAGAGCTCGTTTTTAATAATTCATAGAGCCCATCTGCCTGCCATGTCGATGCTAATTTAACCATCACAACGCCCCATTTGTGTGCTGTGATGAGCCCAATAATCCGTAGCCCGTCTCTTCCAATTCCACCGCTAAACGTTTATCACCAGAGCGAATAATTTTGCCATTCATGAGCACATGTATATAATCGGGTTCAATGTAGTTAAGCAGTCGTTGGTAATGCGTCACTAAAATAAAAGAACGCTCTTGCGAACGCATACTGTTAACACCGGCCGCAACACTTTGCAAAGCATCAATGTCTAATCCAGAATCGGTCTCATCTAAAATAGCCAGCTTGGGCTCCAACAATAACATCTGCAGTATTTCATTGCGCTTTTTTTCGCCCCCTGAAAAACCAGCATTAACAGGGCGCTTTAAAAAATGCTCAGGCATAGCAACCGCTTTAATTTTCGAATTAACCAATTCAATGAAATCCACTGCATCATACGGCGGCAAACCATTTTGCTGGCGCACACTGTTCACAGCCGCTTTTAAGAAATACAAATTATTCACACCGGGAATTTCTACAGGATATTGGAAAGATAAAAATAAGCCCTTCGCAGCACGCAGCTCAGGAGCCAACGCCAATAAATCATCACCGTTAAATTCAACCTGTCCATCAGTTACTTCATAACCTGGGCGCCCCGCCAATACCGAAGCCAGCGTGCTCTTACCCGAACCATTTGGACCCATGATCGCATGCACTTCACCTGGCTTCACAACCAAATCAATACCTTTGAGTATCGCTGTCTCGTGCACTCGCGCCTGTAAATTTTCAATTTTTAGCATAATCGTTACACCATCCTACTTTTTCCACACTCTCTAATTTCTCAACATGCAGGAAGCCGAATTACCGTTTACCACTATCCTACAGCCCCTTCCAAACTCACTTCTATCAATGCCTGCGCTTCCACCGCAAATTCCAGTGGCAATTCTTTAAAAACATCTTTACAAAATCCATTCACAATCATTGAGATCGCATCTTCTTGAGTAATACCACGCTGCTTGCAATAAAATAATTGGTCATCGCTAATTTTAGATGTCGTGGCTTCATGCTCTATTTGTGCGGTCGCACAGCGTGATTCAATATACGGGAACGTGTGCGCACCACACTGATCACCGATGAGTAATGAATCACATTGACTGTAATGACGTGCATTCGTTGCAGTGGGCGCCATGCGCACCAAACCACGGTAACTGTTTTGCCCAAATTTCGCTGAGATACCTTTTGATACGATGGTGCTCTTCGTATTTTTACCAATATGAATCATCTTAGTACCCGTATCGGCTTGTTGACAATTATGAGTTAATGCCACGGAATAAAATTCCCCTACTGAATCATCGCCACGCAGCACCACACTTGGGTATTTCCACGTGATGGCAGAACCGGTTTCAACTTGTGTCCACGATATCTTCGAGCGCTTACCCTTACACAAGCCACGCTTGGTCACAAAATTATAAATACCACCACGCCCATCTTCATCACCCGGATACCAATTTTGCACTGTCGAATATTTAATTTGCGCATCATCCAAAGCAATCAGCTCAACCACCGCAGCATGCAACTGGTTTTCATCACGCATAGGAGCCGTACACCCTTCGAGGTAACTCACATAAGCACCCTCTTCAGCAATAATCAACGTACGCTCAAATTGGCCTGTATTGGCGCTATTAATGCGAAAATAAGTCGATAATTCCATAGGACAGCGTACGCCCTTTGGAATAAATACAAACGAACCATCTGAAAATACAGCACAATTGAGTGCTGCATAAAAATTATCGCGATACGGTACTACCGTGCCTAAGTATTTTTTTACCAACTCTGGATGCTCTTGCACAGCCTCACTGAACGAGCAAAAAATGACACCCGCATCGGCTAATTTACTTTTAAACGTGGTCGCAACCGATACACTATCAAACACGGCATCCACTGCCACGCCAGCTAAACGCGCACGTTCATGCAACGGTACACCTAATTTCTCATACGTGGCCAACAATTTCGGATCCACTTCATCCAAACTTTTAGGCGCATCGCTCGCCGATTTAGGTGCTGAAAAATAGCTAATCGCTTGATAATCTATTGGGGGATGATAGAGATGCGCCCATTCTGGTGGTGTCAAGGTCAACCAATGACGATACGCCTCTAAACGCCATTCAAGTAAAAACGCAGGTTCTTTCTTTTTAGCTGAAATAAAACGCAGCACCTCTTCATTCAAACCAGGAGGTAATGTATCCATTTCGATATCGGTCACAAAGCCATGTTGATACGCTTCACCGACGACTTTTTTAATGTGTTCATCCACCATGATTCACCACCACTGCCTGCACAGGCTGTTGCATCTGTGTCAAACTAATTTTTGATAATAACTGACTGACTTGTTCGTTAATGTAGTGCCACTGACCACGCAGACCACAATGCCCGATTAAACTGCAAGTACTGTCTGCCAACAAACAATCGGTTAGCGCTAAACCGCCATCAATTGCATTAATCACTTCGGCAACCGAAATAACATCTGGGGCACGGTTTAAGCGATAACCACCTTGCACACCACGCAATGAATCGACCAGGCCAGCATCTGCTAACAACTTTAATAATTTACTCACGGTCGGCAAGGGGACACGGGAAAGCTCAGAGAGCTGCTTGGCGCTCAATGTAGCCATTTTATGTTGAATCAACACATGCATTAACACCATACCATAATCGGCTAAGCGACTGATCTTGAGCATAATTTAACCCACCTTAGTAACGTGCATATAGTACCCCATTCGTCCTGTATTGCAAGATTTATTAAAACAATTCAAGAAGTCATGGTGGTATTGAATAAGTAAACAGTAACCGATTAAATTTGCCGCTAAATTTTATGCTCAATACACTAAAAAATGCCGTCGCATCTTGAAGTGGAATGGGTATATAATCGCCCCCATGCACAGAACAGACCGCCTCAATACCACACACCGCGTCAACCTTATTGGCGCCATCGTGAATTTATTACTCGCCCTCATAAAAATTCTGGTGGGTATGCTCAGTCATTCTGCGGCGCTGCTAGCCGATGGCGTACACTCACTGTCGGATTTATTAAGCAACGCTCTTGTTTATTTTGCCGCTAAATTTGGGCAGCGCTGCCCTGACCCAGAACACCCTTATGGACACCATCGCATTGAAACGATTGCGACCATTATCATCGCTATTTTATTGGTCGCAGTAGGGTTTGGCATTATTTACGACAGCACGCAACATGTCATCAGCAACACAGCAACCGTTATTCATGGCCTGCCGGCTATCGTAGTGGCGTTAATTTCAATTCTTGCTAATGAAGGATTATTTCATTACACATTACGCATTGGTAAACGCATTCATTCTAATTTACTGATTACCAATGCATGGCATAATCGCAGTGATGCACTGGTTTCTGTCATCGTACTCTTAAGCGTGCTTGGCAGCTTGCTAAAATTCCCTTACCTGGATGCCATCGGTGCTGCCGTCATCGCTCTATTAATTCTCAAAACAGCGTTGAGCATGATCTACAGAAGCTTTAGCGAACTGATTGATACCTCTGTGGATCCTAAAATGCTCGCGCAAATTCGCACGCACATTAAAGCGGTTACAGGTGTAAACGACATTCACATGCTACGCACCCGCATGCATGCGGGCAATATTTTTGTAGATGTGCACATTCTGGTTGATCCTAAAATCAGTGTGTCTGAAGGGCATTACATCAGCGATCAAGTGTATAAAATGCTCAGCGACACATTCGAACAAATCTCTGATATCACCGTGCATATTGACCCTGAGGATGACGAAAAAAACATGCCCTCGGTAAATTCACCTAATCGTGCAGATGTCGAATTTCGGCTGCGTGAACGCTGGAAAAGCCTACCTATTTATCACGACATCAAACGTGTGTTGATCCATTACTTGGACGGTAAATTGCAAATTGAAGTATTCATCCCCGAACAATCTGTTGCCTCGTTGAATTCGCATGATGTACTGACACAGTTGCGCAACGCGGCACGTGATATTCATGAGATTGAAAAAATTGAGCTGCATTTAACTATATAAATTCCAGAAACATTGCGACCCAGCTCAAGAGGCTTCGTGCTTAAGGAAACAGGATGATGCTAAAAAACACGCTACTCTTTTACGATATTGAAACAACGGGACTGAATAAATGCTTTGATCAGGTATTGCAATTTGCTGCGATTCGCACCGATTTAGACCTTAACACATTATCAGAGCATGAAATCTACATTAAATTGAATTCCGATGTAGTCCCCTCCCCACAAGCCATCCTCACGCACCAAATCGATTGGGCTACCATGCAACAAGGAGAAAATGAATACGAAGCCATTCAAAAAATTCACGCACTGCTCAATCAACCTGGCACCTTATCGCTTGGTTATAATACACTGAAGTTTGACGATGAATTTTTACGTTTTTCATTTTACCGCAACCTACTGAATCCTTACTCACACCAATACGCTAATCAATGTGGGCGCTTAGATCTGTATCCGATGACGGTATTGTATTACCTGTTCTCACATCACTCATTAAATTGGCCCATGATCGACGGTAAAATCTCACTGAAATTAGAGCACATCAGTGCAGCCAATCATCTGATGACGGGAGCCGCCCACAATGCCATGGTCGATGTCAAAGCGACACTGAACCTGGCGAAACGCTTAAAGAAAGAAACCAAAATGTGGGCGTACACCTGCGGTTATTTCGACAAAAATACCGATATTAAACGTGGTGATAGCTTACCGATCGCGTTTGAAACGGATGACAAGTTATTTCGTGAAGGGCTGATTGTGAATGGCAAAATTGGCTCGCAACATAATTTTATGATTCCAGTATTGAGCCTTGGGCAGCACCATCATTATAAAAATCAAACACTGTGGCTGCACCTTGACCATCCACTATTACAAAGTGTAACGCCTGATACGATTGCGCAAACAACACAAGTAACGCGTAAAAAAATGGGCGAAGGTGAATTTTTACTCGCCCCCGAAACACGTTATGTGACGCACTTAAGTCAAGAGCGCCAAACACAAGCGCTGCAGAATAAACACTATTTATTGAGCCATCCGCAACTGTTACAGGCCATTTGTGAGTACCATCAAAGCTACAAGTACCCAGACGTTCCACACGTGGATATTGATGCGGCGCTGTATTCGATTGGTTTTGCCACGGCTCTCGAGGAAAAATTATTCAAAGAATTTCATCAAGCGGCCCCACAAGATAAATTAAAAGTAGCACTGAAATTTGCACACAGCCCACGCTATGAACAAGCATTGCGTATTCTGGCGCGCCATTACCCACAATACTTATCAGCAGCAGAACGCGCTGATTTTGCAGATTACCAACAGGCCAAAACAGTTGATTTTCGCGGCACACCAAAACTCACTCGCGCGATGCTACAACAAGAACTCCAGACCTTAAGCACCACAGAATTAAGCGATAGGCAACGCGCACTTTTGGCGGATTTGCATACTGGCTGATGCAGTTCAAATCGGTGTCATGCAATAAGTCAGCAACATTAACTTAACGCGTCTGATTGAGCTGCTGAATTTCTTTTTGCAGCTGCACCACTTGTGTTGTCATGTTGTTTTGTACTTGTTGAATTTGCTTTTGCAAAAGTATAACTTGTTGCTGTACTTGCAATTGCAATGCAGCAAACTGCTTTTGATTCACCTGCTGCAGCTGTTGTAATTGCTGTGGCACGCTACTGGCGACCTGTTGAATTTGTTTTTGCAACTGTATAAGCGCAGGTTGCTCTGCACTCAGTGGCGCATGCGCCACGGCCGCATACGCAGCACCACTGAGCAGGCAAGCGGTGCCTAATACACCTGTGATATAAGCTAACCGCATCCTAAAAACCTCTTTTTTCTATTATCAACAAAATAATACTGCGTATTGAAAGGCCGCCCAGAAGCAAGATTTGAATGAAATATTGCTGACCGATGACCCGCAACAGAGCCAGTAGAGCGCCTTGCATTTCGCTGAGCTTGAGACACTGCATCAGATACAGTGAAGGAATTTGACTTGCTTGCTGATGGTGACGGCAACAACAATGGATCCACTACTACTGGAGATGCGAAGACCATAGAAGACTGGATTGCAGCTCGAGCAGGGCTAGCACAGGAATCCGCTGATACTTTATCAGTCTGACACACCCCCCTCTGTGACTCATCTATAGGATCATGATATAAACGCTGCAAAGAAGCCAAAGGAGATAAAATAAACGTTAGCAAGAAAGATAGCGGCTGAACAAATACTAATGCAAAATGAATCAAGCCTCGTAGTATTCCTTTGCTAACAGTTGATAATCGTGGATTCTGCTTTACCGAAGCATCAGCATGCTCTAATGAACGGACCACAAGAGACAATGGCATAACGACTAAACCTTTCACTAAACCCAGCACCGGCTTTACCAAGGCAATACTGAACAGTCCATCCAACAGTAGAACAGGCCATGGATCAGACGGGCGAACAAATCCTAAATAACCATGTAGTAGGCGTTTGAAGCCATTATCGCCTACTCTAATATCGAAGGTGTCATTACGTGCTTGCACACATCGCTCTGTCAATGACATCGCTTGAGGTTGCTGTTGTACTGAATGTACTGAATGTTCCGGTTGATAACTAACATCCAAATTAAATACAAATTTTCTTCCTGCCACTCCGTTGATATTTGAAGAATCCAACCTCCAGCATAACCTCTGCATGCTCTCGCTCGTCTCCGCATTACCAACAACCGTAATTTTTGTGATCTCTTGAGACAGATTGCTGACTTTATCAATCAAAGCAAATGCTTGACCAAAAACAAAAAACTGAATTGGCTGACCTGGCTGACACCCTCTCCAGTCTATTAGTTGAAACTGCGCGCACATGAGTTGAATTTTACACAATGCTTGCTCTTTTCCTAACTCCTTTTTCGCCCATTCTATAAAATCTGCTATATAGCTTTCTACTGTTTTCTTATCACCGGATTGTTGATTGTGCTGCTCACATTCAAATTCTAAATTGTCTCGCAACAACTGATATTTTTCATCATAAATATTTTTTAACTCCGCGATGAAGCCACTTATCTTGAGTTCTAGGAGAGATTGTGTTTGACCAAATAATAAGACATACCACGACAATGAATCAGCAAATACACGCAGCTGCTTTTTTTTTGCTGAAGAATCTTTAATGTGGCCTTGCAATACACCACCTTGTCTTTGCTGCTCTTGTTGTGCTTGTTCAGCCAAAAAATTCTTCAAATCCTCATAACTTGGAAAGTATTTAAAATCACCATCTACCGCTAATAAAAAGCAGCTACCACCACTCATATGTAAATCCCCGTAAATTTTGACCAAAAATATGTATCATTATCCCAGCCTAACATTAATGTAATCTTAGGGGGGTCAGAATTTACGCTATTTTTTCACGAAGATATACAGGTTCTACAGCCAAGGCGCTCAGTACTTGACCTGCCGCAAGAGCTGGCGCGGCTAGACTTAACAAAGATTGAGCATGTGGATAATACTCAAAAGACTCGAATTCCCAATAAAGTGGCCAAGCATTGCCCACCAAAACAGCCCCTTCAGTTAAAATAATCTCATTTGGCTTGGATAATTGATCTGATTGCTGTGCTTGCATCAAGCCATCGACCACCTCATACACTCCCCAATACACCTCACCCATGCGCGCATCCCAAGCGCTGATCACACGTGAGAAACCAGCTTGTTCGTAAGCTGTTTGCGCTATAATCTGTAACGTTGATAGGGGAATCACTGGGATCCCCAGAGCATAGGCCAGCCCCTGTGCCACACCCGCTGCCAAACGCGTCCCCATAAAACTACCAGGACCTGCACCAAACGCAACCGCTTGCAGCGCACTACGCGCTAGCGCACGCTCTGCGAGCAACTCTTCAATCATCGGCAATACAAGATCCGTATGCTGACGCGGCGCGATCGCAAAGCGCTCTGTCATCGCATCATCATGCAGTAACGCTACCGAACAAGCCTGTGTTGCTGTGTCGAGGGCTAGGAGTGTGGTCATCTACACATCGCCATTAACGATATGAACAAGCGTAAATTAGAGTGAATGGCAATTGGTATCCGGCACGGACTCATTTATTTGTTCCCCAACGACCGAGAATGACCAGGCGGATTACCACCAGCAGCCGCAAGCTCAGTAGTAGCCGCAGGCTGATGAAAAACAGTCGCATTATTGGCACCTAGAGAAGTCTGAGTTGTTGTTGATGCTGTATTTGCGGATCCGCCTCTTCCTGCAGCGCTTGGGAGATCTGATTCAGCTAATTCCCCTACTGCAGAAACACTGTCCATGCCTAGGTCGATCGATCCGTTCTCATTAACCCATCCCTCCCCAAGAATGCTAGGCGCTGGCTTTCTCAATAATTTCCAATCTGGCTTTCTCAATAATTTCCAATGCTGCCACGTATCCGTTACATATTTGATGGGTGATAAAATAAACTTGCCAACTTGCTGCAAAATTACAAACGGTGTAAAGAGAACATGCAATGCCATTTGGGCTAAAATTTTTACAGAGCCTGGCCACCTCTTTTTATCAATTGCTTCACTTGCATGATCAAGCACACACACAGCAACAGAGGGCAGCATTACACACGGTAATTTTAGCCAATTAATAGCACCTATCACTGGATAAGCTAAGGCTGTCAGCTCAGTATACCAAGGTGCATTAGGATCACTATCGGGTATACCAAGATAACGCTCTGCAAAATTGCCACGTGTAGCACCATCCAAACCATCAGCTGTAATGCCAAAAGTCCAATTCCAAGCATTCTTGAGCCTGGTCACAAAAGTATAAATTTTTGCGGGATTTTTCGTGAGCCAAGTTATAAAATCCTGAGCCCCCTGCAAATCACAGTTTTGATTATACAGATAACAATTATCCGTTTGACGATCATAAATAACTACATCAAATTGCGGTGCAAATGTTGCAGGATCCCTGGCTGTCAACTCACTTTTCTTCTGCTCCGCTGTATCCAGCGCAGTTTTAGCTTCACCAAGCACATCATCACTTTGCCGTACTGCGTTCGGCTTTTGCAATTCGTAAAGCACAGTGGTAGCAAGAAGCATATCCTGTCGAGCCTTTTCAACGGCTTCATGCTTGACAGCTTCAGGATCACGACGCACCGGAATGATTTTATAACGCACTGAACCTGCTGGCATACTTTTATCAATCACAGTACCGTCTTTTACATAACCTGATACTATAAAGTCATTCGATAAAACAAAATCTTGTGCTCGCTCACCAATCAACAATTGCTGCACAATCTTTTCTTTCAGGTACTCTTGTATAGCTTGATCATCCATATTGAATATTGGCATAAGAGTAGCTTCGATTTGATCAGCCGCAACTGCGAATGTTATGACATCATCTGTGCGGCTGTTAAATACATTCAACTCAAATTGACGCTCATCAATCTTTCTAACAACAATTTTATAGACAGCTCGAGAATCACCCGGCATTGTTAAATCTAATACATCAGTTAATGAATGTAGAGGCGCTAACACACACTTATTTGAAAGTGTTATATTATTTGTCAAATTGCCCTGTAGTAATCTGCTAATAAGCATTGTTTGAATAAGTGTTATATTATTTGTCAAATTGCCCTGTAGTAATCTGCTAATAAGCATTGTTTGAATAAATGCCTCAGGATCAAAGATTGCTGCATCTATCGCTTCATGCATAGGGTTAATATCTTTGAATGGATATGTTTTCTTTGTATGGCTATCGTAAATACATAAAATATTTCTTTTGGGCATAGGAATAACTCTATATCTTCCAATCGCACCTTCAGGCATGCTGTTAACAGCTTTTTTTTGTAATTTCTCTATTGCATTTGCCAACACCGTACCATTCTTTGTAATCATATCCTGCAGCAATTCACCTCGCAGCGCTTTCCCTATAATATATCGCTTTATTTCATCGTAATCCGACTCATTGCTTACACGAGTAGAAATAACATCACACACAAGATGGCTGTCTTTGCAATTTAAAAATAGTGAATAACAACTTTCAGAATCATACCATTCAGAATCATTTACTCGCATAGTAACCAACGTACAGCCATTGAGTAAATGGTTATTAACAGGCGAAGCCAATATTTTACTCAACACCACTACTTCTTCTTTATCATCCAGGATTTGAATAACATCACCAGGGTTCACCTCATGGCACAATTTATGAAAAAATATAGACCCCTTTCCTGAAAGAAAGATACAAGCACATTTCTCAGCGCGTTGTCCTGCTGTAAGAAGTGACTCTTCTACAGGCAAAGCATCCCAATTAATTCTTTTAAAAAAAGAGACTAAAGCATCTAAATGTTGAATATCAGCTTGAGTTAACTGTGAGTACCATTGGTTAAACCCTATTTTCTCTTCCTGCGAAAAAGAATCTTGAATAACATTCAGAGAATTACGAAGAATATCCTCTACATTCTGAGTGACATCCCCAGACAGAGCAGCATGTCTTATAAGGAACTTCACAAGCATTGAAGAATAAAATAAATCTTCTTGCATTAATTGTTGATATGAATACGTAACCCGAGTATGACCACTTTGATCTTGTTCACAAGCTTGTTTAATGGCAGCATGCAAAGGGCTATCAACAAGCAATTTCGCATCGGTACCAACCCATATGTGTGTTTGTCGTGCCATCATCAACCTCCGGCCAAAAGAGGCATTATTATGCCAAATTGATATTAAGACAACTTTATATTTTGGCTGAATTCTTGGTATGACCCGCTCAAAAAAGCTATCTACCTCGTATTGATGAAGCTATAATTCAACCCCATGGAAAATCAGCTTATTTACAGTATTGCAGAGCTTAATGCTCAGGCGCGTTTATTACTAGAGACGCAGTTAGGCAGTGTATGGGTACAGGGCGAAGTCTCAAATTTAGCCAGACCCAGCTCCGGACACCTGTATTTCACCTTAAAAGATGCACAGGCGCAGGTGCGTTGCGCCTTTTTTCGTATGAATCAGCGACAGCTTAATTTCACCCTTGAAAATGGTCAGCACATTTTAGCTCAAGCAGCCGTCAGCCTGTATGAAGGGCGTGGCGATTATCAATTGATTGTGAACACCGTGCAGCTCGCAGGCAGTGGCGCCCTACAACAGACATTTGAAGCCTTGAAAAAAACGCTGCAAGCACAGGGTTTGTTTGATCCAGCCCACAAACGCAGCATTCCTGCTATGCCACAGTGTATTGGCGTTATCACCTCTCCTAGCGGCGCTGCCATACGCGATATTTTACATGTGTTAAAAAGGCGCAACCCCAGCACCAAAGTGATTA
>CAZFAA010000020.1:0-23338 GCA_964516605.1 uncultured Coxiella sp. | reverse complement strand
TTGATGCCTGCAGAGTGCCTGAATACATGCAGCATAATTTGCGACCTGATTGCACAGTAGAGTATTTAAATAACATGACAGATATTTTAATCTTGCAGCCGCGTGGTTTTGCAGGTAGAGATCGTCAGCTTGAGGCATTGCAACAGCATATTAAAGCATGCAATACAATTGCCGATACTGACATGCAATTCTTACAGCCTAGAATGAGTGGATTTTTACAAGTTGAATTTTTATGCGCCCATTTTGAAAGGTATTATGGTGCTCTGTGCCGTTGGAGTTGTGAAAAAACGGCTACATTAGATTTGGATTGTCTCCGTTCTCTATTAGATACTTATCACAATCGTGAGCTTAGTGAGTTAGTTTTATCGTCTAAAGAATGGGGTGCGATCGAAAAATTTAGATCACTCAAGTCGGCATATGAAAGTGATGCGGAAATAGCAACCATGGCTAATTTTTTTGCGTTATTGTTTCAAGGTGATGAACCAGAAAGAAGAGTACAGCATGGGCTGCGTATCTACGACCCTGTCTTTCAAGAAAAATTTACTTTGAGTGATGCGCAGATTCGTCAGTTCAGTCTTGGAGTGGTCAATGGTGTTTTAAATATTGGTCCTGGTGAGATCAACCGAGTTTTCTTGTGTGCACTTAGAGTGCCTATACGTGAATGGACGCCAGTCTTTGCCGATGCATTTTGCCAAATATTCGAGTATGTGCAAAGTGAGTTAGGTCAGGCAGATCAGCCCGGAGGTGCCTTAGCTATGGCGCTGCGATCGGCTTCTTATCCAGGACATTTCCTTTCCTTACTCCGTTACGTTCGTCAGTCCTACTTGCGTCAACCACAGCAACAAGAACCAGCCTGGATAGATCATTATGTGCGATATTCTGGATGGTATGGACTGCTCACCTGGTTACCGGATCAAGATTTTTTATATTTTTTTAATCAATTAAAATTACATGAGTTTGAATTATTCCATAATTTGCCTAAAGCGGTGATCAACCTATTACTTGAAAAGAGCCTATCTCTTTGCATTCATACACCTGCTGTTGAGACATTGCCTCAAGAATTCATTGAGACTTATGCTGCTGCGAAAGAGACATGCTTAGCGATGGCATGTCAATTAGGACCTGATTACTTGGCATCGCTTTTGGCCCAAGGTATTTTATTCGATTTGATCAATACTGCAGCCGATTTTTGCGATACTTTAAGTTGTTTGCCAGAAGAACAGCAACTGGTTGTTTATGAGGGTCTGAAAGATAGTCTCGTTGGGTTCTGCGATCATCAAGAGGATATTACCCTAATTACACGCTACCTAGCGATAGAGCAAGCTATCTCATTTTTAAGTCAAGTTTTAAATCAGAAAATTGCAATTGGGCCTGCGCAGGACGAGTTTTCACAAGATATAGTTCGCATTCTTTTTGCAGCATTACCAACTTTACAGATGACTCCTAAGAGTTTACTGGATTTACTCAAGACATTTGATTGCGAACAACAAATTTTTCTCTGTTCCTTTATTATGGAATTCCTGGATATTTCATTTTTTGAAAAATTGGCGACTCCAGAATGGCAAGAGCTCGTGCATTTTTTTCTAGCGTGTGCATTAAATAATATCGATGATTTTTGTAGATTATTGAGTTATATCTTAAATGATAACAATCAGAATCAACAGTTTAGGTATCAGCTGGTATTCCAATTTAAGGATCGCTTAGTTTCCTTGATCACTAATATGGATGATTTGTGTCGGGTATTGAAATTGTTATCATTCAAAGAAGAGCGAGACAGCTTGCATCAATCTGTAGTAATTTCTAACCTTATCAATCATGCACAAGATTTGATAAAGCTCTTCAACGATGTTTCTAGAAGACGGAGTAAAGATATTTGTTATGCTATACGCCATCGTTTAATAGAAATAATAAATACTGCGCATTCTATGCAGGAATTGATGGAAGAACCCCTGCTATTATCTCGACGAAAAGGCTGGGTACGTATTGTGTTAGGAGAGTGTCTTTTTCATTATTGCATTGAGATGTCTTCTGACGTTACAGCACAGTTTTCCGATGCGAATAGAAAATTTTCCCATGACGTTATTACAGAGTATTTAGATGGTTCATTAACAACATTTCACGCTGTAAAAGAATTATTGAATTCTGTGTCATGTGAGCAATGCGCAGTCATCATGCCTGCCATAGCAGATCGGATCAGGGCATTACTAGGTATGATTAATAAGAGGTGTGAGAGTTCTGTTGGTTTTTCAGGTTTTATCTTGATGCTTAAAGACATGCCACAGGATAAATTTGAATTGATCCTTTTTGTAATGGATAGCCTGATTCTTGCAGAGAAGGACATTCCATTACTTTTGAAGCATCTCTCTGTTGAGCAATGGCATATCCTAGTCCGCGTCAAAAAAGATTTTGTAGAGTCGATGGGAACTGTGTCTCATTTTTTTGAAAAAGTAAAATATCATTACCCAAGATATGAACAATTTTCTTATATAAAGAAAATCGCTCCTTTGATAAAAAGCCTTTCAGACTTATGCTGTTTATTAAAACCTCTTTTATTTGACGATAGGATTGTTTTTTTTGAGGAATGCAAGAAATTTTTGAAAAACATTGATATGCATCTGAGTTCATTTATTAATATTTTACCCTATTTAAATAGTGAGCAAAAAAAATTTCTACTGGATGTTTATAAAGACCAGCTAGCTGATTGTATTGACAGTGCAGAAGGTCTTTATGAGATGCTAATGTATTTACCAGCTGAGGAGCAGCGGGCGTTTGTGTATGAGCGTGTTAAATCAAAATTAGCAAGCTTGATTGCTTATTCTGATAGTTTGAAAGTAAGCTGTAATGATAATTTTTTATTTATATTCGAATTACTCAGTGTTAATCAACGACGGGAAGTCTATCGTGCTATTCAAGAATGTTATGACGATGTGGCTATTGAGGTATGTGTTGAGCCTAGTGTATATAGTGATGTTTATATCAGTTTTAAGTTAAAACAATACTGTGATTTTCCCAGTAATCAGTTCAGAATCTCCTTACGTATTTTAACTGTTGACATAGTTTCCAGTATTTGGCCAGTTATTGTGAAAGATGTATTAGATGGGACAATTCCATTGCGAAGGATCAGTCAGAAAGCAGACCCTGAAAGCATCTTTGAGAGTAAAAATAAATTTGAACTGCTGAGTCAATTCAGGCCACTTAGCAAGCTCACTGCAGCTGATTTTCGGTTTATATTTTTGGATGCAAATTTTAACTATGCTGATTTGGTAGCGATATTACAGATTTTCGCTGAAGATAGATGTGAGGCATTATGTTCTAAGATGCAAGGTAGATTGGTCAATTTGACTCGACCTGTTCCTAATTGGAATGAGTTTAAATTGAGTCTTGGTCAGGTTGAGCGCACGTATTATCCAGGTGACTATAAGCCATTAGTAGCTAAGCGTTATGATATTTTTTGTCGTGCTTTAAAAGCAGAATTATTAATGGGTATTGTTAATTGGTCTCAATTATTTGTAGTTATTTCTCAATTTTTTTTAGAAAATCGTGCTTACCTTTGTGATCTTATTCAATCTGAAATGATAGAATTCATAAACGATGTCACGGCTTTTTGTAGCGTAATGATATTATTAAATGCAGCACAAAAAGACGCTTTGTATCCTCTTATTAAAGAGAAGCTGATTGGCTTTGTGAATCAGCAAGATCATGTTTATCACATCTTACAACCATTAAATAAACCACAAAAAAAAGATTTTTATAAACTGGTGCAGCAGAACAGACCGCAATTATTAACTCAAGCTAGCATGAGATGGCTCATGGATATTGCACACTGTTATATTGACTTGTCTTCTAACATTCAGCGTGATTTTATTGAGCAAGTTTTTCGGCGTATTGGTGAGCGGGGTGAAAAATTAGTGGTATTAACCGCTCTCGTGAACTTGTCTGATTGCAGCACCAGTGATTTGGGTTTGTGTGATGCCATACGCAATCCTCGCAGCGAGCTGTACCGAGCGCTGAATAATCATCATAATAAGCGCTTTCCTGTGACGATTAATGGGCCTATGAGCTTTTTTAGCACCAAAACAACCTCACTGCAATTAGCGCAGCGAGTGATATACTCATCACAATTCGAGATGTGAACAGCATATTGAAGTGGCACAAAAGCGAGATGGGGTTTCCCACGTAAGAAGTGCAGGCAGGGGAGATCGATATTCTCCCCTTGGTGGCGGAGTGGATTTATTGCACGCGAGGTCATCAACAACAGAATGGCGCTCGCTACTCACTGTGTAGTTCGCATCTTCAGTAGCGAGTGGTATAGCAGCGTCCACATTCTAAGTGGATTAGGCTATTCCTACTTCGCTCCGTTATTCTGAGTTGCCTGCTGTTGTGACGGCACACTGAATTTCTGAATATCTTGATTCAAGGTTTGTGCTTTTGCGGCTAGCATTTGTGCTGACATGCTGCTGGTTAATGCCGATTGAGCAGACAGTGTTGCGAGCAAGCGTTCATTATCCAGATGTGCTTGGAAGTTTTGTGCTTCAATTTCAGCTAATACTACTAATGTTTCGCGTTGGACATTATCAGGCGAGGCGGCTTGAACATGCGCATACCATTTTGGGTCGTTGGCGCGGCGTGTGGCTAAATACGATTCCACTTGTAAAGGGCTTGCATCGGCAATCGGCTTGCCAGTTTGGTCTGTTAAATTCGCTTTGGTACCTAAATTTTTAATGGAGGTGCGTTCTGCGACTAATTTTTCGAAGTTGTTTACCGCAACAGAGCGTGCTGCGATGAGTGAGCGTGCATTCAGTTGGTAATCTTGATAGTTTTTATTATTCAGTAACTGCATATACAGTGAAATTTTATCGGTCGCATTTTTTGCAATAGCTAATTTTTGTTGGAATGAGCCAAAGTCGATTACATTGCTTGGTTTATCGTAACTTTTAGTTAGATAGGTAATAAACATCTGTGCTGCATTGGCCTGATCGCTATTGGGTGTGTAGACGGTAGGTTGCACTAATGAGCCAAAATTAAAATAGTTATCGTGTGAATTTGCAGCCGTTGGTTCTGTTAAACCGTTAGCAGGCAATTGGTCTTTGTATTCAGACACTAAATCGAGCACGGTCGGGTCATTCGAATAAATGCTGTCGCTGGCAAGAATTTTAGAAGTTAAATTATTTTTCATATTAATATCAGTTTGCAGGTCATTTTCAATAGTGTCTGAATTAAGAAGTCCACTGCCTGTTTGCACGAGATTTTCTGGGAAAGGCTGCAATTGATTTTTAATATCTGTCAGCGTCAGTTGATTAATATTGGCATTATTGGCATCTTTGTTTTGCGCTACAGCCGGATTGGCAATCATGGATTGCAAAATGCTCGGATCGGGAACGCTGTTGGTTTTCGATTTGGCGTTGGCTTCAGCCAGAGCCTGCATGCGGTTACCCACCACTTGCACATTTTGGTTGAGCGCTTGCAATTGCTGCACGGTTGCGATTTCAGCCGCAGAAGGAGCGCCTGGAATATCGGCAAACACATTGAGTGATAGCATAAGACACGATACAGCCGTCAGTGTGAAAAATGGTGCCTTCTTTATGTTCTTAATCATGATAACCCCTGTCTAATACCGAATCTTTAATACCAACGAATTGCTGAATTGCTTTTAGCAGCGTCTTTTAATTTTTGTGCTGCGTTTGGATTAATCGTGTAACTGCCGTACCCTGTTGGTGGTGTGGTGGGAGCGACTTTAGGTGGTGTTTGATATACATTCGAAACAGTTGCTTGCGGTTGATTCCCAAATACCGATGTAGCGGAAGGCGTGATAAACGAGTTGTGCTGCGTTCCAAAACTTGGATTCGGCCCGATGCCGGGTGCGCTAACAAAAGTATTTGGATTTAACCCACTGTTGGAATCATCATAATTTACAGCAAATTTCAGGTTAGATAAACCACTGATACATTGCGCGGCAGCTAATGCATCTTGGGTTGGATTGCCCGTTGATTGGATGGAATTGCATTGCACTAAGCACGTATTCACATCAGCAAGACTTACGCCTAAGGAAACGGGGATTACACTGCGTTGCAAACCTTTACTAATAAGGCTATTGCAATCTACAGCAAAAACACTCGCACTGGTGCCGGTTAATGCTATGGCACACACGAGACTTAATTTCTGAAGTAGATTCATGCTAATTATCCTCTAATGCTTTAGTAATTAATTTAAATCGTTCAGGTGAAAAAACGCGGCTGATTAAGCGTAGGCGTTCAAATACAATATTGCGACGTAAAAAGATGCCTGGTAAATCAGCATCTGATTTGGTAATTTCTTCGGCATGCATCAATACTTTTGCTGCAGCACCTGGATAGGCCATATCCAAGCACATCAATAAACGTAAATAGCGGCCTGTTTTCAGAAAGGCGCAGACATCAATCATTTCTTTCTCAAGTTGCAGATCAATATTACCAATGTCTTCTAAGGTCTCGCCCAATTGTTTTAAGGAGGCTTCCAGTAGCGGGTCGCCATCAAGGGTCCACTCTTCAACGCCTTCCATAAAGGAGATCACGCGGTAAATGGTTGGATCTTGGAATGCATACCAGAATTCATGGACATCACGGTGATCTAAGCTTGGCATGAACGCCCCTTTTCAGTCTGATTTGGTAAAAAAAGATTCTAAACAGGGATCAGAATAGCTGATAAACCTTAAGAGAACATTAAATAAAACTAGGCCATTTTCCGCATACTTCGCAATCGGAGTAGTGCTTTTTGGGCATTTCTCTTTTAGCTGAATTTTCTTTAATGTTCCCTTAAGGATGCACTGATAACATGATGATCAAATCTTATTTTTATCCAATCGGAGCTGTGTGATGGGCATTAAAAAAGTACTGCAAAGTAGCTTGTTTGGAGCTCTTAATCCTAAAAAGTGGCTAGGTTATGACTCACTCAAACAGCACTCGACGTTATTGGGCCGGATTGCTAAAAACACCTTGAGTAAGCAACAAGAAGGCGACGGGTACAAGCCAAAATCATTTGAAGATTGCATGCGTCATTATGGCGTTTCCGAAGAAGACCTCGAACAGAAAATGCAGTATGCGTTATGCATGACCTATTTTTGTTTGGGTTTTTCGGTATTGACATTCAGTTACATGTTTTATCAATTTTTCCACAACTCAATGAGTGCAGGTATTATGTGCCTTATTTTAACCGGCTTGTTATGGGCCATGGCATTGCGCGAACATTTTAATTTATTCCAAATGCGTCAACGTCGTTTGGGTTGCAGTTTCAAAGAATGGTTTTACAGTTTATTTAAAAAGTAGTTTTTACTAAGGGGTTGTTTTATGTTGCGCAAATGGTGTTGGTTTTATGGCTTGTGTTTATTGGTCATCTCTTCCCTAGCGTGTGCAGACAGTAGCGGTGCAGCACCGACTATTACATCCAGTGCTGTTGCCAATCATACCGATTTATCGATTAATTTACTCAGTCAATTGTTTGGTACGGTCGGCAATTCCTTGGCCGGCACATCGGGTCAGATGCTCGGAAAACTGTTTTATGAATTAAACGTTGGCATGTTGATTGTCGCCGGATTATGGATGACGTATACGGTTGTGACATTAGTCTTTGGTGCCGCAACAGAAGGCGGCTTTATGAATAGCCGCAATAATGTCGTATTAGCCTTTCTTAAAATTGCCATTGGTATTGGCGCCTTAATTCCCTCTCCCAGTACAGGGTATAGTCCTGTGCAAGATATTATGATGAAAGTTGTTGTGAAGAGTGTTGAATTTGCCGACATGACGTGGTCGCATGGTTTGGATTATTTAGCTCAAGGTGGTGCGGTATGGGCCCCTCCTGTGGCATCAGCTGGTGGTGGATTGGATATCAGTAGTTTTAGTCAACTGTATGCCAAAGCAATTGTGCCAACGTTTAATGCTGAAGTATGTATGTTTAAAAACAGCATCGCTGCAACAGCCAACAGCAATAGCAATACAAATGGTATGGGTGTGCCACAGGAGCTCAGCCCTATCGATAATGATGCGAATATGTCATTTGATTTTCCAAGTGGTCAGGATCCTTCTAAGGCACAAGGCTGTGGTTCGTTTCAATGGGGTATGATTCCAGGTGCGTCATCCGGCAATCAAAAAACAACGGAAGGTGAATACGCTTATGAAGCAGCTTATAAAGTCGTTTATGGGTTATTACCATCTGCTAAAAATTATGCCTGCAGTATTTCACCCAGTGTGGAAAATAGTATTTGTTCGGGTTTAAGTAAGCAAATTGATTTTGATGGTGATAGTGAAGAATTATTTAATAATACACTTGCTTATGTAAATGAAATTATGCCTATGCTCAGAGTGGGTAGTGGTGCTGCAGCAGCGCAAACAGCGGCGTTTTTACAAGCGGCGCAAACACAAGGCTGGATTTTAGCTGGTCGTTACTCGTGGGATTTAAGTCATCTTAAGGACCAGGTCATTCAATCTTCAACTTTAGCTACCTATGTACCACCTGATTTTAAACCAACAGACTCCAGTCAAGCCGATGCAGCACAATCAAATAATGCGTTAGGATCCTCGACAGATCCAATGATGATTTTATTGCAGATGGTGCAGAGCAAATATAATAATTATGCGGGTTTATCAAATACGGGTAGTGGTGGTGGCGGTAGCGGTGCTTATGATACTGGATCAAATGCAAAATGGATTGATCCGTTTATAGCGTCATTGATTAGCGATATTATGGATTTGAATGCGCAGTTTGGTTCAAATATGGGTTCTGATCCAATCTATTTCTTACACCGCGTGGGCATGATGTGTATTTATATAGCCGGTGATATTTGGATTGAGTTGGCAATGGTAGCAGGTCTTGTGATGGTGGTTGGTATCATTTGCTCAGGTGGATCTGTGGATTTAGATAAACCGATTGGTGCAGCAGTTGATTGGTTTAAGCCATTGGCCATGGCAGTTGCTGGTGTGTTTATTATCTCGGGGGGTATGCTTGCCTTCTATGTGCCAGTGTATGCCTTTTTTATCTTCACTTTTGGTGTGATTGCCTGGTTTATCTTGGTCATTGAAACAATGGTAGCAGCACCGTTGGTGGCTTTTGGCCTGACGCATCCTCAAGGTCATGACTTTTTAGGTAAGATTGAACAAAGCTTAATGCTCTTATTGGGTGTGTTTTTACGCCCTGTATTAATGGTGATTGGATTGTTCGCGGCGATGATTCTATCTTACATTGCGTTTAGAATGACAAATTTTGGGTTTGCTTCGTTTATGTCGGATATTTTCACATCCACTCCAGTTGCTTTTAACGGTAATAACAGTCCAAGTCCTATGGCGGGTATGCATGCGTTTTTTTATAATGGCAGTGGCCCGGCGAGTGTTGGTAAACTGGCGATGCTCTTAATTGGTATGCCGGTATTATTGATGATGTATTCAACCGCTGTGGTGATGATTGTCAATCAGTGTTATAGCTTGATTTATAAATTACCTGATTACATTATGCGTTGGATTGGTGCTCCTTCATCTGAGTCGGGTATTGCCGGTATGATGCAAGATATTAAAGGCAGTGTTGAGGGTGCCAGTAAAGCCGTTGGTGGTGGTGCTGCTGAAACAACAGGCGAAACCATTAAAGGTGTCGAAGATTTGGCGAAGCAAGGTGTTAAAGGTCTGCGTAAAAAAGGCGGTGGTTCAACTACCTCGGCGCCTTCTGGTGGCGCGTAATGATAAAGGGATGGGGGTGCTATGTCTGATTTAAAAGAACGCGTAAAGCAAGTGATCATTGAACATCTGGATATTGCCAATGCACAGTTTGATGACGACACTTCCTTTAGCCAGCAATTAGGTTTGGATTCACTGGATGCGATGGATCTTCTGATGGCGATCGATGAAGCATTCAATGTGCGCATTCCACCAAAGCGTATGGAGCAGATTGATAATTTAAAGCAGTTGGTTGAGGCCATTCAGGACGTTTCAGCCTAAATTCTAGGCTTGAAGTCGATATCTGTAACGACAGCTTATTGTGTATCTTCAGCGGTGGGGATTGCGGCACGGTGTTTTTGGCGCTTCCCTTTCCCGTGTCTCGGCTTCAGATTCTGAAGCGGTTGCAAAATTTGGGAACTCGCTTTGTCTACCGTTGATCGTCGCAACAGTGACGTATTGCGGTTTCAGCATCCCTTGTAAGATACGGCGTGCATCGGCATCAGGTGCTTTATTAAAATAAGAGCGGAAGAACAATCCGGGTCGCGTTATGTTGGCCGCACCGATATGTTCAATTGCAGGAGCGCAGCTCAAACAAGGGCGTTTTTTGCCTTGGACTATAGAGGTTAAGTTAGGCTTGGTTCGCTGTCGGTGTTGAAATAGAATTTTTAAATATTCTTCAGCATGCATTTCAGGGCACGGAGTATTGTTTACAGCTAATATCAAGATGCGATCTTTTAGGTTGGGGTCAGCAAAAAATTCTTGAAGGTCCCTCTGATTTTGTGCGCAGAGCTGGTAAGAGTCATCAATATCTAGTGTGGGTAATGCTGTCAGATTAGCATTTTTGAATAGGTTAGCAATAGTATATGCTTGCTTTTGATCTTCAGGGCAATCACTGATAGGCAGTTTAATAGTCGTGCTGTTGAAAAGAGAATACTGCAATTTTAGTGCATGCCGTGTCGACCATATTTTAGACCCATATTCTGATGGTATGTCATGAATCTGTGATAAGAGAGGAGTCAAATCTCCTTGGTACTGCAAAAACCATTGACTGAAGGTTGTGCTGAGACGGGCAGGATTGACAGTAATCACGAGGTTTGCGTCTAATACCATGATTTGTACTTCGACGAGCTCTTTTAGATTTTCTTCTTTTTTGGCTGCCAAAAAAATTTGTGTAGCGCATTGACGTAATAATTGAGCCGTACGCTCTTTCTTGTAAGAACGTGGCTTGCGTGCAATCAGTTCTTTTGAAAAATATGATGTTGCTCCAGCACGTGAATACTTGAGGTGTGTTAAAGCATTGGCTATCTTTTGGCGAATTTTTTCAGTCTGTGTTGCATTACTACCGCTAATCGTTAAGTGCTCTAGATTTGCTAATAGGACTTCTCTATTTTCGGGAGTAAAGGCATCAGGATGTGTATGCAATATATGTAATATCGCATCCAAACAATCATAGTAAACCAGATAGGCTAAGACAGGAACGCCTTCTTTATTGCAATGCGTTAAATCAATATTGGTGAGTTCTACTAATTTGAGGGCAGCAGATTTATTACCGTATTGAGCTGCAAGCATAACAGCATTTTCACCCCGATCATTCACATACGATAAATAGGCTTGTTGCGTGTCGGGAGATTGTGTTGTGATATGGCGCAATACATATGTGAATAGCGAAACATTATGTGCTCTGACAACTTTAAGGAAAAATTCTCGCGTATTCAATCTATCACGTAACACGGCATTTTCAGCTAATAAATTTTTATCTCTTTCTCTTAGCGGTATACAATACGTTAAGAGTAATGTCTCTGCAGCTGCGAAATTATTGCGCTTTAGAGCAGTAGTTAATGCTGAATCAGCATTAGAGTTCAATCCAGTATAAGGTTGATTTAAACTATATAACACATCAAGTATGTCACAGTTATTAGCAACAGCCGCTAATGTGACCGCATCACGATCATAGTAATCAGTTTGTTTTAGTAATATCTTAGCTTTTTCTTCACCTATTTTATTGAATAAATCAATAAATGTTTGCATGTCTGCGTAGCGTGCAGCGAGCAACAATGCATTGTTATAATCCGGATCTTTGAATGCAAGCAGATCTTCAGCGGGAACATTTTTTAATGCGGTTCCATCACTTTTTTGAATTACTTTTTTCAGCTCTTCATTATAGCGTTTTTCAAGATTAAAGTAGGCTGGGCGTTCTGTTAATGTGTCACGTAGTATTGATTTTTTGCCAGCAATATCAAGAGGTGATTTCTGGCGATGGTCCCGTGTATCGATTGCAGCACCGTGTTGGCGTAACAGTTTGATAATTTTTTCAAATGGAGCTTTATCATGCAATTTTTTACATTTTTTACATTCTTGCGTTGCCCAATGCAGAGGTGTACGTTGATTTTCTTTATCTGGTTGATTTGGTTCATAACCACGTGCTAAGAGTGCTTCGGCGAGTGCATGTAATCCACGAAAAGCGGCCCAGTGTAAGGCCGTTTCGCCATGCTGCCCTGTGGTGGGTTGTTTGGGATTATTTCTTAAATAAGCAAGAATCTCACTTGAAGGAGCACTTTTATAAAAAGTAGTGAGCTCTGTTGGGGTCTTAGGCATAGAACGCATAAATCCTCCCTAAAATTTAGCCAACTTTACTCGAATATTGTCGTGAATGCCAATCTTATTTCACAAGAACCTATCGCAGGTGCAGAAATATCGAAGAAGACAGTGATTGTGAAGATAGTAGAATAGTTATTTTAATTTGTACAATCCATATAGTAATACAAGACTTAAAGGCAAAAGAGGTAAAGCGATCATGCTCGCGAACGCAGCTGGAATTTGTGTACCAATTGGAATGGTAAAAAATAACAGGAATAAAGCGCTTTTAAATAATTTGCTCATGTAAAATTGATGGGCGCGTTGTTTGGGATGTTCTGATAACGAAAGATAACTGATGATTGTGCAAGGTAATACATCTGGCTGCACAATTAATTTTAGTAGCCCCGCAAAACCCAGTAAGCCAATGATGACACTCCAAGGGTCGGTTGTCAGCCACAGCGTACTCTCTGGTATCAGCAACACTAAGCTTATTATCACAGGCAATGGGAGGGTGATTAAAATCATACGCCGCACACTGAAGTGGCGAGAGTAATGTGCGATGTACATGCCGCCTAGAACAGACCAAGCCAGCCACCAACTTTGTCCAAATAAATCCGCTGCGTGTTGGGGTGCAAAGCACGTATTTAAAAGCATTAAAATAGCTGGTTTTTGCGTGAAAATTGTATTGAGACCTGAGCCCAAAACCCCGAACAAGGCAAGCCACAGCGCCATGAATACAGCAAAAAGAGGCAAGCCTACAAACAATAATTTTTTAGGTGCAATGATTTTTTTAATGAAGGGCCGTAATTTTTTGATGAACACCAATGCCACTACAAACAAACTCATGAGCAGGCTCAGTATTGAAAAAGGATGAATGGGGCCGATAAACAGTGTCGTGAGGTTTAAGCACAGTAGGGTTAGGGTTAAGGCGATCATGGCATGTGTGCAGGAGCGAATCAGTAAGTGCAATACAGACCACAGATTGCTGCCTTGTTGAATGTGAAAGAGTACCATGAGCGAGTCAACTAAAGATGCATCCGATTGTGTTTTGTAGAGTGTCAGGCGCAAGATTATCGCAAAAAATAACATCATGCCAAAGGGTGCTAACCCCAGCAGCAGGTTAGACTGCATAACGTATGTGAACGCGTGTGCACCAAAATAGTGGCTGATACCATAAAACGTGCTATACAAGAATAATTCAAATGCCATGATTCTAAACCAAGGTTGGCGTGTAAACGAGGGAGTATTCTGCAGTCTTTGTGCCCGAATGGGCTGTGTAGGATGTATTAAGTAATACACGCTTGGTAGTAACAGAATCCACTGATACGCGTAAACATTCACAGCGTGCTGTGAAAAAAGATAAGCGATGAAACAAGCAGCCACAATTTGTAAGAGGAAGGCGCCTAAATCGTAGCTAAAACGGGTGGTATTGATTTTCATGAGTCATGCGCTTGGTTGCGTTTCAGTCCGGCTGTTAACACTTTATGTAGGCGCTGATCGATGATGCCTTCTTCATAGCGTTTATCCACTTCCAGTTGCATAGGGTGTCCATATTTTTGAACGAGCTCGCGTGTTTTCGCCGTAACGCGCTCAGGATCCACAGCAAGCAGTTCATCGCGCACCTGTTCATCAAAGGCCAGATACTCACGCAGTGCTACGCGTTTACCGTCTACTGACGGAACAAGGCGCTGCCAAATGATCAGTCTCATCGTTTCAATGATATCAATTGTGCGGCCAATACGTTCTTCTTTACTAAAACTGCCCACCAAACGCCGCACAGTTTCAGCCACACCATTACTGTGTAGTGTAGTGTAAACAGGGTGTCCGGTTAAAGCGGCTTCCAATACCGCACTAATTGTTTCTGTATCGCGTGCTTCACCGACTAAAATTAAATGTGGTTTGCGGCGCAGTGCATTGCGCACACCAGCGGCGAAACTGGCAATATGTCGAGGCACTTCAGATTGCGAGACAATTGCCGTAGGCGTTTCGATTTCATCGTAAATAAATTCAATTGGTGCTTCATAAGTTAATATTTTACGATGGCTATCAGTCTCTTCAGCCAGCTTACGAATGATGGCAGCGAGCAAAGTACTTTTACCAGAGCCGGTCGCTCCGGTAACGTAGACTACACCTTCATTGGGTGCAATGGCTTTAATAATTGGCTCGGGAAGCTGTAAATCGACTAATTTAGGCGGGGTGGCGGGAATCGTGCGCACCGTGATTTGAATGCCTTCATGCCCATCAACGTGAATGCCAACGCCGTTAACACGATGACGATAGCGTTCGTTGCGATTCGGTCTGACTTCATAATGGGTGTCAATGTCCTGGCCGCGCATAATTTGCGTCGTACCATTTGGACCGTAAATGCTGTTGAGCAGATCACCCACTTCTGCGTTGGATAAATTGCGTTTTGTAATGGTATGTAGGCGGCCGTAAATTTCAGCCATCACAGGAGAGCCTGTTTGAAACGTGACATCAGAGGCATGAATACGATTACAGAAAACTAGGAGTTCATCCAAACTCTTGGCATCAAAGCGTGAGGGTTCCTGCGGGAAATAATGTGTGTAGGGATTGCTATTCATGGTGCCTCAATAAGTTATTTTTACGAGGTAAAAACATTATTTAACTAAAACAGGGTTCCAATCGTTACTGTTAGGCTGCATTTGCGATAAAGCCGTGATTCGTAGCACGCGATCATTAATGCGCAGATGGTTTGCATCGCCTGTCACACCTAAATCGGTGCTCGCTACAAATGGTGCGCTGACCATGTGTTCTGCATACAGCTTACGATATAACACCATACCTTTGAAGTCACGCTTCAGGCGATTCAGGTTGATACTGAAAATAGAATTCGCTTGTTCTAAGCCTTCTTTCCAACCTTGTTTGAGGTAAATGTTCCACAGCGTCGCTTCTGCTTGCGTAGTTGGAAGCAGCGTGTGATCTGGCATATCGGGTTTGTCGTAATACATCCACAAATAAGTGCGCCACGTTGGTGGAGCTGTGACAAAACGTGCATTACTAATCAGATCATATGTTTTAGAGGCTAGACGTATTGATGTATCATCGGGCTCATTAATACTGTTATCCGCTTCAGATAAAACAGGCGGTAAGACGTTGTGTGCGAGTAAAAGTTGGTTAAAGTCAAAAACATGATCGAGGAACTCGGCTTGCTGTGATAAGGAATGATCAATTTGTAATGCACGCCAAGCCAGTCCACCACGCGCACCCAATTGTGTGGCCGTTTCACGGATGGCATCCGCACGAATTGGATTCACATCCGCAATCGCTGTCGGTAAGGTGCTGACATTCACATAGCCGACATCCGCTGTAAGCGTCATTTGTGATGGCGCTTTATCATTGGAGTTGTCTGCATCATCAGCATAGCCTGTGGTAGCTAGAGTCAAACACCCTACTAGCATGAGGAGTCGCCATGGATTGTTACTTCTTTTTTTAAACATGTGCTTACAACATCCCAAATTAATTTGAATTTCAGCCATAGTTATTGCAACAATTAAGTAATCGCTCTGGCTTCAGCAAGAGCGACAGGGCTGTTTACATTAGCTTTTAAAATAACGTAATTCAATAACACGTGCTTTTGGATAAACAGCTATAGCCGCTTTATTGTTCACCTGATACATCACATTACGTAAAATATCAGCTAGTGGCTGGTTTTCAGCGTTCACTAATACTAGTACAGGAATAGGTGGTGCTGAACCTAAAACACGCAGGCTGTAACCGGCTGCCGAAGCAATTTTTTTCAGAACCGGTTCCACAGGGCCGTTCCAATCAATAGATGCTTGCGCCGTCATCCCAGTGTCGCTGGGGCTAAACGGTTTGCCAATTGTGTTACGTTTGGAGGCGGGTGTATTGGCCATATCAATAGCCGACAATTCTTGCAATGAGCCTGAAACAGAAGAGGAGGCCTCGGCAACTTGTTCTTGGGCGTTACGATCTTGTGAATTGATTGGTGCACTGTTTGCGGTAACATAACGTAGATTCAAATCGACTACGCGTTTGCTATTGGAACAGCCGACCAGGGCTATTACTGACGCCAATACTGTGAGCTTTACGGCTAGATTCATGAATTTCATCGTTTTTCTCTCTCTATCAACGGATTAAATCATTCTATTAAGGAGGTTATTGTGTTCATTTGGTAACCTATTCTATGTTAAAAACCTTAAGAGAGTATTAAATAATAACACCGTTATAAATCATGATTTTAATACTCTCTTAAGGAATTAACTTTAAAATGTTCAGCCTATGAGAGTAGTAAATGAAGCACATTGGCGAGACTCAGCTCGTTCCATACGATTTTTTATTTGGGATGGGCGTTTGGCATTTCCAGTGATCTTACCTTTAATGTATATGCGCATTTGGACGTGGTCGGTTGCCTTAGTATGTATGTTTTTCTTTAGTATACTGAATCGCTATGGATTCACGCCAATTGTATTTTTACGCTGGATGCGTAGTAAGATTGCGGGTAAGCGTAAATTAGTTAGCTATTTCAATTCAATAGAGCGTCGATAATGTTAAGGTGTGCTGACGGGGGCGATAGTGGAAGAATTACAAAATAAACTCGCTGCAATTGTTAAATATATGCAGGTGACGTTCACACTGAAAGGTAGTGTGATCACAACGAGTGAATTGTTTTCTGAAACTGGCTTATTACCTGGTTTAGCTAAACGAGCGGATCAGTTGGCTTCATTGTGTTTCGGTTATGGTCTCGGTGCTACTTATACCGATGTTGACAAATCATTGCTCGGTACCTCAGTGCAATTTGATACGTTTACACCCGATATGTTGAGATTATTTTGCATTGTTGATGTGTTGCATGAAATTGTACGAAATAGCTCTGAAAAGAAAGTCGTATCACTCGATGAGCTGATGTATGACTAAGTTAATTGATTGATTTTTTCAATTTTCCCTTCATTTCTTACCTCATTGTTTCGAGATTCTACTCTCTTAATGAGGTGTCAATCAAATCAGAATAGGTTCAGAGTGTGAATGTTTCATCGTCATCATATTGGCTAGTATGATCATTGCTTTGGCTAGTATGATCATTGCTTTGGCTAGTATGATCATCGCTTTGGCTAGTATGATCATCGCTTCTTGGGGGTTTTAAAAGCGAACTTTGTGATACTTGGCCAAGGTTTGAATCTGTTATGTTTGGTTCATTTATTATTTGTGGTGCATCACTGACATTTTCAAGAAAGGGACTCAATTTTTTTTGAATATTATTAAGCACGGCGGGCACAATTTTTTTCTCTGTATCTGTTGTATCTGCTTTCTTATATTTTTGCTGAATATAATCGACGATGGGCGTTATTTTTTCTTCAATTTCTTGTTCATGCTCTGGGAATAAATTCATTAAGTGCTGCTTCTGGAGATTGGCATTGATAGGATAACTATCAAATAAAAAACACGTTAAAGTCTCGGTATTATCGAGAATTATTCTCAACGCACAGTCTTTCTCGGTGGCTGTTGGTTGTAGTAACTGTAATAACCGCCAAAGATGGTGTGAGGCATTCGTAGGATGCTCTTGTCCTGTCGTAGGTACAATAAACGGACTTAGTCCCTCATATGTAAAGATTTCTTTGGCAACAATTTTTTTTTCTTCTGCTGTTAATTTATTGATAAAACACTCAACATCAAAAAAACTTTCAAATTTTTGTCCGCGGATGGTTACGTCTAGTCTGCTCATTCTACTGTGGCTCTTTTAATTTAATTCGGTTTAATTTAATCGATACATGAGATGATTGCAAATATTACAAATATTAGATGCTCACCTCTTACCTTTCTTAATGTTGCCTTAATGTTTAAGTTTTAGAATGTGTCTAAGTTATAAGCTAAGGGACATGACAAAGCAAGTCACTCTCGAGTAATGACACTATTCCATCTTAGGTGATGTCATGGCTCCTGCTTTTTCCGGGTGCTTTTCTGTCGCTTGAAACTGAGTCACTTCATGCATTAGCTGATTATACGTAGCGTGCACTTGCTGACTGAAACTTTTATCTAAGGTTACTGCCAATTCTTGTCGAACAAGTTCTGTCAACGATGAGAGTGGCGCTTTGTTTACTTCTTCAGAGGTAATGCCCGGCAAGTAATTCATACCAACGGCCATTTTTAATTTACCTAGTGCTGTATATAAAGCAGATAAAGAAACGTCTTCATCAAGCAGCGCACTAAAATAATTGAGTTTTCTGCGAACTAGTGCTTGTTCATTACTGCGATATGCTTTGAGTAATATTTTAGTTTTATCATAAATTTCATCTTCAGTGGCCACTTCAGCTAAGCTATCTTTGTAGTCAACTTGTAATAGTTGATACTCGTTATAGGCTAAATTAACTTGCATAATCACTGCAAGTGATAAAGCAGCTTGAGTCATTTTTTCAATATTAATCTGTGCATCCGCTGATTTGAGTGATGATGACAAGCTGAGTAGTTTAATCAGGCTCCATGTTAAGCTCGCATTAACATTGTACCATTGCTGATTTAATACATATGTATTACTAGTTTGTTCTCTTCCTCCTAACAGATTCACAGAAGGTAATACACCGAGAACCGCCTCGGATACACCAGCTTGTGCAATGCGCTTACGGTAAGTGAGCTCACGCAATTCTGGTCGATAGACTAACGCAATCGTGCCGAGCTGTGGCATTGATAAATCCAGTTTTTGCAGTTTGGTAAAATTGGCAGGTGGTGGTGCAAGAGTAAAGTGACTATTAGGCGGAGCACTAATTAGACTAGCAAGCTCTTCTTTACCTTTAACAATTTGTAAATATAGTTTTGTTGTGCGTCTTAAATTGCGAATGAGCAGCTGCTCATATTCTAGTTGCATGATGTCATCTGTTGCTTGTGCCGCCTTAATTTTTTTAGAGCGCCAAATAGCCAGTTCAACCTCTTTACGCAATGCGATGAGTTGAGGCTCTAATTCTTGAGTTTGATAAGCTTGCCAGTAAGAAATCATAACTTGAGACACGAGTTGCTGCACAATTTTCCGTTCTTGTTCTTGTGCGATGTGTATTTCATCGTACTTCTGTTTGGCACGAATATAACTCAATCCGAAGTCAAGTATATTCCATGTGATATTGTATTTTGACGTCTCAATATTTTGTGGGGTGAACGTCGAATCACTAGGGACTTTGTTTTGATCAAGCGGTATGTACTCGTTACTGCGGTAGGCTTCATCGAAGAAAATCTCAGGATTTGGTGCAAGCTGCCATTTTGCTAAATTAGCTTGGCCAGATGTTAAAGCAATTTTATATTTATGAAGACGGTCATCTAAATTATATTTTAATGCACGCGCAATAGCTTCAGAAAGAGTAAGTTTTGTGGGTAAGGAGGCTTGTATCTTTTGAGCTTCTTCAAGATTGGCGTTAACAGCATTATATTGTTCAGTAGGGTCGACTTTTTTAGGAGACAATCCGCAGCCGGATAAACTCAATATGGTTGTGAGGAGAGCGAATTGCTTGAGATAACCTGCAGACTTTATCACTGTTTCATCCTTGAACATCAGCCACCCTATGTCATTCTATAATGGTATGAGTGATGGAGCAAGTTAAAGCTGTGTCCCGATTTACTATCAGTGCATGATCGGTTCTAGCCCACAATAATTAAGTTAAGGCATTTTTTTAGAGCAAGTTCGATTAATTGTTGGTATGTACTATAGTTCGATGAGCGGGCGAGTTGTATGCTCGACATGATCGTGCTTGGAGGGAGTTATTGTGGCTCATTATAAAAAAACTAATAAAAATACGGTAAAAGCAGAATCTCATGATGATTATAGGCCCTCTATGATGCAACCATTAGAAACACGTCTTATGTTCGATGCGAGTGCAGCGGATGCGGCTACACAAGGTGGTGGTGATGCAGGCGGTGATCAATCCGCTGCTCAACAGGCTGCTGCGCGAGAAGCGGTGGAGCATAATTCTGCGCAAACAGATAAAAGTAGTGTCGCTGCGACACGCAAAGAAGCTGAAAAATTATTTGGCGCTGAAGAAAATGAAAGCAGTACACAGTCTACGATCCGAGAATTAGTGATTATCGACATGCGTGTTGAGGATTATGAATCCCTGATTTCCAATTTATCGCGTGATTCAAAGGTGTATTATATCGATGGGCAGCAAGATGGGGTGCTGCAACTGACGAATATTTTGAGAGAATATCAAAATCTGGATGCGTTGCATATCGTGACACATGGTGATTCTGGGCTATTGGAATTGGGTTCTATCATATTGGATATCGATAATATCAATCAGTATCAAGAAAGTTTGGCTGTATGGCGTGATGCCTTATCAAGCACAGCAGACGTTTTGTTTTATGGATGTAATGTGGCTGAAGGTGAGCGTGGAGAAGCCTTCATTTCTCAATTAAGCACTGTCTTGGCGGCAGATATTGCGGCGTCAACGGATTTAACTGGTAGTGCTTTGCTAGGCGGTGACTGGGAGCTGGAAAAGCAAGCACTGGAGTCAGGTGGTCAAGTTGAATCACGCACGATTTTTGATCGAGACGCGCAGGACAACTACGGCTATGTTCTAGGCGATCCAATGCTCATTATTCCCAATTCGTTTTCGATTACCTATAACGCTGAGACCAAAACGGCCGTGACATTACTTCCAGGTGTTTTAATAGATCCTGTGGAGCTGAACCAGTCTGTTAGTACAGCAGACTTTAGCTGGGCCTCTGGCGGGCAGGTAGGAGATTATATTCAATTTGTGGGGAATGCTACGTATTCCTTTGATAGCATCAATGGAGACATTCTAAAAAATGGTGTGAATCGAATGGGTACCATCAGCACGTCGGCAGGAGGTATTAGTAATCGGATTGACTATACAGGCCCCATGTCTGGACTGACGATCACTTTTGCAGATTCTGAGGGTGTGACAGGAGAAGATGTAAATAGTATTTTAGGATTAATGAAGTTTGGTAGTACTGCCTCGAATAATAGCATTTCAATTAACAATCGTGTTATTCAGCTCGACATAAGAGATGATGATGGAGATCAGTCAGTTGCAAATTCAACAGTGGCTATCAATGTCAATTTGCCAGTAACTGATGACGTGATCATTACACCTACTATTGTTGAGCCCACACCTGTATTTCAGACCAATTTTGGATTGGTTGATGATCCATTGAATTCACAGTTGATTACAGAAGAATCAGATCCTGGCATCGAATTGGTTTCAACCAGCACAGATCCAGGTGTTGTCTTGTTTACAGCGACACCGTCTGCAGGGGAAGTTGGAAAGGCCGAGCAGGCTAGTCAACAACTCAAATCTTCTTTGCAGAATGAAAGAGCAGAAGAACGTATTGATCAGGATATTCAAGATGATATTAGAACAGCAGACAATATGGCACCGTTGACTGTAACACGTGGAGTAGAAGACGATACGTTAACTGAAGAAGGTACGCTATTATCTGTAGACGATGATGTAGTTGACCAGGAACAAGCTGAGGTGCTGGATGCAACAGAAAGAGCAGAGCTTAATGAAATAGATAAAATTCATGAAAAATTATCAGATCAGCAAATAGAGCTGATGCAAGATTTTTCTCCTGAATCCCAAGCAGCTATTAGAGATTTTGAAAGCGCATTAAAAGATAAGCAAAGTAAAAAAGCGACTCCCGATACAACACCACCTAAAAAACCTTAAATATTAACTGCTTTATTTGAAGGGCTATTTCTATGAAAAAAACAGACAAGCCAGGAAAAAATAAAAAATCTCTTTCTGATGTATTAAAAAAAATAGGTCTAGAAGATAACAAAAAATCTGATGCCAATGCTGAATCTGCTGATGATAAGCAAAAGAATGTAAAGAAAAATTTTTCTGTTTTAAATCATGCTAAAATTACTGAAAAAAGTAAGCAAGAAAAAACTAAAAAGAAAAAGAGAACCCAATCTATTCTCATCGGAAGACCGTCTTTGATGCAAATTTTGGAGCCACGCATGATGTATGATGCGGCGGTTGCTGATGCCGCTATAGATGCGGCTGCTCAAGGTGATGCGAATCAAGCCGCATCAGATGCTATCAATCAAGATCAACAACCCAATCAGATACATGAAAAAATTAAAACATTATTTGATGAAAAAGAAAATATTGAAAAAAATTCAGATAATCCCAAAGAAATAGTTTTTATTGATAAATCAGTTGAAGATTATCAATCTTTCGAGGGCCGCTTATCACGTGATGCAGAAATATTCTATATCGATACGCAATTAAATGGTTTAGCACAAATTGCAGATGTTCTTAAATCACGATCAGATATTGATGCTGTTCACTTGATTACGCATGGTAATGCAGGCGAGTTGCAATTGGGTAATATGACTCTCAATAATATGAATTTGGGTGATCATTTAAATGAATTGCAAACTATTAAAGCGGCTTTAGCTGATCAAGCTGATTTTTTGATTTATGGGTGTAATGTTGCAGGAAATGCCGATGGCATTGATTTTATTCAAAACTTAAGTGCAATGTTGCAAGCAGACGTGGCGGCTTCAGGTGACTTGACCGGCTATTCAGAATTGGGCGGTGACTGGGATTTAGAAGAGTCGGCATTAGAGAATGAAGGAAAACTGGATACAGATATTATTTTTACTGGTGAATTAGGAGATTATAAAGCACTGTTGTATTCATGGAATAAATTTGCTAAAGATGTAGAAAAGTGGGCTGCTTCTTATTCAGTCGATAATCTTAACAGCCTAGAAGGTTGGGCGCAGCTTTTAGTGACCCTTGTAACGATACCCACTGACGCGCAGGGTTTCGCCGAAGATCTAGCACTCTATATTCTTGTAGAAAATATGAAGGAATGGGCTGATACGACTCCAGGCAAAACTAGAGCTGAAATGTATCAAGTACCCATTGAAATCGATCAAACTGAAGGAAGCTCTACTTATATTGAAAATCAAAGACCAATCTCTTTTCTTCATGATTTGCTGATACAGCCAGTGTATGTTCCTCATAGACTTGATCAAGCACATATCGGTTGGTTACAAGACGCTGAAGTGGTCATTTCAATTAATAATGCAAAACCAGGTGAGAAACTGAGTTTTATTAGCCATAACTTTGGCGATGAAGGATATAACCTTT
>CAZFAA010000019.1:19476-24067 GCA_964516605.1 uncultured Coxiella sp. | reverse complement strand
GATTATGTATTGTCAGTCTCTCAGTTATCATATGTTGCTGTGTTTATTCTTTCTTATTGGCGTTGCTATCAGTTCACAAATTATTTCTTATGCTGTGGTAGCCGAAAGTAACCCTGCGTTTCTAACCGGTGCTGCCGAAGGTGTGGCGTCAGTATTGATTATGTCGGGTGGGTTTTTAATTCCAGTTTTTGCAGGATTATTGGATTTAAGTTGGGATCATCATTTTGCTCATGGCTTTCCGGTTTACTCGGTGCATTCGTTTCATGTTGCTTTTTTATTGATGCCTATTTCGTTTGTGATTGCGTTATTAGCGGCTTTCGCTATAAAGGAAACGTATTGTCGTTCTTATCAGGAAAGGAAGCGGGATGTCTAAGCCTATACCATTGGTAGATGCGCTGCATGATAAAAATAATCTAAAACCACCTTCACGACAAGCATGGATTATTGTGTTGACGGCGTCATTGTTTTTTTTCTACGAATTCATTCAAATGAATATGATGGATGCCATCAGCGAGGCATTATTACAGGCTTTTCATATCAATGCCGAACAACTTGGTGATCTATCGTCTTATTATTTTTTAGCTAATGTGATTTTTTTATTTATAGCGGGATCTTTGTTAGATCGTTACTCAACTCGGCGCGTTATGTTAATTGCTCTGGGTGTATGTGTATTCAGCACCGCCTTGTTTGGGTTGGCGCAGAGTTATTTTTGGGTGACGGTGTGTCGTTTTTTAACTGGTATTGGTAGCGCTTTTTGCTTTTTAAGTGTGTTGCGTTTGGCATCGCGCTGGTTTCCTGCACAGCATATGGCGTATGTAACAGGCTTGGTGGTAACGATTGCGATGACAGGGGGGGTTGTAGCACAAACACCCTTTGAGGTCTTGGTGCGTGAATTGGGTTGGCGGCATACGTTGTTAGTTGATGCTGGTTTTGGTTTTTTTATATGGTTGTTGGTTATTTCTGTCGTGCAGGATTTTCCTAAAACGCATCAGCCTTTTCATCAGCAAGAGCAGCAACGACTGACGGGGCTTGGTTATTTTAAAAGTTTGAAAATTGCTTTTTTACGCCGTCAAAATTGGTTAGGAGGCATTTACACGAGCACCATCAATCTTCCGATTAATGTATTGGGGGGGTTATGGGGCATTCTGTATTTAACGACCGCATACCATTTTACAAAAATAGAAGCGTCCTATATCACGTCCATGTTATTTATAGGCACTATTTTTGGCTCGCCTTTGGCAGGTTGGCTCTCAGATCGCATGGCGCGGCGCAAGCCGCTCATGATTTTTGGCGCACTGATTTCATTGGCATTTATTTTCTGCATTATTTGGTTGCCCAATTTGAGTATGGGTGCACTGCTTTTCTTGTTTTTTTCAATTGGTTTTTTTTCCAGTACACAAATTATTGGTTACCCACTGGTGGCAGAAAGCAGTCCACGTATTGTAACAGCAATGTCTGTCAGTGTTGTGAATTTAACGACGATTGCAGGAATTGGCCTTATTCAACGTTTGTATGGTTATATTTTACAGACGCATGCGCAGCAGCGAGTAGATTATACGGCACTGACTTATCTAACATCTGATTTTCATTTTGCCATGATTATTTTTTTTGTAGGATACATGATCGCATTATCAGCATCCTTGCTGGTTAAAGAAACATATTGCGTGCAACGAGAGGACTCATGAAATACCGACTGTATGCATTTATCTTAATGGTGGTATTAGTATGTTTTAGCGTGGAGGGGTGTTATTCACCACCACCACACAACCAGGATAATATTTGCAGAATTTTTTATCAGTACCCGCAATGGTTTTGGGCGGCACAAAGAACAGAGCGTAAATGGGGCATCCCGATTAGTGTGCAAATGGCGATTATTCGCGAGGAATCCAGTTTTCAACCAGATGTAAAGCCACCGCGCGTGCGGCTATTGGGTTTTATTCCGTGGCTGCATGAAACCACCGCAGAAGGTTATGCCCAAGCGCTTAATGACACGTGGCTCGGCTATTTACGTGCAACAGGGCACAGGCGCATCAGTCGGTCGAGTTTTAATGCCGCGATTGATTTTGTCGGCTGGTTTTGTCATGAGGCCCACGCACGTCTTGGCATACCGCGTGATAATGCGTATGAATTGTATCTTGCGTATCACGAAGGAATCATTGGTTATAGTGAGCACACTTATTTACGCAAACCGTGGTTGATTTCCGTTGCCCATCATGTGCAATCTGTAGCAGACAATTATCGCGGGCAATTGCTGGTGTGCGCACCGCATTTGCCGCAGCATCCGTGGTGGGATTTTTTTCGCGGTTGAATAAAAATGGTTAGCAATTTGCGATAAACGGTAAATGATCGGACTTGCTACGCAACGTGTTTTAAAATGAATTTAGATAATGCAGCTGAATTCGGAAACAACTACACCCTAAGCACTGCAAGCGCGCTAAATACATGCAGATTCATCTAGAATTAACTTGAGTTCTGCGTAAGAGATTTTTTGTGATATAGTTTACCAAACCCGTCGCGCCAACGTGATCGTGACTCACAAATGAGTCTCAGTGAAATTACCATCCCTGCCCAGTTATCCAGAATTGAGGTTAGGCGAAGATTAATCTTGACCGGCTTCAGGCACCGGCTGCAGCCATATGATTGTTTTCATCTGTATTGGTTACTTGTTCCGGCATATGACGATGCCCTTGACCAAACAATGCAAAGCGACGACCAACAGGTGCTTCCATTGCTAACGTGTATATGTCGCGGTTTTTTGAACGCATATTTTCTAATTTTGCACGCATATTTTCTAACGCGTATATGTCGCGGTTTTCTGCAGGCATATTTTCTTTGGCGGCGGCTCTAGCTACTTTTTCCCGTCCAAGCTCCATAATTTCTTGCCAAGTTCGTGTATTTCCGTGGTTGCCAAAGAATCTGCGTAAGCGGCTCCTTTCTAATCTTAACATTTGTAAAGGGTTATTTGTGTCTGTTTTTGAGTCCATGATTTGTTTCAGTGCATATAATCCTTGTAAAGCAGGGAGCTTTTCAAAAAAGATTTCCGCGACTACTCTTGCCCTATGTTTTATATCTCGCAGATCAGCGTCCTTGTCCTTGTCGGAAGCAATGGCTTTTAGTGTCTCAATGAGATAATTCGCAGTAAGAATATTACGTTCTAGGTTTTTGGGTATTGCGCTCAATAGTGATCGCAGATAATCAGGATTACAGTAGGCGCTTTGCGGATTACGAGGGATGGTTCTCATATTATCCGCAATGACTTGGCTCCAGAGTGCTTCGCTCATCTTCGTTTTGCTATCCACTATGATACCGCAGGTGCTGATTGGTCTTGAATCAGAACAAAAAGTAAATGTGGTATTTGTGAGGTTTGCACCTTGGAAGTTAACGCCCTCAAGAGGTTGTTTCTTAATGGTTGTAGATCCTTTTGTAACTTCTGTAAATTCACAGCTAGTGAGATTGGCGTTTTCGAATGACACACGCAGTGGTGTACTGGAACTCCCGTCAGTTGGTTGAGGTATTTTGACAAGTGAGTTGATATCAAATTTAGTGCCCTGAGGAAAGGAAACATTATCATAGTTTGTATGCTCACGAGGTGGAGAATTGCTGTTAGAAGAACTGCTGAGGAAGAGCATTTTTAAGGGTTTATAGGAGCTAGGAGTCCCGTCGTGATTTTTTGGTGTTTTAAATACGAGGCTTGCTTGCAATGCAAATAGTGATTGAGTGAGAGGTTCGGCTTGGAGCGACTTCCATCGAGTAGCTTGTTCACTCAAATCTTTAGTGTATTGACTTAGTAATATATCGTCATCAGCTTGACTTGCTTTGTTCTCCGCTCGTGTTTGCTGGATTTTGCGAATCTCGCCCTGTAGATGGGCAATCTTTGCACCTAAGCTAGGATTAAATAGTGGAGAGAAAAGATACTGCGCACTTTGACTCGCTGAGCTAAGATTGAGAGCCGTGATTTGAGTAACAAGTTGACCAAGCTCATTTAAGACGCTGCACCATGCTTGTTCTTCCGCTGTTGTTAAGGCGGTTAATTCAGAGGCCACGCTTACTTGATCCTTTCGTCTTGCCCAGAAACGAGAGATTCCTGCTTTTAATCCTGAGACTGTCCATGCGGTTGAAAGCTGCGCTCTTTCGAGCATGAGGTTCATAGCCGTTGCTGTAGGACTGTCTTTTCTGAATCTGGTGACGAGATTGAATGCATTGCTGAGGTCTGTAGGACTTTGATTGGGTTCAAAGAGCGCCTTGTGTGCTGCTGCTACCGCTTCTTTTTCTAATACAGCGCGCTCAAAGTTTTCCTTTGCTGATGACAAAGGTTTGAACCACGCCATCTCATCAGGCGTAAGTTGGTGCTCCTGGGCATCCTCAAATACATCATCTTCATCTTCGACTGGAGTCTGATCTGCTCCTGCTCCTTTTTTTCTCTGCAGTACCTCAATTTGTGCTGCTGCGTTTTCCTGTGCTGATGACAAATGTTCGAACGACGCCATCTCATGAGGCGTAAGTGGGTGCCCCTCGGACGTAAGTGGGTGCCCCTCGGACGTAAGTGGGTGCCCCTCGGCATCCTCAAATACATCATCTTCATCTTCGACTG
>CAZFAA010000019.1:0-19376 GCA_964516605.1 uncultured Coxiella sp. | reverse complement strand
GACGTAAGTGGGTGCCCCTCGGCATCCTCAAATACATCATCTTCATCTTCGACTGACGTAAGTGGGTGCCCCTCGGCATCCTCAAATACATCATCTTCATCTTCGACTGGCGTAAGTGGGTGCCCCTCGGCATCCTCAAATACATCATCTTCATCTTCGACTGGAGTCTGATCCGCTCCTGCTCCTTTTTTTCTCTGCAGTAGCTCAATTTGTGCTGCTACCGCTTTTTTTTCTAATACAGCGCGCTCAAAGTTTTCCTGTGCTGATGACAAAGGTTTAAATTCGACTGGAGTCTGATCTGCTCCTGCTCCTTTTTTTCTCTGCAGTACCTCAATTTGCTGCTGCAATTTTTCTTCAGCTTTCTGTATCTCTCTTTCACAAGCTCGCCGTAGTTGTTCCAGCCTTTCATTCGGTGTCGTGCCAGCAGTAGAAGTGGTGTTCATTTCATTGATTCTTGTTTTTTCATGCTCTATCTTTTGTCTTTGGGTGCTCATCAAACGTTCTATTATATTTACAAGATTACCCTGATCTTTTGCACGTATTTCATCAAATATTATAATATTTTCTTCAATGACAGACGATCGAGCATCGATATCGTCAAAAGATATTTGATGCGCTCTTTCAAAATGAATATTACTTTTGGTATTCATTTGTTCGGCATAACTTTTTAACTTTAGGTACATTCCTATGCCGGTTGTGGGCATTTTTTTTCCGGCAAGTTGTTGAATCCACCAAGGTAGCTTGGAGGCATAAGTTTTTTGAAAGAAGCAATTTGATGGATTTGATGAACTGTTTTCTGCTGTTGAGCTCAATAAAGTCATGATCTTTCCAAGCAGCCTAAACGATTCCCCACTGGTTTCATTATAATCGTTATCATTCCAACTTTTTGCAGCATTCCATGCTGCTCGCATCTGACGCATACAGTTAAGCGCATGTTCTTTTAGAGCAGCTTGTGTTGTTTCAGCCCCTATGTTTTCTTGGATTGGTGTGTTGGTGTTTGCCGGCACGGCTGAATCCACCACTAAAGCGTATACAACTCTACTAACAAATACCCAGTCAAGTTCTTCTACTTCTAATTTCGCGATAATTTTGAAAAGCTGGTCAGCGAAAAGGGCAAATATATAGACATGCTGTGATAGGGCTTCTCGGGGAGGTGCATTTTGCTCTGGATGAGCAGCTCCTTCCACTATTTGATTTAAAATCCCTGCTTCGCCAAGATAAGCGGCAAGCTGATTAGTAAGTCCTTCTGGCACATAGTAGCAGGTTCGCATAATCTCATTCACCTCCTATTTGGTCGAATGAATCCCAGTAGTATTTGAGCTGAATTATAGTACATCGAAATTATTAACGCAGTCTTAAAAATTTATTTTTAATCGTACATTTCGGACGCTATTGTAAGGGAGCTGGTCGGTTTATCTAGTATCATGAGTAATTCTCTGGCATGCAATTGTGACTGTTCGGTGGTGCGCGTGCCACCTAAACTGTTGCTGGGCTTTTAGCCTGCGTTACATGAATTTTTTACCTCACACCGCCGTCAACTTGGCAAAACTTGCCACCAGCCACTTAGTCCCTTGTGTATCAAACTTCACTTGCAAGCGTGTGTGCTCGCCGCTGCCTTCGAAATTAACGATTATGCCATGACCAAATGTGTCGTGTTTTACACGTTGCCCGATGCGCAAGCCAGTATCCTGCACAGTGTGACTGAAGGCACTATCGCGTTTTTTCTGCCATGGTTTATCAAGGCTTGAGGGACGCATGATTTTTGTGGTGGGGCGCACGGCGTGGATCATGTCTTGTGGGATTTCAGCGATAAAACGCGATGGATTGTTCATGCGCTCGGTGCCGTAAAGACGCCGCGATTCTGCATAGGTTAAGTATAATTTTTTCATCGCGCGTGTCATGCCAACATAACACAAACGACGCTCTTCTTCGAAGCCACGTTCTTCTTCTGTGGACATTTTATGCGGGAATAAATCTTCTTCCATGCCTGCAATAAATACCACAGGAAATTCAAGGCCCTTTGCTGCATGCAGTGTCATTAAATTGACAGCGTGCGTGGCACGATCCGCTTGGCCTTCTCCTGTCTCTAATGCAACGTGTGCTAGAAATGCAGCTAATGGCGAGCCAATTTGATCGTTTTCATCAGGTTTAAATTGGCTGGTTGCTACAATTAACTCTTCTAAGTTTTCAACACGGGACACGCCCTGTTCGCTGCGATCTTTTTGATACATGGCCAGTAACCCCGATTGATGCAGCATTTGATCGGTTTGAATATCCAAATCTTTATCGCGTGAGGCGTTATCGAGCGTATCAATCAAACGCAGGAATTGTGTTAAAGCACTGTGTGCGCGAGTGCTGAGAGCATCATTCTGCAGTGTCAAGACAGCTGAATCCCACAATGAAATCCCGTGTGTTTTAGCCTGTTCACGCAGCGTTGTTAAGGTGGTGTTGCCAATGCCGCGCGTGGGTGTGTTAACGATACGTTCAAAACCAGAGTCATCATGACGGTTGGCCATGAGGCGCAAATACGCCAGAGCATCTTTAATTTCAGCGCGTTCAAAGAATTTTTGTCCGCCGTAAATACGATAGGGAATATGCAGATCCAGCATCTGTTCTTCTAAAATACGTGATTGCGCGTTTGAGCGGTATAGAATACCAATATCATCGTAGTCGTAGCCATGACGCACTAGATCTTTAATCGTTGCCGCAATATAGTGTGCCTCATCGCGTTCATTAAATGCAGCATACAGTGTGATTTTTTCACCACCTTCACCATCCGTCCACAAATCTTTACCCAGGCGTCCTGCGTTATTAGAGATAACAGTATTAGCAGCACTTAAAATAGTTTGTGTTGAGCGGTAGTTTTGTTCAAGGCGAATAGTTTTAACCTGCGGTAAATCCCTTGTAAAACGCTGCATATTTTCAACTTTAGCGCCGCGCCAACTGTAAATAGACTGATCGTCATCACCCACTGCCATGATGTAGGCCTGTGGGCCTTTTAAGATGTTTAACCACGTGTATTGAATCGTGTTGGTGTCTTGGAATTCATCCACCAAAATATGTCTGAAGCGTTGTTGGTAATGCTCACGAATCGACTCATTTTTTTGAAATAACTCCAGTGAACGCAACAGTAATTCGCAAAAATCCACAAGACCACTGCGCTCACAAATGGTTTCATATTCGGTGTAAATGCGTTGCATCGTTTCAGTAAAATAACTGTAATCAGGATTACTGATGTCTTTAGCGCGCCGTCCCTCTTCTTTGCTTTTGTTGATAAACCACTGCGCTTGACGTGGTGGCCATTTTGCTTCATCCAAATTGAGGCTGCGTAAAATGCGTCGAATTAAGCGGTATTGATCATCACTGTCCATAATCTGAAAGGTTTCAGGCAGTTTCGCATCGCTCCAGTGCGCGCGCAATACGCGGTGTGCTAGACCGTGAAAGGTGCCGACCCACATGCCGCCAACGGGTGTGCCGCGCAGTGCTTCAATACGTCCACGCATTTCATAGGCGGCTTTATTGGTAAATGTGACCGCTAAAATTGCATACGGTGAAATGTGTTCAACCGACATCAGCCAGGCAATGCGATGTACCAACACACGTGTTTTACCACTGCCAGCACCAGCTAAAATCAGCAGATTAGATTGATCGCTGGCAACCGCTTCACGCTGTTGATCGTTTAATGAGTTAAGTAAGTATGAAACATCCATTAAAATTTCGCATTCCCTGGTGTACGTGGAAACGGAATCACATCACGAATGTTGCTAAGACCGGTCACGTAATTTACGAGTCGTTCAAAACCCATGCCAAATCCTGCGTGCGGCACGCTACCATAACGACGCAGATCACGGTACCACTGGTATTCATCGAGGTGGTGCAGATGGTGCTCTTGCATGCGCGCATCCAGTTGATCTAAGCGTTCTTCACGTTGGCTACCGCCGATGAGCTCGCCAACGCCAGGCACGAGCACATCTAATGCGGCGACCGTTTTGTTGTCGTCATTCAGCCGCATGTAAAAAGGCTTGATATCGCGAGGGTAATTAATCAATGTCACAGGGCCTTTGACTTTTTCTTCACAAATAAAACGCTCGTGTTCCGTTTGTAAATCCATCCCCCATTCAACAGGGTAGTCAAATTTTTTGCCGGATTTTTGCAGTAATTGTACCGCGTCGCTGTAGGTCATGATCTCCATTTTAGTGTGAATCACGTTTTGCAAACGCTCAATGCATGTTTTGTCAATGTGCTCTGCAAAAAACGCCATATCATCTGCATTGTGTTCAAGTACAAATTGAAAGACGTATTTGAGCATCTTGTCTGCCAAAGCGACATCATCGTGAATATCTGCAAAAGCTACTTCCGGCTCTACCATCCAAAATTCAGCCAGGTGGCGTGAAGTGTTGGAATTTTCAGCGCGAAATGTTGGACCGAACGTATAAACTTGGGAAAGAGCACAGGCATACGCTTCAGCCTGCAATTGCCCTGAAACAGTCAGGTAGGTTTCTTGCGCGAAAAAATCCTGACTAAAATCGATCGCGCCCTTTGCGTTTTTCGGTAAATTCATTAGATCTAATGTGCTGACACGAAATAATTCCCCTGCACCCTCACAATCACTGCCGGTAATAATCGGTGTGTTGAGCCAATAGAATTGGTTTTCGAAAAAAAAGCGGTGAATCGCTTGAGACAGTGTACTGCGCACACGCGCTGTTGCACCCATCACATTGGTGCGCGGACGCAAGTGCGCCACCTCACGTAAAAATTCCAGACTGTGGTGTTTTTTAGAAATCGGATAGCTATCTGGGTCATCGACAAAACCCAGTACCTCCACGTGCTCTGCTTGAATTTCGCAAGATTGCCCAGCACCTTCTGATGCGACCAATTTACCACTGACGCTTACAGAACAACCAGCGGTCAGTTGCAGTACATCAGTTTGATAGTTAGCGAGTGTGCTCGGAATGACAGCCTGAATAGGTGAAAAGCATGAGCCATCGTAGATGCTTAAAAAAGAGATACCCGCTTTCGAATCGCGACGTGTACGGACCCAGCCGCGTACGCAAACGGTTTGGTTTAACAAGGAAGGTGTATTGATTAGTTCTTTGACATTATACGTGTTCATAAGGCGTTCCTCGGCCGAATAAAAGCGCCATTATATACTTATGTTTATTGCAAAGGCGAATTGAGTTTTGATTCTTGCTTCTGTCTTGATCAAACGCTAGTATGACCGCTGTTTGCATGAATTTTAAGGAATAACATGACTAAGCCACGCCTGCTTACTGGAGATACACCAACCGGTCGCTTGCACCTCGGACACTGGGTAGGATCGTTAGAAAATCGTGTGGCGATGCAAGAAGAATACGATTGTTTTTTTGTGTTAGCCAATACGCATGCGTTTACAACCAAAGTTGGCGAGCCTGATTTTATTCGCAATAGCACGCTTGAGATCACACTGGATTATTTAGCCGCCGGCATTGACCCTGCAAAAAGCGTGATTTTTGCAGAATCCGATATCCCCGCTATTTTTGAATTAACCGCGTTGTTCAGTATGTTAATTCCGTATCCGCGCTTGATGCGCAATCCAACCATCAAAGAAGAAATTCGCGACAAACAATTAGGCGAGAATTATTCGATGGGATTTTTGCTGTATCCTATTATGCAAGTTGCAGACATCTTAGCGTTTCGTCCTGATGTGGTCCCCGTTGGTGAGGATCAGATTCCGCATTTGGAATTAACGCGCGAGGTGGCACGACGTTTTAATCAAGTGTATTGCGGGGTTGATCCCCACACAGCGGATGAAGATTATGTTAAAGCCGGAGGATTGTTGCCGTTATTTGATACGAAGTTAGGGCGCGTTAAACGCCTTATTGGTACGGGTGCACCAACAGCGGATGGGCGTTTGTTGAAGATGAGTAAATCACTAGACAACGCGATTTTATTGAGTGACTCCAAAGAGGTCATTCAGAAAAAAATTATGAACATGTATACGGATCCAAAACGCTTGCGTGCTACGGACCCTGGCACAGTTGAAAACAATCCATTGTGGGTATTTCACGATACTTTTAATCACGATCGGCAGTGGATTGAGGATACCAAAGAGCGTTACCGTGCCGGTACTGTGGGCGATGTCGAATGCAAAAAGAAATTAATTGAAGTACTGCTGGCGTTGTTAGAGCCGATGCAGCAGCGCCGTGCTGATTATGAAACGGATAAAGCGCAGGTGTTAGCGGTATTGCGTGATGGTGCCGAGCGTGCGAATCACGTAGCACATGCAACATTGCAGGCAGTGAAAGAGGCGATGAAGCAAATTTATTAGCAAAGAGTCAACACGAGGCGGTTAAAATGGATTTTACTCAATATGTTGGTGTGTCTGCTTTACCTGAAATGGGCTCAAAATCATTGGTATCAAAAATAATGAATGGTAAAGTGCGCTTGACGGTAGATCCTATCCATGCATTGAGAGTGGATAGTGGATTTTTAAGCCGCTGAGGTGATATGAATACTGGAGGCGCTGATGGTGATACTACTGGGGTCAAGCGTGACTATACTGGCATTGACCTTAAAGTGCAGAGCTTTAAGCGCTGAAATGCACACGCTGCCATTTTGTACGCATAGAGTGTAATCCCCTCCCAACACAGTGGTAGCACAATTACCTTCAATGATATGTGTGGCGTTGCGGTTAACCGTCTGTGTATAGTCCTTCTGTGCTTTTAAGAAAATATGTTCGGCGCCTGTTTTGTCCACGAAGGTCAATTCATTACCGGTATCACCATTGGGCGTGGAGCGTGTTTTAAAACCACTGAAGGTTTGTTCTTGGGGTAAAGCATAGGCAGGTCTGTGTAGGCTATTATAAGCACTGCCGATTAAGATTGGGCGATCGATATCACCGTGTTCAAAACCAATCAGTACTTCTTGCCCGATCCGTGGAATGAAGCAACTGCCAAAGTTGTCTCCTGCTTGCAGTTGCATTACGCGCAACCAACAAGAACTGTGTTCATCGTAATGATTAAGATGGTCCCAATGAAATTGCACTTTCACACGCCCTTGTGCGTTAACATACAGCTCTTGTATAGAAGGGCCGACGACTGTTGCGGTATGCAGGCCGTTGACCATTGGTTTTTTAAGCTGTTGCAAAGCGCGAAAAGGCTGTGTTAATGGTGCAGCACAAAATGAGTTGTGATAGCTTTGTCCTATCGTATCGTGTTCTGCAAGATATGTATGATCGCTTACCTCGATACAACACTGTGTGATGAAATATATATCGTGATCATCTTGATTGCGTTTAATACGTTGACCTGCTTGCAGTGGCGCATAATCATTTGTAGCGTGCACGCTGTGTGCATGAGCTGTATGTGCTTCTAGAGCAATACGTGCCTGTGTCTGTCCTGTATTTTTATCCAAATAGTGTCCTGGGTAGTGATAGTAATGCAAATGTTGCAAATGAGGTGTTGCATTTTTTTGTGGTATTTCAGAAGAACTGGTTAAATCCCAATTTGCCCTATCCGGATTGTAATCATTGTGTGTGTAGCGCTGTATTGACAGGTTATGCGTGACACGCCAATCAGCGCAATGCAGTGGTGTGATCAAGGGGCAAGAGCGTGTGTCATCGATAAAATGAATAATATGCTTCTGCGCTTTGTGTTCGATGTAATAGTAAATTCCAACTTGTTGTAAAAGACGCGTTATAAAATGTAGGTCCGTTTCATTGTATTGCACAATATAAGGTTGTTTAGGGTAAGTTTGAGTTAAACCAGTATACGTAAAATCATGGAAACTTTTTTCTTTGCACAACGTGTTCACAATATCAGGGATGCTGCTATTTTGAAAAATACGGCAATTTGGCGTGAGCTCAAGCAGTGCAATCCACGGTTTAATGTGTAATTGATAACGATTGGGTGTACTCAATGTGTCGATTTGTGTAATCAAACCATGAATTAAGCGCGCTGGTTGATTGTATTGATAGTGAATCTCTAGGCTCAAGGCTGCGGTGAGCCATGTGTGTAATGGCACTGTGGTATCAGGAATCAGGCACTCGAGAATATAGTGAAAAGGCGACGAAACATAGTCTGTGCCATACAACTTAAGCGGCGTTATGTGCTCTGTTCCATGAATTTTAGCAGCTTTGAGCAAACGGTTTTGTTGTGTTAACGCATTCGACATTAGGCTTTAAGCAGCCGCAGCTATTTTCATGTCATACGCATATGAAATCGGCGTATGTTGTTCACCGTGCGGACCGTAGGGTATCGTTTTCATTTCGATTTTGTCAAAGCTGAGCGTGATGACTTCAAGAGGTGCTGTAGGCGCTGCCGTATCCAAATGATAGCCGCTGACAATCACATTTTCGAGGGTAAATGAAGCAATTGTGCTTAAACCAGAACTGCCTGTTTTACAAATATCTATAGTTATTTTTGCATGCACCTTGCCTGTACACGATTCGCCAAACAGCAATGAAGAAGCCGAATCAATGGTTTTCAAGATGGTCAGTTCTGTGATAGCAGGACGTGTCGATTCACGATTAGCAATATGACCTGGTTCAGCACTGAGTTTGCGTCGTGCTGCAAAATTAAGGCTAGACAGCTTGATCCATTGTTTGTGATTTTTTTCGGTAACATCGCCATGTATGTGCGGTGTTTTCATGTAAATTGCTGTTTCCATGTGTAACTCCTTTTCAAAAATAATAAAGCAGATATAAACACTTTAAAAAACCGTGTCAATTCGTTTTACATAAAAAAATAAATTAACAACACGTAATTGACGTGAACTCGATCGTTGCTATACGGTACACATTATTTTTTTAAAGCAGAAGAGACAATGAATTTTTGGTTGCAATTAACGATAGATCTTAAGTCTAAATTTAATAACATGGAGTTTAATGAGCCGGTATTTTTAGGTTGCCTTAAAAATAAAAGATTAATTTTAAATGACCTTAAATTTTCACAAAATCAGGATGGTTTTTTTCTAAAACATCAAGATAATATTATGTTATTGCAATCAGGTGATGTGTTAGAGGTTGGTGATTTTGTTATAACGGTATCTATTAGCAAGCAACACAACGGTGATTTTAATAACAGTGAATTGCTGTGCGCTACACAGGCGTTTCCGTATTTTGAGCCGAATGAAATTTGTGTTCAGGATCCGGATTCAACTCGTCTTGCTGAGCATTCACTGCATTTCTTGAAAAAGTCATTCTCTGCTATGCCAGCTGTGGGTCCACATATGAACCCAGTTGAATTAACGCTTGATGTCCAAGATTATTTGGGCGCGTCTGACTACGGTGCCATTGAACAAAAATGTATTGAAGCAGTTCAAAAAAAACGTGTCTCTTTTTTAAATTACATCAAACAAAAATTTTAATATGAGAGGTCAGGCATGCTGATTAGAAGACAATTTACTTTTAGTCTAATTTTATTGATCGTATGCGTTCTGGTAGGATGCGCCTCGCGTCGAACGACTCAAGCGCACATCAGGATTCAAGCGGATGCGTATGTGAATCCTAATATGTATGGTAAGGCAGCCCCAGTTGAAGTAAGTTTTTATACATTGAAAACAGCTGCTTATTTTAAGTCAGCACAATTTTATGCATTACAATACACGGCAGCAACGGTTTTGCACGACAGTTTAGTGCGTAAAGAAACGGTGGAAATACGCCCGAATCAACAAAAATTGTATGTATTATCTTTACCGCATACTGTGCATTTTATTGGTATGACAGCTGGGTTTCGAGATTTAAATCATGCTACCTGGCGACTGATCTTACATCTTAAAACAGTACAACAGAAATGGTATCAACGCTTGTGGCATCACGCTATCACAATAGGTGTTGTGTTGCATGCTGTCCAATTTAGTGCGCATTTGAGCAGGGAGTAATAGATGATGACACATAAAGTGATTTGGCGTGAGGGTATGTTTATCCGTCCACAACACTTTCAGCAACAGGAGCGTTATTTTGAAGCATTAATTACAAAACAGCCAACCACGTTAGGTGCCTACGGTTATGGCTTTGAAGAGCTCACGATTAATCAGGAATTATTACAGCAAGGCAGTGTGGTGGTAGAGTCCGCGCGTGGTTTTTTTGAAGATGGAACGGCTTTTTTTTTCCCATCTAAGGCATGTGACATCACACCATTGCGCATTCCCGAATCGATCGTCACTACTAAAGTGTATCTGTGCTTAATGCGACCAAGAGCTGGGGTGGTTGATGTGGGGCCACAGGAAATGGCACGATCTCGTTATCATTCTGCTGTGCATGCTCTTCAAGATAGTGTATCTGGTGGTCAGAGTGCAGAGATTGAGCTCGCAACGCTGCAATTACAGTTAGTTTTAGAGGATTTTGACCGCAATCATTACACGTGTTTGGCGGTATTGGATATCACTGAACACCGTGCAGATCACACGTTGATTGTAAGCTCTGATTTTATTCCACCGCTCTTGGATGTAGCAGCATCACCTAGAATGTTATATTGGATTGAAGAATTATGTGGGTTACTACAACACCGCGCAGACGTGCTGGCGCAGCGTTTAACCCATACACAACAATCTGAAGCGGCCATAGCAACAAATTTTATGTTATTGCAATTGATGAATCGCTATGAAACGATTTTGACTCAGTTGCGTGTGCGTGCTCAGGTGCATCCTGAAATTTTCTTTAATTATGTCGTACAGTTAATAGCTGAGTTATCAACTTATAGCCAAGATACGCATCGGCCAACGCTATCGTGTTCGTATCAACATGATGATTTAATTGCAACGTTTATGCCACTGATGCATGAAATTCGCTACTTATTACAGGTTATGCATGAGCCACAAGCTGTGCGCATTGAGTTAGCACAGCAAAATTTTGGTATTTATATCGGGCAATTTACAGATACAGTATTGCTTGAAAAATCAATTTTTGTGCTCGGTGTGGCAGCAGATGTGTCATGTAATTTACAGGAGCTATTTCCAAAACAAATCAAAATAGCATCGGTATCTAAAATTCACGATTTAGTCAGTCGTGGTGTTTCTGGTATTACACTCATACCTTTATCGGTGGTGCCGCGACACATTCCCTATCATGAGCAGTTTGTTTATTTTCGATTGGACCAACAGCATGCTGAGTGGGCATCATTGAGAGCATCAGGGTCTATAGCATTGCATATCAGTAGTCACTTTCCACAATTAAAGCTCGAGTTATGGGTGATACGCACATCATGACAAAAACCAATCCATTTATTTTATTAGCAACACCTTTATTAATGCTCATGGCACAGGTTAAGCAATCTGTTGTTCACCCTGATGTGGATGCTCTGCACAATCAAATTGTATTGGAAGTTAAATTATTCAGTTCTAAACTGAAGCAGTTGAAATACCCAAGCATGATGGTGGACAGCGCCTGTTATTGCTTATGTGCTGCCTTAGATGAAGCTATTTTAGCAAGCCAGTGGGGCACGCAAAGCAGTTGGGTGCAGCAGAGTTTATTAAGTTTATTATGCCAGGAAACCTGGGGCGGGGAACGCTTCTATCTGATTGTTGAGGTGTTGCTTCAGGATCTGCGGAAAAATCTGTTTGTGTTAGAGTTTATTTATGTCTTATTAAGCCTGGGATTTGAAGGGCAGTATTACGGCCAACAGAACATCTTGCGTGATCAAGTACGCAATCATATATTTCAAAAAATTACACTGATTATGCATTATGGTGAAACAGAATTATCGAATCACGTCCGCGATGACGCACTTTTAAAGCGTGGCCTATGGCGACGGCGTCGTTTAACTCGATTTTTAGCTGCATCTGCAGCGTTACTGTTTGCAGTAACAATTTATTACAATGCGCTTGCTTACCAACAAGAACGAGAAGCTATTGCTCTAGCTAAAAAGGTGTTGAAGTGATGTTGAATTGTCTTGTACGAGCACGCATGTTTTTAAAATGGATCATGCATAGCGTAACAGCACTTCCTGTTAGTAGGCATAGAGTCCATTCTAGGCCTTGGTATCTGCTTTCAGGTGCTAAAAAATCAGGCAAGACGCAGCTTATTTTAAATTCAGGATTGCGTTTTCTAAAACCAGAATGTTATGGAACGCATGCTGTTGACATGGTAAAAAAATTTAATGCCTATGATTGGTATATGACACATGAGGCTGTATGGGTTGATATGGCTGCACTACCTAGTCAGGATCTTACGGCGATGCAGCGATCGTTTATAAATTATTTGCGCAGAAAACGTAAAATTCAAGCAATTAATGGTGTTATTTTTACGATTTCCATACCACAAGTCATGCTGGCGACACATCAACAACAGCGCGAAGTATTACAAGAATGGGCGGATCAACTCACTCAATTATATTACACATTAAAAATAGCCATACCAATTTACATTGTTATCACTAAAAGTGATTTAATCAGTGGATTTTGTGAGTTCTTTCGTAGCTTAAATAAAGAAGCATTACAGCAGGTCTGGGGTATTAGGTTTCCACTAGCACATTCATCAAATAGTGATTTTATAGAGAGCTTTTTAAATCGGGAATACAATCAGCTGATTGCGCAATTGCAGCAACGTTCTATAGTTGCACTGAATCTCGAAACACAGCAAAAAAATCGAAATTTAATTTATGCTTTTCCACAGCAAGTTCAATTATTTAAAAAGCCCTTACTGAATTTAGTAAGTGATTTGTTTTCGCTATTACCCCAAGTAAAAATGGTAGAACTGCGTGGAGTGTATTTTACCAGCGCTGAGCAAAAAAATGAACCATATGATTTCTTTTTTCAGGCAATTAGACAGCGTTATAATTTACAAGTACCACATACCGAAATCCAAGAGTCTCATCAAGAAAGCTATTTTATACAAAAATTATTTTGCGATACCGTGTTATCAGAAAGTGAATTTTTAGGATACGGACGCAGTGCTACACCATACAAAATACGCTTTTATAAAATAGTATGGATCGCCACCCCATTTTTTTTGATATTCAGTATTGCGCTCTATCATATCGCATATAAAATAAATTTAAAAACGAGTTCTGCTGTGATGCAGGCAGTACAAACGTATCAAAAAACAGGCAATCATTACATGTTGTTGCAGGCTATAGAGCATATTAAAGCCGCTTATCAACAGCAATCCTGGGTTAAAAATCTGTTGTATGTAACTCCTTTTTTTAGTCAAGCTCTAATGGGATTGTCTTGGCCTAATCAACATGCCAATAAAATGTCTGTTGAGTGGCAACAACATACATTCAGTGTGATCAATCGCGCATGGCAGCAGCAAATTTTGCCTGCTTACGAACAGTTTATCCAACATGCTTATCCAGTGGATGTATATGCTAGATCACAATTGGATTTAAATCGGTTTACTGATTTTTTTGCAAAAGAAGGTACTCTAGATCATTTTTTACAGAAGTATGTAGTTGGCATGCCAGCTGTGCATTTTTCAGAACAAGATCGAGTGCTGTTTTCACACCTTAAAGCTATTCAGACAACTTATTTCAATAAAAACCATCAACCACATCTGTCATTTTTCATTAAGCCACTTATTTTGGATAATAGCGCAAGTCATGCAACATTAATATTAGGCAATACCATGATCTATTATGCTCATGGCCCTGAACAAGCAGTTTATGTAAATTGGCCGTTTACCAATACAATACAACATACAAAATTAATCGTCACAGATTTTAAAGGACACCGTGACATATTAGTCAGCCAGGGTCCTTGGTCATTATTTCATTTTTTGGAGTATTCCCAGTTACAACGTGCTGAAGATGCTCATCATTGGATTGTTAAGTTACGCTTAGGGCAGCATACCATTTCTTTTAAAGTTATTTCTGCACAACCCAGTGGCGTATTTCAGTTAGCCAGTTTAAAGAATTTGAAATTGCCACGCACATTATAGGAGGTAAGCTATGAACAATACATTTGAAGTAAATATCGAGTTATTGATAGAGCCCTGTGAAAATGGCTCACCTGTTGGGATCGATTGGCGCTGCAATGCAGATCCGCACAATCCATACCGGCTCATGAAAGAAGCGCGTCATACAGCACGTCAAGCAGAGCGGTATTATCTTGATGGACAAGATGTGGATCAATCTGATGTGTATTGGCAAGCGGTTGCAGAGTATGGTGTCGGTATTTTACAAAACAGCAGTAAAGATATTGATGTGTTAGCGTGGCTTACAGAAGCATGGTTGCGTTTGTATGGATTTGCAGGGTTAAGCTATGGATTTAAGCTGACACTGCACTGTTTTGAGCGGTATGGTTTGACATTGCATCCAACACTTTCAGAACAGGAGTCGCTGGAGTGGAAAGTGAAAGCATTAACAGGATTAAATGGCGAAGATGTTGAAGGCAGCTTAATTATGCCAATTAGATTATTGGGCCTAACCAAGCCGTCTGCTTACACGCTGTGGCAATACCATCAAGCTGTAGATATAGATAACATTCAGGATCCCATACTGCGGGAAAAACGCTTGCAGCAGGGGGCTGTATCATTAGAAGATTTTATGCGCGAATTGTATGCCATTCCTCGTGATGACTTATTGTCAGTGCAGCAATATTTGGAACAAGCGCAACAGTATTTTGATAAACTGACTGATCTCTTGCAGGATTTGTTGCAAGATGCAGCGCCGCCATCAAGCCATATTGCAAACGCATTGGATGAATACCATGAGGGGTTAATGCATTTAGTTCAGCTACATCAACAAGCAGAGCCATCGCAAGCACCCTGTGGTGTAATACACATTGTAGATAATGTGTCGTTTACCAAAAAAAAGACGCCAGCAGGTGATGTGCGCGATTACACGCGTGTGACGGCATTGCATGAAATAGGTCAAATTGCTCGATTTATTCAGAGTACTGAACCGCAATCTCCCATACCATTTATGCTGCAGCGTGTTGTGCAATGGGCGCAATTACCACTACCAGAATTGTTAGAAAAAATAATTCAAGATAAAACAGAACTTGAGCGTGTTAACGATGTCATTGGGATTCATAGAGAATTTGATACCCAATAGAGGTCAGCGATTTTCGCTGCATAATATGTAATAGGAGAAAAGTATGTCAAGTATTCATGATAAATTAGAAAAAGTACGCAAACCAAGGGTGCATATTAAATATGAAGTTGAAATAGAGGGGTCTACAATTGAAAAAGAACTGCCGTTTACCGTCGGTGTATTAGGTGATTTTGCAGGTAACCATCCTGCCGAAATACCTAAGTCTTTAAAAGAGCGTAAATTTATAACGATAGATCGCAGTAATTTTGATGCCGTCATGACGCATATTAAGCCAGGACTGCTGTTTCACGTCGACAATACACTGACAGACGATAAGGCTGAATTGCAAATTGAGCTTACATTTAAAGCGTTAGAAGATTTTGAGCCAGTGGCTATTGTGCAACAGGTGCCTGAGCTGAAAAAGTTAAAAGCTATGCGTGATGCATTGCGTGATGTGTTAAGTAAAACAGACCGTTCTGATCAATTGGAATTGTTGTTGGAAGCGGTCTTGCAAGATAATACTAAGTTGCATTTACTGGCGCGTGAGTTAGGGCTTGATGTGGAGAATACGGATATTCCCTGATCACCTGTTTTCTTGGCCTCTGTGCCATTTTTAATGCAATACTCTGTGCTCTGCAAGCGTAACACGGTATTGCAACCGCAAATAAAATTGCATTTACTAATACTTATATTTAGAGATGGATCAATCAGGAGATCAGTATGAGCACGCCACTTTTAGGAGAATCAGAGTCATATGCTCTGCAGCAGAGCGAAACGGGTTTATTAAATCAAATCATTTTAGCGACCAAACAAACTGAATCCTTACAAGTACAAAAATTCATTAAAATATTTACTCAAAGTACATTAGATGGTGTGGTGTATTGGGATAAAAATGTGGAACACAGTATCACGCGCGCAATACATGCTATTGATCGCAGGATTTCCATGTTATTAGCTAATATCATGCATCATGAAGCATTTAATAAACTTGAGGGCAGTTGGCGTGGTTTGCATCATTTAGTCAAATGCAGTGACACAAATGTTAATTTGAGAATCCGTGTATTATCTATTACCCAATCTGAATTGTATCGTGATTTTGATAAAGCAGTTGAATTTGATCAAAGTCAGCTGTATCAAAAAATATATGAACATGAATACGGCACATCAGGTGGCAAGCCGTATAGTGTTTTAATGGGCGATTATGAGTTCACGCAACTTCCTCAAGATACGGATTTATTACGTCACATTGCACAGGTTGCTGCAGCAGCATTTTGTCCATTTGTATGTGCTGCAGCACCAGCTTTATTTGGTTTTGATCAGTGGTCTGATTTAAGAAAGCCACGAGATTTAGCCAAAATTTTTGATACAGTGGATTACGCTGCGTGGCAGCGTTTTCGCGCAAGTGATGAATCACGTTTTGTAGTGATGACCTTGCCCCGTGTTTTATCACGAGTACCCTATGACCCGCTTAGTCATCCTGACGATGCATTTGAGGATGACGACTTGGTGCAGGGTCCAGTATATTGTTGGATGAATGCAGCGTATACCTATGTGCAATGCTTAACACGTGCTTTTACTCAATACGGTTGGTGTACGGCCATTCGGGGTGCTGAAAATGGTGGTAAAGTAGAGGATTTACCATTGCATACATTTATTAGCGAAGATGGGGATATTGATTATATGTGTCCTACTGCTGTGAGCATTACAGATCGACGTGAAGCAGAATTATCACGGTTGGGTTTTTTGCCATTATGTCATTACAAAGATACCAATTACGCGGTGTATTTTGGCGCGCAAACCCTACATAAATCGAGTATTTATGATACGCAGGAAGCAACAGCTAACGCGGCTATTTCTGCGCGCATGCCATATATTATGGCGACATCACGCTTTACCCATTACCTTAAAATAATGGCACGTGATTCGATTGGATCATTTAAGGAAGCAGATGATTTGCAGGCGTGGTTGAATCGTTGGATTATGAATTATGCTAATGCTAATGCATTAGCTCAAGAGGGTTTAAAGGCAAAGTACCCTTTAATGGAAGCACAAATAGAAGTAAAAGAAATACCAGGTTCTTCAGGTGCTTATCAAGCAGTCGTATGGTTAAGACCGTGGTTGCAGTTAGAAGAATTGACAGCATCCATGCGTCTTGTTGCACAATTACCAAAAATAAAATCACATTAGTATGTCACCACATTCACACAACATCATACGGGTAATCAGTTTAATTGATGTGCGCATGCAGTATCAACTCAATCTGATTTTGCATCATACCGTTTTTCAGAGCTTAGAAGCACGTTGGCGAGCGTTACATTTTATGATCACGACCATCACCGCCCCATCACCCACATTGTGTGTGCGATTATTATGTTTTAGTGAGCATGAGTTGCAGACTGATCTTTATAATGCATCTGATTTTGATCAGAGCGTGTTATTTAGAAAAATTTATACAGATGAGTACGATCAACCAGGAGGTAAACCGTTTGGCTTGCTGATTACCGATTACACGTTAGAGCTTGATGCGCAAGGGCTGTGGCTGCGTTGCTTAAAAGTATTGGCAGATATTGCTGCTGTTGCCTTTACACCTGTGCTTATAAGTGCTGCAGCACAACTTTTTGGGTTAGATAATTTTACACAATTAGGCCCTAATGTGGATTTAGCAGATTGCTTGATGTCAGCACGTTATGATGATTGGCATGCGTTGCGTCATGATGAATCATTACGCTTTATTTACGCAGTGCTACCACGTGTTTTGTGGCGCGAGCCCTATCAAAAAAGCGATTTTTTCCTACGTAATCATGGCTTCAATGAAGTGCTTGAGTCACTTGATGATTATTTGTGGGGAAGTCCTGCATATATAGTAGGTATTATGGTAATCCAAAGTTATATGCAAACAAAATGGTTTATGAGTTTTCGTGAGCAGGCGCTATTCTTGGCGCCATTATATTATGCCATAGACACTCAAAAACTCATGCCCTTGAGCCGTTTGGAAGGATCGTTTACAGAAAATATGGAGTATGAATTAGCACAGCAAGGTTTTATGACGGTGATTGAATCGCCTTATCAATATTTACTCCAATTACGTAGTAGTTATTCACTTTATCTACCTACTGCATCAGCGTCTTCTCAACACCTCAGTAACATGGCATCAACAACTTTACCTTATTTATTATCTGTGTGTCGTTTCACACATTATCTTAAGATGATTGCGCGTGATAAAATCGGTGGTTTTTCAAGTGCAAGTGATATAGAACAGTGTTTAAAGAAATGGATTTTTCATTACTGTGGTAAAGCGGGTCAGCATACGGCCGATCATTTGGTACGCTATCCTTTAGAAAAAGCAGATATAGCAGTATCTGATGATACGAGAAGACCGGGCTTCTATTTTTGCAAGTTCGCCTTAAAGCCTAATTATTATGTTGAAAGTATCGTTACACGTTTACAATTTGTCCTTGACATGCGAGGGCGTCGTTGATGTTCCCAGCACAAAAAATACCGCTGCTACAACGCTTGTTAGCAGATGGATTCAATTCAATGAGTGTGGAGCAATACATTCAAAGTATTAAAAACGATTTGCAGAAATTGCTTAATACATTTTGTTCTGAGTACGATTGGCATTCGGATTATAAACAACTTGATCATTCTTTATTAAATTGCGGCATGCCTAACTATTTAAAGAAAAATCATTATAGTTTGATAGAGTCTGCCGTATTATGCGAGCAAATTGGCTTGTTGATTGCAAGTAAAGAGCCGCGTTTGCACAATACGAAGGTGTCATTGTTAGATGAATCTCAAAGAGATCCGATCATACTTTATATCAAGATCGAAACAGAAATAGCCTGTTTGACGCAAGCCAAGCAAATTGTAATAGAATCCCATGTTAACCCCCTGGTTATGAGTTTTAAAGTCGTATGACTGATGAGCTATTACGCTATTATCATGAAGAGCTGGACTACGTACGTCGTGTCGGAAATGAATTTTCCAAGCGTCACGCTAAAATTGCTCGTGGATTGTGTTTAGATCAACATACTTGTGATGACCCATTGGTGGGTAGGCTTATTGAATCGTTTGCCTTTTTAACAGCAAAAATACGCCATCAGTTAGATGGTGATTACGCTGAATTGGCACGCAGTTTATTATCTTTTTTATATCCACCTGCATTATTACCCATTCCTGCTTTGTCTACAATTCAATTTGTGCCCAGCGCACGTTTGTATGCACAACATAAAATTGAACGTCATACTGTGTTGGATGTGCAAACACCTGCGTCAGCAGGTATTCATTTTCGCACAGTTTACCCTGTAACATTATGGCCATTAGCAGTCGAGCATGCGAGTTTACAGCTTACTGATATATTTAACAGCAGTGCAATACGTAGCGATGGCACTTCAGCATGATTTAGTTTTACTCTTATAACAACGCACA
>CAZFAA010000018.1:0-24322 GCA_964516605.1 uncultured Coxiella sp. | reverse complement strand
AATGTAAAATTTTTCTGGTATACAGCATGGATGGCGGAAAATTCATGCTCCAGAATTCCAGACAAAACGAGCACGCCATGTGGTTTTAGGTGTTGCACGAAAATCGGTTCAAGTGTGATTAAGGGATTGGCGAGTATGTTGGCAATGATGACATGAGCCTTCACATCAGGCAACAGTTCTGGAGCGCATACGGTTAACTGTGGTGCCTGAATGTGCTGGTTTAATGCTGTGTTATTGTGTGTTGCCAGTAACGCTTGCTCATCGTGATCCGTTGCATACACATGGCTTGCGCCAAGTGTTGCAGCTGCCAGAGCTAGAATACCAGAGCCGCAGCCATAGTCGATGACGATTTGATCGTGAGGTGGATTGTGTGCCAGCCAATCCAGACATAAATGTGTGGTGGGGTGTGTGCCGGTACCAAATGCCAAGCCTGGATCAATACGCAGAATTTTTCCATCCACGGGCGTTTGATGCCAGCTCGGGCAGATCCACAGCAAATTCGCATAACATTGCGGTTTAAAATGTTGCTGGGTCAGGCGCACCCAATCTTGATCAGCAATTTTTTTAATGCGGTAATTAATCGGTTGTTGACGGTTGAGGTGGAATTTTAACTGGCTGATGACATCACGTGGGGAGATGGTCTCGTCAAAGAGTGCTTTGATTCGTACCTGGCTCCATAAAGGCATCTCTTCTGGCTGCAGTTGAAAAAGCGCATTATCTTGCGCGTCTTCCAGTGTAACGGATAGGGCATTGAGCTCGTGTAGCCCATCGGCGATGCGTTCGGCTTCGTCAGACGATGTAATAATACTGATTTCAATATACGGCATCGGCAGATGGTATCAATTTTAAAGGTGAGTGTAAAACGTCAGCGACAGATGTTAAGATGATGAACGTTTTTAACATTTCAATGCATCCAGGAGGAATAAATATGCGTACAGTGAAATCATTCTGCGTTGTGGCGGCAGTGTGTTTGTTAACGGCCTGTGGGTCGGGTCATATTGGTGGTTCACAGCTGAACGCGTTACAACGCGGCATGACGCCAGAGGCTGTGTCACAAGTGGTATCCAGTACACCGGTTGAGCATTTGTCGATGACAGTGCATGGTCATCCAATTCAGGTGCAGGTTTATGGGGTGGGTCCAAATGCAGACTATTTAGCTTATCAGCACAATCAATTATTGTATTGGGGGTCAGCCGGCCAGTTTGCTGCTTCCAGTGATCCATTAGTCAGGGCTATTGGTCGTCGCACGGTTTCAGATATGGGTGTGGCAGCAAGCGTCAAGAATAATTCAGATAGCGATATGAGTAGCAGTGGTTATTAAATGATATTGGGAGCTGAAAACGGATTCTCAATTTTTGGCTCCCAATCTTCGATGTTTATTGTTTTTCTTCAGCCAACATTTTTTCAAGATAATGAATATTCATCCCACCCTGGCGAAAATTTTTATCGTTAATAATTTTTTGTTGCAGTGGCAGGTTGGTTTTAATTCCTTCGATCACCGTTTCAGTCAGTGCATTATTCATTTTGTTTAAGGCTTCTTCACGTGTGCTACCGCGAGCGATAATTTTACCGATCATTGAATCATAATAAGGCGGTACACGATAACCGTTATAGATGTGTGAATCGATGCGCACGCCAAAGCCACCGGGTGCGTGAAATTGCTCAATCGTTCCAGGGCAAGGCATAAATGTTTTAGGATCTTCTGCATTGATGCGGCATTCAATGGCGTGGCCTTTAAATGTAATATCTTCTTGTTTAAAGCGCAGTGGAATACCCGCTGCAATGCGAATTTGCTCTTTAATGATATCTATATCAGTAATCAGTTCTGTGACGGGGTGTTCAACCTGAATGCGTGTGTTCATTTCAATAAAATAAAAATCACCATTTTCATAAAGAAACTCAAATGTACCAGCGCCTTTGTAGTTAATCGCAATGCACGCCTCCACACATTGTTTACCAATGCGCGCACGTTGCTCTGCTGTGATGCCAGGTGCTGGAGCTTCTTCGAGTACTTTTTGATGGCGACGCTGCATTGAGCAATCGCGTTCACCTAAATGCACGGCGTGCCCCTGACCATCCCCTAAAACTTGAATCTCAATGTGACGTGGATTTTCCAGAAACTTTTCCATATACAATTCATCGTTACCAAATGCCGCCCCTGCTTCAGTGCGAGTGGTCGCGATACTGCTTAAGAGGTCTTCTTCTTTGCGTACAACGCGCATACCGCGTCCACCGCCACCGCCAGATGCTTTGATAATGAGGGGGTAGCCAATTTTGCGACTTAACTCCAGATTGTAGTCATCATCATTAGGTAAGGCGCCATCGGATCCGGGTATGCAGGGAATACCCGCTTCTTTCATGGTTTTAATAGCGGAAACTTTATTACCCATGAGGTTAATGGTATCGGGGCTTGGTCCAATAAAAACAAAACCACCCCGTTCAACTTGCTCTGCAAAATCAGCATTTTCAGCTAGAAAGCCGTAGCCTGGGTGAATGGCGTCAGCGTGTCCTACTTCAGCGGCACTGATCACGGCCGGAATATTCAAGTAGCTGTCTTTTGAATTAGCAGGCCCAATGCACACCGCTTCATCCGCTAAGCGCACATGCATTAAATCTCTGTCAGCAGTGGAGTATACGGCAACTGTTTTAATGCCCATCTCTTTGCAGGCGCGCAATACACGTAGTGCGATTTCACCGCGGTTTGCAATTAAAATTTTTTCAAACATAGTGTTACTCCATATACCGCAATTTGCTACAGAAATTATTTTTATATGAGGGGGAGTTTATCATGAAGTTGCTCTTCTGGACTCCCTCATGATAGGCCGTAATTTCCTACGTAAATTGCTTTATTTATTCATCCACATCGATAATAAATAAAGGTTGATCGTATTCAACCGGTGTGCCGTTTTCGATAAGTCGTGCACTGATAATGCCAGCAACATCCGCCTCAATTTTATTAAACATTTTCATTGCTTCAATTAAGCATAACGTATCACCGATTTCGACGCGTTGCCCAACGGACACAAATGGTTTGGCCCCTGGTGTTGCCGCCAGATATGTGGTGCCAACCATGGGAGATTTTACGTTATGCCCATTGGGTTGCACTGGTTTTGCTGCAAGCGACTCTTGCTGGCTCACCTGCGCAGCAGGAACCGTGGGGGCTGTTGTTGCAGTCACCATTTGCGGTGCGGGTGCTGCGGCTACTGTCATTTGGCAGCTGATGCGTACTGACTCTTCACCAGAGGTTACTTCGAGCTCGCCGATACCTGTTTCTTTGACCAACTCAATTAATTTTCTAATTTTACGAGTATCCATATCATGTCCTTTTGTTTAACTGGTTAGTTGCCGCGAGCAGTGCGAGCTCGTAACCGAAATCTGCAAACCCACAAATGGTGCCAACAGCAATATCGGAAAAATAGGATTTAGCCCTGAATTTTTCGCGTGCCTGGGGGTTGCTTAAGTGCACTTCAATGAATGGAATGGCGACCGCTAATAACGCATCACGTAGCGCGATACTGGTATGGGTTAGTGCTGCCGGATTAATGATAATAAAATCCACTTTATCTTGAGCTTGTTGGATTGTTTCAACCAAATCTGATTCTGAATTAGATTGAAAATGCAGTAATTTATAGCCTAACTTGCTCGCATCTGCAGCTAATTGCTCCATAATGGCTGGTAACGTCTTAGAGCCGTAAATTTGTGGTTCTCTCGTACCCAATAGATTAAGATTAGGACCGTTAATGACGAGTATAGTAGCCATTTCGCTCAATTCCGCCCGTTTTTTTGCAGAGGATGAATCATTCTGCCCAACAAATCCCCTAAAGTCTAGGTAATTTCACATGATATTGATAGTTAGCCGCCAGATCGTGACTTTTAGTGTCATATTATGGGAAATGAAGGTCAGGTTACCCTTGTTTGAGCAGATCGAGGATCAGAATAACGCGTGATGCGTCACTGTGGTTCCAGGCTTCGTGCTCGAACATATCATCAAAAATAAGGCACTTTCCCTCCTGCCAAGCCCGGGTTGTCTGATCAACACGGATGGCGCAATCAGGAGGAACGATCAGACCTAAATGGCAACGCAGTACATCATGAGTGTAACCAACATGAGGTTTGATGTGGCTATGGGGGCCTAGTACTGAAAAGCCAGCATTATAAAGACCGGGGATCAGTTCGATGAGCGCAGTGGTTTGAGGTAATTGTGCGCAGTGTAATTTAAATTTGTGTTCTTTAGCAAAGAGCGTGTAAATGTCCCACGATTTATTGTACAGATCTTCCCAGGGTGCTTTGAGGAGTTGCTTGGGATCCAGAGCTTGGTATTCATCACGAATGACTGTCCAATTGGCTTCAAGCTCTTTAGTAAAAGGAAAATGAGTTACATCGTAAAACATGCTGTCACATCGCTTGAATTCGTTTAAGCAGAGCATTGGCTTTAATCATTCCCACCACACGCAATGATTTCACTTCATGATGAGTCGTATCAAAAAATAAAATAGTTGGTGGTGCAATCACGCCAAAATGGCGCAGCAGTATTTTATCGGTCATATTATTTTGCGTGACATCGGCACGTAATACTAAAAAATGATCCAATGCGGCTGTGACATCGGCTCTGTTGAACACAGTGGCTTCCATTTCTTTGCACGCCATACACCAATCAGCATAAAAATCGAGTAAGATGGGTTTGTTTTGGTTTTGAGGTGAGTTCATCAGGCGGTATAGGTCATCAATACTGCGTACAGGAATGAATTTTAATGTTGTGTGTTGGGTAGAGCAAGATGAGGAAGCTAAGGGTTTTAAAGGATTGGTATTACCAAGCGTAGCACCCACGATTACGATCAGGCCATACATAAACAGCGCTAATCCAATTGTTTTTTGCAGGTATTTCAAATGACCTCGTACGGTGGACAGAGCACCTAGCGCAACACCGTAACCCAAAAACAACAGCCCCCAGAACCACATCGTGACAGCATCGGGAATAATCCGTGCTAGCATCCAAATGGCGACAGCGAGCATGAGCACGCCCATGAATTGTTTAATTGCAATCATCCACTCGCCTGTATGCGGCAATAAACGAGGCCCGAACGTGCCGATTAATAATAATGGCAGCCCCATGCCAAGACCCATTATAAAGAGCGCAACACCACCGAATGTTGCATGGCCACTTTGACTGATATAAGCGAGCACGCCGACCAAGGGTGGTGTGACACACGGTGATAACACGAGCGTTGAGCACACACCCATCACCAGCACACCCAGTAGTGTGCCGTGGTGTTGATTTTTGCCGAGATTGGCTAATTTGTTATGCCATGCAGAGGGTAATTGCAAATCGTATAAACCAAATAACGATAAAGCCATCGCAATAAAAAGTGCAACGAAAATACTGATGAGCCAAGGTTGTTGCAAACTGGCTTGAATGCTACTGCCTACGAACCCAAAAATAATGCCGGCCAGTGCATACGTAATCGCCATACCAAGCACGTATAGTAACGATAATAAAAAAGAGCGTGCATAGGATAATTTACCTTGTCCGATAATGATGCTCGATAAAATTGGAACCATCGGCAACACGCAAGGCGTAAATGAAATCAGTATTCCGAAAATAAAAAAACTCATGAGCAGGCTTGTGGTGCTTTTTGTGAAAAAAAGGCCAGCAATTTGATTTTGTGGATTGACGATGCCAGCGCTGCTTTTTGCAGGTGGTGTGATTGGCGGTGGCGCATCCATTTCAATACCTGTAACAGGTCGCATGTAATCACCACTTAAATCAATAGATACCATGGTTGTGATGGGTGGGTAACATGTACCCTCATTAGAACAGCCTTGGTATTGGACCTGTAATGTAATGTGTTGGCGATTGGAATTGAGAATGGGTTGAATAATATAGAGATTCTTCTCATATACAGCAAAACGACCCAGCGGTGGGAATTCTTTTTCAATAAAATTGGGCGGTAAAATCGGTGGTGCCAGATGCATGGTTTGTGGTTTTACAGCGCGAATGACAAAGCGATCGCGGTAGAGGTAATTTCCAGGTGCGATACGCCACTTCAACACCACCGTTTGATAATCTTTCGCGGTGGCCGTAAATTCAAATACTGGATTTTGAGAGAGTAAGGTGCGCGGTGTTGCGTGAATGATGTTAAAAAACCCAAGCATAAGTAGGGTTAGCAGAGTCATCATCTTGAAGCGTAAATCATCCATTGCAGCATTATATACCCATCACGCTTCAAGATGCGAACAAGTGCGTGATAAAGTGCGCAGTGGCGATTGGTATTTGGCGCTGACTTTGTGAATGCATAAATTTGATAGAGATAAATTGTATTGCAGATGAGATTTAGCCTTAAAGAAATATAGTATTTTTATTATAAATCAAAATGTTATAAAAAAACTGATATTTTACAGGGTAAAAAAATCATTTTTATGACAAAATACAAGGTTAAAAAAACATATTTATGATAAAATGCAAGGCTATTAATCGAGGGGTGTCGCAATGAAACGTGATTTATACCAACATCTACTTTCCTGGAAACACGACCCGAATCGCCGGCCACTCTTAATTCAGGGGGCGCGTCAGGTAGGTAAATCCTGGCTCATACGTGAATTCTCGAAAGAATTCGATTTTTTTATTGAATTGAATTTAGAAAAAATGCAAACCTACGCGCAAATTTTTGCAGGTAACTTGGATGCCAATACAGTGCTGCGTCAAATTACCTTATTTACTCAGCAAGACGTAATTCCTGGTAGAACACTTATTTTTATTGATGAAATTCAATGTTGTGAAAAAGCCCTGACGGCCTTGCGTTATTTTTATGAAGAAGCGCCAGAGGTTCATGTTATTGCTGCAGGCTCTTTGGTTAAATTTGCTGTCAATAAAGTAGGGATTCCGGTTGGTCGCGTTGCGTTTGCCCACCTTTACCCTCTGTCCTTTGGCGAATTTTTAGAAGCAATTGGACATGCTGCATGGCGTGCGCATCTTGTAGAAGAATACCCACGTGCCACGACCTTACATGAACCGTTGCTGGAGTTAGTTAAATTATATTGTTGGCTTGGTGGCATGCCGGCTGTTGTTGCTGCATGGCAAAAAAATCAGAGTCCACAAGAGTGTTTGACTATTCAAGATCATCTTATTACGGCTTACAAACAAGATTTTTTAAAATACGCAAGTATTCGGCTCATTGATAAAGTCGATCGTTTATTTACGTATATTCCTTTGCAACTTGGCAATAAATTCAAATATGTTCATGTGGATTCAACACAGCGAGCGGCTACTTTAAAAGAGGCATTACATCTTCTGGCTCAAGCTGATATTGCGCATATTTGCTATCATACCAGTGCACAAGGCCTGCCTTTAGCAGGTGGCATCAATGAAAAATTTTACAAAGTTTTTTTCTTTGATGTTGGTCTTGCACAACGGTTATTGGGATTGGATTTAACGGCGTGGATGAGTGCGCCGCTTGAAGTGAATACATTAGGTGGCATAGCCGAGCAATTTGTTGCACAGGAATTAATAGCGTACCAAGATCGACAACAGCAAGCCACTTTATATTATTGGCATCGCGAAAGTAAAAGCAGTAATGCTGAAGTGGATTTTGTGGTATCACATAATCACGATATTCTGCCAATTGAAGTGAAATCTGGAAAGAAGGGCTCTTATAAGAGCCTGCATTCTTTTTTACAATCTCATTCACATTCCGCCTATGGTATTGTGGTATCCGAACAATCAGCGCAAAAAAATCATCCGATACAATGGGTGGCATTGTATCAGATTGAGGGGTTTATTAAGAGCTCAATTTAGTGCTCATTCAACCGTAAAATGACCCCACCGCAATATCTGCACCCAATAATATTTATGCAGCGCCTGGGCGTGGGTGAACATAGAGAAAAGTAGTGGTAGAGTAACTCTCAGGTAAACACTCAGTCATGCTTTCTTGAGGTTCAGTCGGTTCGAATGCTTCAGTAGTGTGGCAATGAGCCACATTAACTGCACCATGGACACATCCAAACAGACAGCCTAGCGTTGTTGATGTGAGTGCAACTGCGATATTGCAGGCCAGTCCAGCGCAATCACCAATGATATATCGTTTTGATTTGACAGTCCCACAATGTGGTTCAGGTTTTGAGAGCGGGCGAGCTAAATAAATGATGTCACAAGTTGCGCAGGTAATCCATGACTCAATTTGGCCAGTACAAGTAGCAAGACCATCTCCGCAATATCTGCCAGTTAAGCATCCAAAATAATAGGCAGCTAAAGCATCCCAGGCGATTTGGCGTGGGCAGGCGGTTATAGGATTTCTTGAGTCATGCTGAACAGTATAACTATCACCAGGTTGATCACTCGCATTGAGATACTCATCTAAACAATCTGGGAAGCAATTTTCAGGCTTACAGAGTACAGGTCTATCAATTGTTTGACGTGTTATGGTCCGTATTGGCTGCTTGGTGGCTGTAGTTTCTGGTGTTCCTACATCGGTAGGCTGGCCAATGATTGCTGCTGAATGAGTAGGAGGCTGTTCATTAATGACCGTAGTGACATGAGTAGCTTGAATTTCAGCAGTTGGTTGTTGATCAACGGGTCCAGGTTTAGGAGTAGGTGTGTGCATAACAATATCCTCTTTGATGATGTAACGATGCTATTTCAAAAATTTTTGACTCATTTAATTCGCCACAATCGCAGTGCATTGGTTAGGAAGACTGACTTGTTGCATTCAGTCTGCGCAACACATACTGCAAGATACCGCCGTGACGGTAATATTCCAGTTCATTTTGCGTGTCGATACGGCACAACACTTGGAATGTTTCACGAGAACCGTCTTCGCGTGTTACTGTAACATCGAGCTTTTTGCTAACACTCAATGCATCAATGCCGGCTATATCGATGGTTTCATTACCCGTTAACGCATAGCTCGAGCGATTGTTTCCATCTGTAAATTCCAGTGGCAGCACGCCCATGCCAATTAAGTTGGAGCGGTGGATGCGCTCAAAACTTTCAGCAATTACAGCTTTCACGCCTAATAATAAGGTGCCTTTCGCGGCCCAATCGCGTGATGAGCCGGTGCCGTATTCTTTGCCTGCTATCACAATCAGTGGCACGCTTGCTGCTTTATATTTCATGGCAGCATCGAAGATCGGCATTTGTTCGCCACCGGGTAGATAGCGTGTGATGCCGCCTTCGGTATTGGCAATCATTTCATTGCGAATGCGAATATTACCAAATGTGCCACGTGTCATAATTTCATCGTTACCACGGCGTGCACCAAATGAATTAAAGTCACTGATGGCTACATGGTGTTTTATTAAGTATTCACCGGCTGGGCTATTGGGTTTAATGGCGCCCGCAGGAGAAATGTGATCGGTTGTCACCGAGTCTCCAAAAATGGCGAGCACACGTGCGCTGTCAATATTTTTTAACGCAGTCGGTGCTGCGCTCATGCCATCAAAAAAGGGTGGGTTTTTCACGTAAGTGGATTGAGGATCCCAGGTATACGTGTCGCTTGGCGTGATTGGAATTTTTTTCCATAACGCATCACCTTCAAATACTTGAGCGTATTCTTTACGGAACATCTGATTGTTGATTTGCGCCACAGCATCCCCTACTTCTTGTTGTGAAGGCCAAATATCTTTTAAGAAAATCGGTTGCGCTTGTTGGTTGTAACCAAGCGGTTCTTTATCCAAATCAATTTTAGTCGTACCCGCTAACGCAAACGCAACCACCAGTGGTGGGGAGGCGAGCCAATTAGCCTTAACCAAAGGATGAATGCGCCCTTCAAAGTTACGATTACCAGATAATACTGCGCTGACCGTGATGTCGTTTTCTGCAATCGTTTTGCTGATGTCATCATCAAGAGGACCTGAATTGCCAATGCACGTTGTGCAACCGTAGCCAACAAGGTAAAAGCCAAGTTTCTCAAGGTACGGCATCAAATCGGTTTTGATTAAGTAATCGGTCACTACTTTTGATCCGGGGGCGAGTGAGGTTTTAACCCAAGGTTTTACAGCTAAACCTTTTTCCACCGCTTTTTTAGCGAGCAAACCCGCAGCTAACATCACGCTCGGATTGGATGTGTTGGTGCAACTGGTAATCGCTGCAATAACGACATCACCGTGGTGTATCTCAAAATCATTGCACGCAAAACCGCGATTGAGCAGGCTTTCGTGAGCCGCTTCTTGAGCTGCACTTTCATGCATATCCATGCCATCATCACAGGGATAGTTTTCAATAATTTTTTTACCATTGCTATGATTCACAATCGTGTTGACGGTGACTTCATGTAGCTGCGTCAGTGGGACACGATCTTGTGGGCGTTTGGGCCCGGCCAGGCTTGGAACCACTGTACTCATATCCAATGACAGCACATCAGTAAATACAGGAGTTGGTGTCGTGTCATCACGCCACAAACCTTGCGCTTGGCAATAGGCTTTGACTAAATCAATTGTCTCTTGTTCGCGTCCTGATAAGGCCAGGTATTTTAGTGTTTCGTCATCGATTGGAAAAAAGCCGCAGGTTGCGCCGTATTCCGGTGCCATGTTGGCGATGGTGGCACGATCGGCCAGTGGTAATTCATTTAAGCCAGGTCCAAAAAATTCAACAAATTTATCAACCACACCTTTTTTACGCAGCATTTCCACAACACGTAATACCAAATCCGTTGCTGTGATGCCTTCTTTTAATTTTCCTTCAAGGCGAAAACCGATCACTTGTGGAATCAACATCGAAATGGGTTGTCCGAGCATCGCCGCTTCCGCTTCAATACCACCGACGCCCCAACCGAGTACACCCAAACCGTTAATCATCGTCGTGTGACTGTCGGTGCCCACGAGTGTGTCGGGATAGGCATACGTTTTACCGTCCATTTCTTTTGTCCACACACCTTTGGCTAAATATTCTAAATTCACTTGATGGCAAATGCCCGTACCAGGCGGTACAGCGCGAAAATTGGAAAAGGCTTGCTGTCCCCATTTTAAAAATTGATAGCGTTCGTTATTGCGCTGCATTTCGATGTCGACATTTTGTTGAAAGGAGCGGTTTGAGCCGAACTGATCAACTTGAACAGAATGGTCGATCACCAGATCAACAGGACATAGTGGATTAATTTTATTTGGGTCACCACCTAAGGCACGCATAGCATCGCGCATTGCCGCCAGATCGACGACAGCAGGAACTCCAGTAAAATCTTGCATCAGTACGCGTGCAGGGTGGTAGGCGATTTCATGTTTGGAAGAACGTGTCGTCAACCACTCACCAAACGCTTCAATGTCCGCTTTTGTCACCACCACGCCATCTTCAAAACGCAACAAGTTTTCGAGCAGTACTTTTAAGGAAAACGGTAATTGGGAAATACCTTGCAAGCCATTTTGTTCGGCTCGTTTCAGATCGTAGTAATGATAGGTTTTAGTACCGACGGTTAATTGCTGCAGGCTATTATAGCTATTTGGCATAATGGATGTCCTTTATTTAGGCTATTCAAGATGCCGTGGATTGTACGGTAATTTAGGCGCGGATTCCAGCTATGCTGATTGCTATTGGCGGCGTGCAGTATGTTAACGTTTGACAAAGCGGCTATCAGATCGGCACTGGCTATGTTGGCGCATTCAGGAGCTGAAATGATTTGCCTCAGCAGATGATCTGACTTAAAAATTTAATCATGTCATTTGGTCCGCTTAAGACGCTGCTACCTGACTGATTGCATTTTTAGTTAGGGGTTGGTGCTGCCACTGCTTTTTTTTGCTATTCATGCACGTGTTGTCATCGCAGCTAAAAGTTGAACCAGAGGTGCGTTCTCACCTTTCCTGTTTCGCCCGGGCCTACTGTTGCAATCACGCAACTGATGCAGTTAAATACAGCATCGTTTTTATTTTAAAGAGATAGTTATATGAATTTAGACAGTGTCCAACGTTTTATGTTTGAGAAGTCGGCTATCCGCGGTGAGTTGGTGCACTTGGATGAGAGTTTTCATACGATTATGCATCAGCATCAGTATCCCGCCGTGATTCGTGAATTACTGGGAGAGGCGTTGATATCTGTTGTCTTATTGGCCGAAACAATCAAGTTTGATGGGCAATTGACGCTGCAGTTTCAGGGCGATGGACCGGTGAGTATGCTGGTGGCTAAATGCGATTCTCAAAGACATATTCGCGGATTTGCACAATGGAATGATGCTGTATTACCGTTGAATGTAGCGTCGGCATTGGGTGTTGGACAGCTGGTAGTCACGATTGATTACGATCACCGTGTGCAGCCATATCAAAGTATTATTCCCATTCACAATCAGACTGTGTCATCAGCATTAGAAGCGTATTTTGAAAGTTCAGAGCAATTATCTACGCGCATTTATGTTGCCGTGGGCAGTGAACATGCAGCGGGGATGTTATTGCAAGTTTTGCCGCAACAGCAAGGTAACACACAGGATGCGTGGACTGAGGTTGTGACGTTGGCTGATACACTGACGCATCAAGAATTAATTGAGTTGGATAATCACATTGTGTTGCATCGCTTGTATCACGAACAGGATGTGCGCTTGTTCGAAGAAGAGCCAATTACATTTCAATGCCGTTGTTCCGTCGAGCGTATGCAAGATGCGATCCGCACGCTCGGGGAAAAGGAAGCGTATGATATATTACTTACCAGTAAAGAAATTGAGGTAAAGTGCGAATATTGCAGTAGTACGTATGCGTTTGAACGCAGTGAAGTAGATAGTATATTCACAAAATAAAGCGAAAATGCTATATCTGCTGGTGGATTATAATGATTTATGTGGGGGTGAAACATGCTGAGTTGTAAAATGAACCGCGCTGTAACAGTTATGTTGGTGTGTGTGGGTATGCTGGCTAGCGCAGTGGTCTATGCCGCCAAAACTTATCAATGTCCTGTTGCTGCAGCGGTTGTGATTACGCAGAGCCCTGTAGCGGCGCGCCCATATGGTTACAAGGGTATTGTTGTAGTGAATGATTTCAAACGTAGGGGGCTTATTGCCACAGGAAGAGGTAAAAGTTGTGGGCCTGCAGCAGAATTTTATGGTGCGTTTGTCACTCAAAATGGACTGCTGGTATGCGGTTATACGGAGCGGGTTGGTGGCAGTGATCCAGCTATTGTTGTCATGACAAAACGTAGCGTAATAGAAGAAGATGAAGATTGCACGTTAGATGGACAGAATGTGAAGGAACGTGTGTCTCCTTGTCAGGGTTCAATTGGTGCCTGTACAGTCATCTGTACTAAGAGATTTTAGTTCACTAAGCTGTAGATTAACTTCACCTTGCATCTGTTGATGCATCGTTTCGGCTTTTTAAAAAATAAATCCATCCGCTCTTGAATTTCAGCATCACACCCCCATCTACGCCTCGTCGGTGTTCTTGCATTAAGGATACTGACTTTAGTCTAATAACTGACTTATGGAGATTTTTTATGAATATCAGACCATTACATGATCGTGTGGTGATCGAGCGTCTAGAAGAAGAGCGTACTTCTGCAGGCGGTATTGTTATTCCCGATTCAGCCACTGAAAAACCGATGCGCGGTAAAGTAGTTGCTGTAGGGCCCGGGAAACTAGCGGACAATGGAAATGTTGTGCCGTTAAGTGTTAAGAAAGGCGATGAAGTTCTGTTTGGAAAATACTCCGGTACAGAAGTGAAGATAGGGTCCCGTGAATTGGTTGTGATGCGTGAAGACGACATCATGGGTGTCATTGATTAATAGGAATTATGAGGTATAAAAAACATGTCTGCTAAAGATTTTAAATTAGGTAGCGATGCGCTACAGGCCATGTTAAGTGGCGTTGATCAGCTGGCTAACGCTGTAAAAGTTACATTAGGTCCTAAAGGACGTAATGTAGTGCTAGATAAATCGTATGGTGCACCTGTCATTACTAAAGATGGTGTAAGCGTTGCTAAAGAAATTGAGCTTGCTGATAAATTCGAAAACATGGGCGCACAGATGGTTAAAGAAGTGGCGTCTAAGACATCGGATGCCGCAGGTGATGGTACGACGACCGCAACAGTGTTAGCGCAAGCTATATTACGCGAAGGTATTCGTGGTGTTGCAGCGGGTATGAATCCTATGGATTTAAAACGTGGTATCGACAAAGCGACTAAGGTTGCTGTAGAAGAATTGAAGAAAATTTCAAAACCATGCACGAGCAATACAGCTATCGCTCAAGTGGGTAGCATTTCTGCGAACTCTGATGAATCCATTGGTAACATCATTGCAGAAGCAATGGGTAAAGTGGGTAAAGAAGGCGTGATCACAGTTGAAGACGGTTCAGGTTTTGAAAATGAATTGTCTGTTGTTGAAGGTATGCAGTTTGATCGCGGTTACTTGTCACCTTATTTCATCAACAACCAACAAAGCATGAGTGCGGAATTAGAAAGTCCATTCATTTTATTAGTGGATAAGAAAATTTCTAACATTCGTGAAATGTTGCCTGTATTGGAAGCTGTTGCGAAAGCAAGCCGTCCTTTATTCATCGTAGCAGAAGATGTAGAAGGTGAAGCGTTGGCAACACTCGTGGTCAACAGCATTCGCGGTATTGTGAAAGTATGTGCTGTGAAGGCGCCAGGATTTGGTGATCGTCGTAAAGCTATGCTGCAAGATATTGCTGTATTAACTGGTGCTAAAGTCATTTCTGAAGAAGTGGGTTTGAGTCTGGAAGCAGCAAGCTTAGATGACTTAGGTACAGCTAAGCGTGTTGTGGTGACTAAAGAAGACAGCACGATTATTGATGGTGCGGGTGATGCTAAAGAAATTAAAGGACGTATCGATCAGATTCGTGCTGAAGTTGAGGCGAGCTCATCTGACTACGACCGTGAAAAGTTGCAAGAGCGCTTAGCGAAATTAGCCGGCGGTGTGGCTGTGATTAAGGTTGGTGCAGCAACTGAAGTGGAAATGAAAGAGAAAAAAGCGCGTGTTGAAGATGCATTACATGCAACTCGTGCAGCTGTAGAAGAAGGTGTTGTGCCAGGAGGCGGTGTCGCCTTATTGCGTGCACTGCGTGCAGTTCAGAGTGTTGAGGTATCTAACGATGACCAGCGTGTGGGTGTTGAGATTATGCTGCGTGCGATTAAAGCGCCTCTTTCTCAAATCGTTGCGAACGCTGGTGATGAGCCTGCGGTGATTTTGGCTAAAGTGCTTGAGTCTAAAGACGATAACTTTGGTTACAATGCGGCAACTAGTGAGTTTGGTGACATGATTGCCATGGGTATCTTGGATCCAACTAAAGTAACGCGTACAGCTCTGCAAAACGCAGCGTCTATTGCGGGCCTTATGATCACTACTGAGTGCATGATTACAGACCTGCCTAAGCGGGAAGAATCAGCCGGTGGTGGCGGTGATATGGGTGGCATGGGCGGAATGGGAGGCATGGGCGGCATGATGTAATGATGTCCCTGGCTTTTTTTCTCTCTGTTGTAAAGATAACGCCTTAGGGCGTTATCTTTTTTGAGGTTGAGGTGTCAATCACGGCGATTTTCATCTAATCCCCACCCCTGGCCCATTAATAAAATAATCGTACATGCACAACCTAAAAATAATTAATTTTCTATGTGCCTTGCAAGAGCATGGCAGTAAGGCCGTAGGCTGTTGTGGATCCGAAATTTTGAGCTTATGAGAAAATCGCCGTGAACGACCCGCCGATTTTTGATTGCTAACTGGTTGAAAAAAAAGGGGGGATTTTGAGAATCGCCGTGATTGACACCTCAATGAAAAACCCGCCTAAGGGGCGGGTTTTTTTCTATCGCGCTTGACAGCCTTTTTAGGGTTACATACCTGTTTACATCATGAATGTCGGTTGATATGTAACTTCATCCTAACCCCTGACGAATGAGGGTGTCAATTAGGGTAATCTTGACTTTTTGTATGTCAAGAGGCTGTAGCAGGCTAATCACTTGTAATGTATGGACTAAATTAAACTAAAAAAAAGTAAAAGAATTTTAGGGTTTATTTTTCATTATCCTTTAGCGACATAGTGGTGGCTGATTGTATGGGATCATACTTAATTTCGGGTAATTTCTTTGCTGGTACTTCTCGGAACTTTCTCATAAAATGACCATTTTCAAATGGAGGGTAAGATTTCATGCAGTTAAGTAAATATTTTCTACCAACTACTAAAGAAACCCCTGCAGATGCTGAATTAGTCAGTCATCAATACATGCTACGTGCTGGTTTGATTCGCAAATTAGCCAGTGGGCTTTACAGTTGGCTACCGCTTGGGCTGCGTGTGTTGCATAAGGTTGAACAGATCATTCGTGAGGAGATGGAAAAGGTGGGTGCGCTGGAGTTGGTGATGCCTGTCGCGCAACCTGCAGAGCTGTGGCAAGAGAGTCGGCGCTGGGAGCAGTATGGGCCTGAGTTACTCCGATTTAAGGATCGACATAAGCGTGATTTTTGTATGGGGCCGACACATGAAGAGGTGGTTACGGATATCATGCGTGGTGACCTGAATAGCTATAAACAATTGCCTTTAACCGTTTATCAGATTCAGACGAAGTTTCGCGATGAAATTCGCCCGCGTTTTGGAGTGATGCGGGGTCGCGAATTTATAATGAAAGATGCTTATTCCTTTCATAGCGATAAAGCATGCATGCAAGCGACCTACCAAAAAATGTATGACGCCTACACGGCTATCTTTTCACGGTTGGGGCTGAATTTTCGCCCTGTCTTAGCGGATACCGGTTCAATTGGTGGTGATATGTCGCACGAATTTCAGGTGCTAGCAGGCAGCGGAGAGGACGTTATTGTATACAGTGATGAAAGCGATTATGCAGCCAATATCGAACAAGCGTGTGCTTTAAGAACGACGGTGCAGCCGTTGGCAACAGCTTCTCTTGAGAAATTTGCAACGCCCCAAGCCAAAACGATACACGATTTAGAGCAACAACATCAGGTAGCGGCACACCGTGGCGTCAAGACATTGGTGGTTAAAGGTCGTGAACAGCCTTTAGTTGCATTGATCTTGCGCGGAGACCACGAGCTTAATGAAATTAAAGCACAGAAGCATCCTATGGTGGCATCGCCCTTAATAATGGCTGATGAAGCTGATGTGCGGCGTGCTGTGGGTGCTGGTTTTGGCTCGCTCGGTCCGGTTCAACTTAACATCCCTTATATTGTGGATTATGAGGCTGCCGCCCTAGCGGATTTTGTGTGTGGAGCGAATGAAGATGGCTACCATTACAAAGGTGTAAATTGGCAGCGTGATGTGGCGTTAACAGATGTAGCTGATTTACGTTGTGTGGTTGAAGGTGACGCCAGTCCAGATGGTCAGGGTAGATTGCATTGCGCGCGCGGTATTGAAGTGGGGCATATTTTTCAATTAGGCGATAAATACAGTGATGCCATGAATCTGACTATTTTGACTGAAGCAGGTAAATCAGCACATCCATTGATGGGTTGTTATGGTATTGGCGTTACACGCGTTGTGGCAGCGGCCATTGAACAAAACCATGATGAAGCAGGAATTATCTGGCCAGAACCGATGGCACCTTTTCATGTAGCCATTACGCCAATCCAAATGCACAAATCCTATCGTGTGTGCGAATACGCTGAAAAATTATATCAACAGTTATTGGATGCGGGCGTGGAAGTCTTATTTGATGATCGCAAAGAGCGTCCAGGTGTGATGTTTTCAACGATGGATTTAATTGGTATCCCGCATCGAATTGTGATTGGCGAGCGTGGATTAGATGAAGGAACAGTGGAATATAAAAATCGCAAAACCCAAGAAGTGAAGATGATTCCGATGGATGATGTGCTGGCATTATTTGTCTCATAGGCGATGACCTGTAATCACTGCTGTGGGCTTGGGATGAGTAGAGCGGGTTGATGCAGTTTTCTCTGATCAATTTAGCGTTATGCATGTTGATGGCACACAAGGCACTGTGCATCATCATGACTGCATCGCTGTATTTTTCGGATTTTATCGATTATGTTGGTGGGGAGTGATGAGTGGTACGCAAAACTTTTTGAACACTCAGTGGAAATGAGCTATCCTGCCGGGTATAATACGTTCGCTGGCTTAGATGGTTATTTTGGGTTACACGTTTCACGAGCTGCTTTAATTTTCGTTCAAAATAGTAATGGTTCAGGCCACCTCTATAACAAAACCAGGAGGGGTCTGACAGGTTGCTTAAAATGATGTATAGATCAGAAAACTCGATGGGGCTAATTTAAGTACCGCATATGAAAATACCTCAATCCTACAGAAAGCCGTTACTGATTGCTCTGTTATTGCATGTGATGCTGGCTGTCATTTTAATCATTAAATTGCCAAGCTTAAGTTATCAGTACCATGGCGGCTCTTCACAGATGACTGTTGTTCATGCGACAGCGGTGAGTGCGGCACAAGTGCAGCAAGCCATACAGCATATTAATAATCAAGAAGCGCTACGTGAACATCAGGAAGCACAGCATTTAGCTGAGTTGCGTGAAGAAGCTCAGCGTGAGGCGCAATTACGGCAACGTGAGGCTGCGCACGTAGCCCAAATGAAGCAAGAGCAAGCGCGCCTTAAGCAGCAGCAAGCGCATCAAGTCAAAGTATTGGCTGCATTAAAGCAGCAGCAGATTAAAATGGCGCAGGCAGCGCAGCAGCACGCTTTAGAGGTTAAAAAAATGCAGGATGCTAAAGTAGCGCAGATTAAAGCAGCTCAAGCTCAAGCAGCAGCGAAAGCCGCACTGATGAAGGCACAGCAAGCAGCGGCGCAGCGGGTAAAAATGCAACAAGCTGCGCAAGCGCAGCAAGCTGCTAAAGTAGTTGCACAGCAAAAAGCACAGCAAGCAGCGAAAGCGTTGGCCTTAAAAAAGCAACACGATGCATTATTACAACAGCAGCAACGTTTGCAGCAGCAATTGATGGCACAGCAATTAGCAGGTGATTCCAATCAATTGCAACAAATTCAAGCCAAGCAAATGCAAGGTATTATCGATAAGTATAAGGCGATGATTTTATCAGCTATTGGCCAAAATTGGTTGGTGCCGAGTGGAGTTGATAAAAATCTTTCGTCGGTGTTTGATATTCAATTAGCGCCCGGTGGTGTTGTCATCTCCGTCACGCTAGTAAAAAGTAGCGGTAATGATGCACTGGATCAGTCTGCGCAGACGGCGATTTATAAAACATCACCTTTGCCTGTACCTCAAGATCCGGTAGAATTTAACAACTTCCGTGACCTACGTTTGACGGTCTCCCCTAAAGAAGTGGTTGATTCGTAGTAAAAAAGTTGGGTTCGCTTGTAGGCGATTGGGTGTTTTAGGTAAGAGGGTTGCAAATGAAAAAATGGGTAAGCATCGCAAGGGCTAAAGTTATTTTGGTTATGATGCTGTTTTTAGCACACACAGCGTTTGCTGCTTTGTCTTTGGAGCTCACGCAGGGCATGTCCGCTGCGGTGCCGATTGCCTTGATTCCGTTTAGTAACGAGAATGCGGCCCCCGTTCCAGGTAATACAACATTATCAGCTGTTATTCATGATGATTTGCAAAACAGCGGTCAGTTTAAGGTAATTGAGCCAGGGCTATTGGATACAGCGCCAATGGACCCACAGCATTTGGATTTTGCAGCGTGGCAAAAACGTGGCGTGAATAATTTAATTCTAGGTTCTGTTAAAGTACTGGCCAATGGCCGTTATTCTGTAACTGTTCAGCTTTTAAATGTGTATACGCCTACTTCTCCCGTGATCCTATTTGATACGTTTGTTGTATCACAGGCCGGATTGCGTGCTTTGGCCCATCATATTAGCGATGTTATTTATCAAAAAATAACAGGGGTGCGAGGTATATTTTCCACCAAGATTGCGTATGTGGTAGTGCAGCCCAATTTCAATGCGACATCGCGATACAATTTGGTTGTGGCAGATCAAGATGGATTTAACCCCCAAACATTGCTGGTTTCGCAGCAACCTATTATGTCACCTACGTGGACACCTAATGGCAGGCAGTTGGCCTATGTGTCCTTTGAGAATTACACAGCATCCATTTATTTGCAGGATTTAACAACAGGGCGTCGACGTTTGGTGTCACGTTTTCCTGGAATCAACAATGCGCCTGATTTTTCACCGGATGGTTCAAAACTGGCTATGGTTCTGAGTATAACGAATAACCCGAATATTTATGTATTTGATATGCGTTCGCACAAACTGACACAGATTACTAATAGCGATGCGATTGACACAGAACCGTCTTGGGCTCCCGATGGCCAATCCTTATTATTTACATCGAGTCGTGGTGGAACGCCGCAAATTTACCGTTATTATTTTGCAGGAAATAAGATCCAAAGAGTAACGTTCGATGGTAACTACAATGCACGTGCTTCGTTCTTACCCGATGGGCAATCGATTGTTATGATGCACCGTCAAACCGATCAGTTTGGTATTGCGATACAAAATTTAGAGACAGGATCGATTCAGACGCTAACGAGCAGTGATAGTGACGAATCCCCCAGTGTTGCACCCAACGGTAAAATGATTATTTATGCTGAGAAATTTGCGGGTCGCGGTGTATTGGCTGTTGTCTCGAGTGATGGCCGGATAAAGTTGCGTTTACCATCGAGAGAAGGTAATGTTCAGGAACCGGCGTGGTCGCCATTTTTAAATACTTAAAGAGGAGAATGATATGAGGATATCAGGAATATTAAGAGTTGGAGCTATTGCAGCAGCAGGTTTAATTTTGGCTGCGTGTACGCATTCTGTTAAACCGACGGATGCGCAGTCAGGTATGGGTTATTCCGATTCAAGTGGTAATGCCCCATCGTCTTATGGTGCGAACAGTGGTTCAGGTTATGAAACAACAGCTAATGGCGAACACGTTAATTCGTTAAAAGCGCCTTCAAGCCAAACTTACTATTTTAGTTTTGACAGCAATGAAGTGCGTCCACAAGACGAACAAGCTATGACGATTCAGGCCAATTATATGGCAGCGCATCCACAAGCACGTATCCGTTTAGAAGGTAATACAGATAGTCGTGGTAGTCGTGAATACAACGTCGGTTTAGGATGGCGTCGTGACCAAGCAGTTCAGCGTTTCTTTATGGCGCGTGGTGTGTCGGCACAACAAATTCAAATGGTCAGCTACGGTAAAGAACATCCAGCCGTTTCAGGTGATACAGAACAGGCTTTTGCTTTAAACCGTCGTGTTAATCTAACCTATACAAATCAGGGCTAATTAATAATGAAGCATTGTTTACGCAACGTTCCTGCAATTCTGAATAGAAGTTGCAACATCAAGGAAAAAATGACGTCATGGAAGACTGTGGGAACTCGTGTAAACACGCTCATGACGGTATGCTGTATCGGGTTGGCATGTTGTGTGTCAACCCCTATTTATGCGTTAGCTCCGATTGAAGATGATGCGTCTTCACAAGAAGCACAAGTCAATTCATCTCCATTAACGGCCAGTACGAGTCAAGATACGTCATCGCTAGCATCAGCAGCTGATGCAGATAATACGCCGTTGATTGGTTCTTCGAGTGTCGCAACAACGACACCCACATTACAAAACTCCACTATTGGTAGCCCAGACCCAACATTATCAACATTGCCGATGTCTGCGCGTGTTGCGCGTTTAGAACAGCAAATGGGAAACATGGTGCATGCTAATTTGTCCGATCAAATTATGAATTTACAGCAGCAGGTGCAACAGTTAAGTGGAGAGCTGCAAGTACAGCAACACGACATTACGTTATTGAATCAGCAATTACGTACTTTTTATCAGGATTTATCCACCCAAATTAAACAAATCAAAAATTTAAGTGTGAATTCTACCTCTGAAGACAATAATGCAGCGCTTCCTGCAACACCACCAGTGGCTAGCACAATGGGTGCTGTGATTGCGCCGAAAGTGAAACCAGCTGTAGCCGCGACAACAACGCCGGCTGTAACAGCGCAAGCGTCGACTGCTTATAAAGCGGCACTGAATTTTTTAACGAAAAAGCAATATGCCTTAGCGGCAAAAGGATTTAGTGACTATATCAAAAATTACCCTACTGGCAATTTTGTGGTGAATGCGCATTATTGGTTAGGTGAAATTAATGTGGTACAGCATAACTTAGATAAAGCAATTTCTGAGTTTAATACTGTCATTACACAGTTTCCTCATTCGAGCCAAGTTCCAGATGCTAAAGTGAAGCTAGCCATTATTCATGCTTCGCAAGGACATGTGCCACAAGCGCGTGCTGAATTTATGAAAATCAAACAGCAGTATCCAGGAACAACAGCAGCACAATTAGCGGATATTCAATTGCAGCAATTGGGCACACAGTAATACATTTGTCACGGAACGCAGTTATTTTCGAAATGGATTCCAGAGTATCAATCTTATTTTTTTGGTAATGTTATTTTGAAAAAACAATTGCGCATCACAGAAATTTTTTATTCACTACAAGGTGAAACAAGAACCGTAGGGTTGCCGACGGTTTTTGTGCGTCTAACAGGCTGTCCATTGCGTTGTCAGTATTGCGATACTGCGTATGCATTTTCAGGTGGCACGTTGTACTCTCTTGACGATATATTGCAGCAGGTGCTGCAATATCAGCCGCGTTATGTCACGGTAACAGGCGGTGAGCCGTTGGCGCAACCCTTGTGCCATGCATTACTGAAGCAGTTGTGCGATGCAGGCTTGAATGTGTCACTGGAGACCAGTGGTGCATTGGATGTGTCACACGTTGATCCACGTGTGGTCAAAATTCTCGATTTAAAAACGCCAGGCTCCCATGAAGTGCAGCGTAATTTATACGCCAACATCGCGCATTTATTACCACATGATCAAGTGAAATTTGTGATTTGTAATCGCGAGGATTACGATTTTGCAAAAGAAATTATGCAGCAGTATCAGCTTACGCAAAAGTGTGAGGTATTATTGTCCCCCAGTTACCAACAGCTGGAAAATCAATGTCTCGCTGATTGGATTGTGCAAGATAACTTAGATGTGCGTTTTCAAATTCAATTGCACAAATATATCTGGGGTGATGTAGTAGGTCGTTAAAAAATTCATTTTCTGCTTGCTAAGGTTAGCAGCGGCAGTCTGTGATTCCTGTGAGCAGGGGAGACGTATTATGAAAAAAGCCATCGTATTTTTATCAGGGGGTGTTGATTCCACAACATGTTTGGCTATCGCACAAGCTGAGGGTTATGCGTGTTATGCGCTGACATTTGATTACGGTCAGCGTCATGCTGTTGAAATTGAGTACGCTAAAAATATTGCAGAAAGACGGAGCGTGGTGGCGCACCGCATTGTCATGCTCGATATACCACGCGCTGGTTCGTCCTTAGTCGATCATCAATTGGCAGTGCCGCATCAACACAGTGACGGCATACCAAATACGTATGTGCCGGCACGCAATACGCTTTTTTTAGCATCCGCATTGGGTTGGGCTGAGGTGGTGGGTGCACACGATATTTTTTTTGGAGCCAATGCTGCAGATTACGTAAATTATCCAGATTGCCGTCCTGATTACATACGTGCATTTGAGCAGTTAGCATCTTTAGCGACACGCAAAGGGGTGCAGGGTCAGGCCTTTCACATTCATACTCCTCTATTGACATTAAATAAAGCGCAGATTATCCGTCTGGGAATAGAGTTAGGGGTAGACTACAGCGAGACATTTTCGTGTTATGATCCCACGGCTGCGGGCGAGGCTTGCGGCTATTGTAATGCTTGCAGTTTACGTAAGCAGGGTTTTTCACAAGTCTATGCAGATGGGAATTAATTGAGTATGCACAACACATCCAAAGCAGAGCAGAAATTACTGCATTATATGGGTAAAGCCTTACATGATTTTCGCATGATCGATCACGGTGATCGTGTGATGGTGTGTTTATCCGGTGGTAAAGATTCGTTTACCCTCTTAACCTTACTCAATAAAGTGCGCATACAAGCGCATTATAAATTCGAATTATTCTCCTATACACTCGATCAATCGCAACCAGGTTGGGATGATTCCAAATTAAAAGAGTGGCTCACAACCCACAAAATACCCTATGAAATTGAAACTCGTGATACCTATTCTGTTGTTAAAGACAAAGTGCCAGAAGGAAAAACGTATTGTTCACTGTGTTCGCGATTACGCCGCGGTAATATTTACCGTTACGCAGAAGAACATGGTTTTAATAAAGTGGCATTAGGACATCATCGTGATGATTTAATTCAAACCTTACTGATGTCTATTTTATACAGCGGTCAAATTCGTTCGATGCCACCAAAGTTACTGACGCAAACACAAAAGCAGATCGTCATTCGCCCATTGGTATACTGTCAGGAAAAAGATATTCAAGAGTATGCATTGGAGCAGAAATTTCCAATTATTCCGTGTAATTTGTGTGGCTCGCAAGAAAATCTAAAACGCCAGAAAGTTAAACA
>CAZFAA010000017.1:0-24604 GCA_964516605.1 uncultured Coxiella sp. | reverse complement strand
TTTATTGGTAATACACAGGGCATCTGCGATTACATCGTGCGCTCAGGGATTGCGGCCAACCGTGTACACCATATCAGTAATTTTGTCACCGAAACACCGGGCACACCACTGCAACGGCCACGCGATCAACCCTTGCTCGCAACACTCGCGCGACTGCATCCAAACAAAGGATTGGAGACTTTAATTGAGGCAATGACTCATGTAAAACAAGCAGAATTGTGGATCGGTGGCGCAGGTCCGCTGCACGCCTCTTTGCAAAAACTCATTACACAATTAAATCTCAACCAGCGTGTTAAACTGCTGGGGTTTATAGACAAGCCTGAAGATGTGATTGCCACCTGCGATCTGTTTATCTGCCCCTCGCGCCATGAGCCGCTGGGTAATGTGATTTTAGAAGCATGGGCACAAAGTAAACCTGTACTGTCTACCTGCAGCCGTGGCGCAACCGAACTCATCACTCACGCTGAAAACGGCTACCTAACACCTATCGATGATGCAGCGAATATGGCTACTGCAATTAAAGAATTATTAAAAGACTCAAAGCTCATGCACACCCTTGCACAACAAGGGCATGCACGTTATGAGCAATGTTTTTCAAAAGATATCATTACAACACAATATTTAGCGCTGTTTGATGTGTTAACCAAACAACACCTTGCTGTGTAATAACGTTTATGGCCTGCTACAAGATGTACCACGGCAAGTATAAGAATCGCCTGTTGGAGTAATAGCTCTCTCACAGGTGCTCCATAAATCTTGCGGTAATGCAGATCGTTCAATAAATTTAGTTGGTCGCGTCAAATCATTGACATTGCAATCAAATTTTGCACCTCTTCCATCAAGAGGACCCACGCTTGCATACCTCTGCGATAGAAAACAGAAACCAAACTCCTTACCAATCTGCATGCACGCATCAAAATAAGGACCCAATTTTTTCCGGATTTCCTCTTTTTCTTGTGGATCCATACCCATAACCAAATCTACAATGGCACACATCGCAACAAAAATAGCCCATAATTTTATTGCACTGCTAACCAATCCAGTCGATGGCAACCAACTCGACCAACTACCTCCGCTCATATTACTCTCCCTAAAAATAAATTATTAACACACGGGAATATAAAATGAAAAAATCTAAAGCGCAATATAATTAAATGACATGATCTCAGCGCACAGTGTAACCGTACATTGATGCGAAAGGGCAATACCATTGTGTCGGGCTTGCAGCCCTGATTTTTTTTGCATCCATTTCTTGATCTCATTAAGTTGACGCGCTGACCATTTACCCCCTAAGCACGCCTGTGTTAGCATACCGCCATGCTATTTAACGAAGACAAAAGCGATGCACGCTATCAAATCACGGCTTACGATGAGAACAGCATCACGGTCAGTGGGCTTAGAATTACCCACAGTGTACTGATTTGCGCAAATAGACTGATAACAGAGTGGCCACCTCAATCCATGCAGGATATTCGCGCAGAAGATCTAGAGCCACTGTACGTTTGGCAACCTGAGATTTTACTTATTGGCGCGGGGCAGCGCTCACAGCATTTACCAGCAAACTTGCGTGCACATCTAGAACAACATACTATTGGCGTCGAATGCATGACCAGTAAAGCGGCTTGTCGAAGTTATATGGCGCTACTGGCTGAAGATCGCAATGTGGCCGCCATGATTTTTCCAGGTCAATAAACGCTATGAACATCATCGCTGCACAAACCAATCCTCTCGTGGGTGACATCGAAGGTAATACACAGATGATCATCGACGACATACAGCGTTTGCAAGCAAGCCAACCTGATCTGATTGTGTTTACGGAATTGTGTATCACTGGCTACCCACCTGAAGATTTGCTGCTGCGTCCTTATTTATATAAGCGCTGCGAAGCAGCTGTAGAACGCTTAAAAGTAGCAACACATGAAAGTGGCATTGCCATTATTGTAGGCCTGCCAACACGGCACAATGGCCATACTTACAATACAGCACTGTGCATTGCTCAAGGTCACGTTATCGCAAAGCGTAATAAAGAATTTTTACCGAATTACACAGTTTTTGATGAAAAACGTTATTTTACAGCAGGCAGTGAGCCGTGTGTGTTTAACTTAAAAGGTGTGTCTATTGGCCTAATTATCTGCGAAGATACCTGGTTTCAAAAACCCATCATGGACGCCAAACATGCTGGTGCACAACTGATTATTTCAATTAACGCCTCCCCGTTTGATCGCTTGAAATCTAAAGCACGGGAGTTGATGTTATTACAACGCACACATGATGCACGTTTGCCAATTATTTATGTTAATTGCGTTGGCGGACAAGACGAGCTGGTTTTTGATGGTGGCTCTCTTGCAATGCAAGCTGATGGCCGCATTGCAGCGCGTGCTGCTTATTTTAAAAGCGATCATATTGTGCTACACGTCGATGCACGCACAGCATTTATTAGCCTGCAACCACTCCAACCTGAGCCCTCTTTTGAAGCCAAAATATACGCCGCACTTGTGCTCGGTGTTGGCGATTACATTCGGAAAAATAAGTTTCCAGGAGCGATTATTGGTTTATCTGGTGGCATTGATTCGGCTTTAACGCTCGCCATAGCCGTCGATGCAATAGGTGCTGATAACGTGCTCGGCGTGCTCATGCCCTCACCTTATACCGCCGATATCAGCAATGACGATGCCATCGCTGAAGCAAAACGACTCGGTGTGGCGTATCAAATTATTCCCATCACACCACTGTTTGATGCCTTCCTTCACAGCTTAAAAGAACCGTTTGCGCACACGAACGTTGACACCACCGAACAAAATATTCAAGCACGCATTCGCGGTGTCTTACTCATGGCGCTGTCAAATAAATTCGGCTCGATTGTCTTAACCACGGGTAATAAGAGCGAACTGGCTGTGGGTTATGCAACTTTATACGGTGATATGGCGGGTGGTTTTTCGGTATTAAAAGACGTACCTAAAACACTGGTGTATAAACTCGCACACTACCGTAACAGTATTAGTGCTGTCATTCCAGAACGCGTGATGACACGCGCGCCCTCAGCAGAACTCGCTCACGACCAAAAGGATCAAGATTCATTACCCGATTATGAGATACTCGATGCAATTATCAATCTGTATATCGAACAAGATAAAGATCCTGAGGATATTGTAAAGCAAGGTTTTGATAAAGAAACCGTGCTCCATGTAGTGAAACTCATTAATCGTAACGAATACAAAAGACGTCAAGCAGCACCCGGGATTAGAACGTGTGATCGCGCATTTGGTAAAGATCGGCGTTATCCGATTACGTCGGCGTATTTTATGGAATAAAGAACGGGAATCGGGAATCGAGAATCCCGATCTTTACAAAATATGCATCCAGATAAACCCCCATACGAATAGCAGCGGCACCCACATCATCAGCGCATTGTCATCAATCCACCATAAATTTGGGCGTTCGACTGTAACGGTTAGAGGACCCATGAGTATAGGCAGCCACCACGGAATGAACATCCAAATACTACACAGCCACCAGATCAACGCAATCACCACTGCCGTAATGACTGCAGCATAAACGGCGCTGTAATACACGCGTAATTCACCAAGCAAAGGATCCCCCACTGCGCAACCGGCTACAATCGGAATAGCATAAATGGGTTGTGGCAAACAAAGTAAAACGACAATGATCGCCACAGCACTCCAAGCGAACGACGAAATATGATGCACTTCATGGCGCCGCTGCCCAAACAAGATAAAACCTGTTTTCACACGGATAAATTCAATCACTATAATCGCGATCAATAATCCCACTAAAAATTGCCACGGCAAAAGATGCAAAACCTGTGCAATATCATTCCCCCATAGATAATAGATCACGGGGAAAATAATCATTAAGACATGAATAGCACGACGCGACAGATGCCCCACAATACCACCAACTGTTTGACCCGCAGAAGTTTTTGGATTATGCATTAGGTTAATTTCTTCGAATCATGTTGTGCAACAGACGGGTAGCTGGCATCCAAAATACGCTGCGTATTCTCTTGCATTTGAGTTAAACCAAGTTTTTGATACGATTTGGCCATCAACGATAAAGCCGAAACCGATGCGGGCGTTCCTTGATAATGCGCCACCACAAAACTCGCGCGATCTGCTGCGGCAACATAAGCACCGCGATCCCAGTAATATTGACCGATCAACAAATCTTTACGCGCTATTTCATTGCGAATATAACTCATGCGCACAATCGCATCCGGTGTATATGGACTATCGGGGTAAGAGCGCGCTAACTCGTTAAATGCTAAAAATGCCTGTTTATTATCCACCATCGACCGTGGCGCAGGATCCGTACCCCACGCACGCTGCAACCACGTTAAACCCATGGTGAATTGCACCAAACCACGCATGTAATAAGCATAAGCAACATGAGGATTTTGTGGGTACAGGCGAATATAGCGATCTGCTGCCGCGACGGTATCAGCTTGATTAGAATTTTTGTAGTAAGCATAAATTAAATCGACTTGCCCAGGCTCGGCATAAGGACCAAAGGGATACAAACCATTTAATGCCTCAAAATCTTTTGCCGCTTTGCTGTAACGTTTCTTGCCTAAATCATGAATGCCATGATCATAAATTTGACGCGACGAATATTGGCGGTAACTTTTATAAGGATCCACATGCGTTGTCGAACAACCTGTAAGAAAACACACAAAAGAAAGCAATATTGCTGATAAACGTAGCTTCATGGGAACACAATCCTGGCTTTTAAAAAAGATTTTGTATTATAAGTAGATCTTGGCAAAATGGAAACAAATTCTCAAAATTGACAGTAATTACCGCCAGGCAATTCCAATCCCCACCCGATGGGAGATTATTAAGAGGGGGGAAGCGGGATTCACCCTCTTAATCGCCCTGCACACACTTGATTTGTGCAGGGCGTTGATAAAAGCAAGCAATTCCCGTTTAAAATAAGGACAATATTCAGGCTCGGTTATGCAATCTAACCTTAAAAAAACAGTGTTTTTTACCGGACAGGAATTGCTGAATAAAAATAAACCTTTTGCAAATGAAGCAGCTCCTGTACCATACGCGCCATGAAGATTACCCTGGAATGCCACATACCGATTGAATCTGCCGGCCAACGCTTGGACCAAGCGCTCGCACAGCTGCAACCCGACTATTCACGTGCACAATGGCAGCAATGGATCAAGGATGGCTGTGTTTGTGTAGACGGTAATGTGATCACCAAAACACGCTTCAAGGTTGCAGTAGAGCAACATATCACAATCAAGGCAATTCTAAACGAACAAGTCAACTGGTGCGCACAAGACATCGCACTCAATATCTTGTATGCAGATGAGGCACTGCTCATCATCAATAAACCCGCCGGTTTGATCGTGCACCCCGGCGCTGGGAATCCAGATAAAACCTTAGTCAATGCACTGCTGCATTACGATTCCAATCTTATTCACGTACCACGCGCAGGCGTCGTGCACCGTTTAGATAAAGACACATCCGGTATTTTAGTCGTAGCGCGTAATTTAAGTGCGCACAATTACTTAACACAAGCCATCAGTGCACGTGAGATTAAACGCGAATACCAAGCCGTTGTACACGGCGAAATTATATCCGGTGGCACTGTCGATGCACCCATCGATCGTGATCCATTACACCGCACTAAAATGGCGGTTAAAAATGGTGGGCGCGACGCCATCACTCATTACCGCGTCATCGAAAAATTTCCGCATTTTACGCACATCAAATGCGAGCTCGACACAGGACGCACCCATCAAATTCGCGTGCACATGATGCATATCGGCCATCCCATTGTGGGGGATAGTGCGTATTGCCATCGGCGTGGCATTCCAGGTAAATTATCGCCTCACATCCGCCAATATGTTACAGCGTTCCCGCGCCAAGCCTTGCACGCGTGGCGCCTGACGTTAATCCATCCGGACAGTGGAGAGGAATTAGCGTGGGAAGCGCCTTTACCAGAGGATATGTGTGCATTGTTAAATGAGATTAGACGGGGTTGAACGAGCGCCTAGGAGTCAACGGTCTGCTTGCATTTCGTATGACAATGCTAATTGATCTAGGGCTTCACCCGTCACACGATACACAGTCCATTCATCCATCGCTTTTGCGCCTAACTTTTTATAAAACTCAATAGCCGCTTCATTCCAATCTAAGACCCACCACTCCAAGCGACCGCATTTTCTTTCTTTTGCTAATTGCGCTAAATAGGCCAGCATTTTCTGCCCAATTCCCTTGCCACGCGCTACGGGTTTGACAAATAAATCCTCAAGATATATTCCAGGTTTACCAAGAAATGTCGAGAAATTATGGAAATACAAAGCAAAGCTTACTGGCTCATCATCAAAAGTACCAATGATCACTTCGGCATACGGTTTTGCTCCAAACAACGATTCACGTAATGTTTCTTCTGTTGCCACCACTTCATGACTTAATTTTTCATAGACGGCTAATTCGTGAATGAACGATAAAATTAAAGGAATATCATCGATAGTTGCTTGTTTGATTGCAAATTGCGGCATTATTGAGGCGCTCTTTGTTAAAATAAATTGAGAAAGTTTAGCATGATGAGCGCTGTTTCACAAAACCAAATATTTCAAGATCCGTACAAAATCACAGGAAAATGCAGCACATTCGGTCATGTTGGCTAATGGCTGGAGCAATACGTATTGTAGTGAGAATAGACTCATACATGCTGTGTATAGTGGAGCACCTTATTGCATCACCTAACCACTCTGCTCACGAATCGCCGTGAACAACACGGCGATTTGAAGAATGTAACTTCTTGAAAAAGGCTGGAGATTTTGAGAATCACCTGGTCTGACACTGAAGTACCTGGTCTGACACTGAAGTAGGTGTGCTGTAGCTTTGCTTAATACCTCTTGCGTCAGGCGTTTTGACTTAAGTGAACGCAGCAGTGCCTCAATACGCTGGTTATTAGTCGTTAACGTTCCTTCTACTGTTTTAACGAGATTCAGATGGTTTTCAATAATAAAAAATTGCCGAGCGCTTAAAACCAGCCGCTCATTATTATCCTCAAGCGTAAAAAATCCATTAAGCCAGTGTTGAAATTCAGTGTTCGTCATTTTTTAATGTACCTGTGTGAACAGCATGCAAAAAACTCGAAGAATAAGGCGTTACGTAACTCGTATCAATCACATGTTCAAAAATACTATTCAGCTGATCTTTTATATCAGATGCGAAGAAATCAATGATAGGCTGATGGTAATGATTTTGCTTGATAGCATACACTACTTGACCCAACCACGCGGTATAACTTCCAGGTGCCTCATCAATTGCATTGAGCATAGTATCAATCAATTCAATATGACGTTGCGTTAAGCTTGCATGCTGTGACAGCTCAAAATAACCCTGCAACCAATAGCAAAAATCTTGATTTCTAAACACGATCCTCTATCCAACAACAATACTGTTTAACCACCCTCACCACCTCCACATAAGCAAGAATAAAAAGCTTATTTAACAACGTGGTCCTTGAGTATTGCACGACTTTTGATTCACTAATTGAATTTCGGATAGCCGCTCTTTAGATTTTATAATAGGTAAAAAAGATGATAAAAAACTGCCTACATCTATTTCAAAAATGTGACCTAGAAAGCTATTTTCACGATCGAAAGAATTTCTACACTTTACAACGGCATTAGGGAAAAAAGATGTGACTAAATTTAGCAGGATCTGCACAATAGCCTCTTTCTCCGCACACTCTTCAGCATTTGATGACCCAAGTTCAACCCTCAGAAAATCTACATTTTCAGAAGCTGCTGCTGCAGCTAAAATATCAGAGATGTCAGTTTTATTTTCTACTACGACAGTCCAACTCATGTTCGTTGTGTCATACCCCTCAAGTATTGCTGAAATATTATCCCAATCAATCGGTTGTTCATTTATCGATATAACGAGGTTTTGTTTTTTCGCATGCTCTACTAAATTTTTTAAAAGATCCATTACACTCGCTTCTAAAAAGTATCCGTTTTGCAATTGCTCCTCAGTACACTGCAATACACTCATTACTTCTTTGGCGAGTGATTCCATTTTTTTAATTTTTTCCAATACTTTTTGCGCTTGATGCTTGCGAGCTTTTTGTTTTTCTAAATCAGGTAGAGCGCTGGAATCGCCTACTGCATTAATTTGCTGTATCTTTTCTTCTGCGTCGTTTATTACTGCATCTGGTTTTTCTCTAAGCGCCTTGAACATAGCCCTACCCTCTTTATGGATGTGAATTTTCGTAGGAGGCATTATAACGAAACAAAATGTATATATAAAGATCTACCCAGGCTTGCTGCTCTACTTTACTACCTAATCTAGTGTGTTATGCTGAGCGCCATGATTATTCCTAACTGGCCCGCTCCACAAAACGTCCGCGCTTACACCACCACACGTGAAGGTGGTGTCAGTGCGCCGCCTTATGCCAGTTTTAATTTAGCGATGCACGTAGACGATAATCCGCAGCATGTAGCGCAAAATCGTGAGCATTTCCTACAAAAAGTACAGTTGTCGCAACAACCTATTTGGCTTAATCAAACACACAGTACTGTGGCGGTGGAATTAACCGCTGCAACACCAAACACAACACCGCAGGATGCTGATGCCAGCTACACACGTGTTGCACGCTTACCCTGTACAGTACTGACAGCTGATTGCTTGCCGCTGCTCGTGTGTAATCGCCAAGGCACGGAAATTGCTGCAATTCATGCGGGTTGGCGTGGCTTAAAAGATGGTGTCATCGAAAATACAATTCAACAACTCACGAGTAAACCAGCTGATTTACTCGTATGGCTCGGCCCTGCCATTGGCCCTACCGCTCTGGAACTCAGTAATGAAATTCGACTTGATTTTTTACATAGCAACACGCAGAATAGCCTAGCTTTTAAACAGGTCGGCTCTGGCTGGTTTGCGGATATTTACACACTCGCGCGCATCAGCCTTAAGAAAGTAAATGTGGAGAATGTATACGGTGGCGACTACTGTACATTTACCGACAGTAACCGTTTTTTTTCTTACCGACGCGATGGTATTACAGGACGTATGGCGAGTACCATTTGGCTAACCTAAACCAGTATTTTGGGGTACCGACATGCTCTATCACAACATTATTCGCTCATGTAAAAAATGGCTGATCCTAGCAGCGCTGCTCTCACCTGCGTGCCTAGCACACGTCCCCACCAGCTTAAATGGTGAGGTAACATCACTGGCGCCGATGTTAAGCCGTGTCACACCTGCTGTGGTTAATATTACTGTTGAAAAAAGTGTTCCCCCAATTGATGCGGATCCTTTTGCGCCACCTGCAGCTGTACCCGCGCCTGAATTAAAAGGTATTGGCGTTGGTTCCGGTGTGATTTTTAATGCCGCTCAAGGCTTAATTGTCACCAATGCGCATGTTGTGCAACACGAAAATATTATGATCGTCACCTTAAAGGATGGGCGTCATTTTCGCGCTAAATTAATTGGTAAAGATGAAGGTTTTGATATTGCCATCATTCAAATTCACGCACCACATCTAACCGCTTTGACCTTTGCTGATTCCGATAAATTAAAAGTTGGTAATTTTGTTGCAACGATTGGCAGTCCATTTGGTTTGACACAAACGGTAACATCAGGTGTGATCAGCGCGTTAAATCGCAGTCAACCGCAACTCGAAGGTTTTCAAAGTTTTATTCAAACCGATGCGCCTATTAATCCCGGTAATTCCGGTGGTGCCCTGGTGGATATGTATGGGCAATTAATTGGCATTAACACCGCCATCATTACACCAACTGATGTGAATATTGGTATTGGTTTTTCAATTCCGAGCAATATGGTACGCGGCGTGATTGTGCAACTGCTCAAATACGGCAAAGTAGAGCGTGGTATGTTGGGTGTGATCGCACAGAATATTTCACCTGAATTAGCCGATGCCATGCACCTTAAAACCACACGTGGCACTTTGGTTGCAACGCTGGTTCCAGGTTCACCGGCTGCAAAAGCGGGATTGCAAACGCAAGATGTGATCATGCAGATCAACGGTAAAGATGTGCAAAGCTCAGCACAACTGCGCAATACATTGGGTCTCATGCGCCCAGGTACAGTGGTGCACTTAACGGTGTTGCATAATCACCTTGAAGAACACATAAACGCCACCATTGGTGATCCAAAAACATTCACTCCAACCCACACTAATCCATTTTTAGCTGGCCTGCGCTTGCAAACTTTTTCTGAACTCGAAGGGGATGGCACACGTTTAACAGGAATACTGGTAGCAAACATGACCGATGCCAGTGCTGGCTCCTTAAGCGGTCTGTTACCAGGGGATGTGATCACCATGGCAAACAACCAACCGGTGCGTACGATTGGCGAGCTTATTAAACAAGCTAATTCAGTAAAAGATGAATTACTACTGAAAGTAACTCGCGGTGCGAACGCCATTTACTTAGTACTGCAACCATGAGTAAAGCATTCAGGACCAACGCACTCATTATAACGATTTTGCTCGTATTGGTTGTAGTGGGTGTGTCGTGGAGCAAACACCGCTCCTCACCTACAAGCACACCGACCACAGCAACGCAAGTGGTGTTGACGACGCCTCGAACCATTATGCTCTCCCACCGTATTTCCAGTAGCGGTAATCTTGAAGCCATTCAAACAGCCAATTTATCTGCAAAAATTTCAGGTTATGTGACCCACATTTATTATACGGAAGGCACAGCAGTTAAAGCTGGCGCTGTATTAATTCAGTTAGACGATAGCAAAGAGCAAGCAGCTGTTGATTCAGCGCGAGCACAAGATGCCAGCAGCGCTTTAAAATATCGGCAATTCAGCAAAATTTACCGTCAACATTTTGCGTCCTACGATGATTATTTCGATGCGAAAATAAACCATGAAAAAGACCATGCTGCATTGGAAACAGCGCAAACTGATCTGCTGGAAAAACGTATTCGTGCCCCCTTTACAGGTATCACTGGCGCAAAACTACTTAGTGTTGGGGATTTAATACAACCAGGAACGACACTTTTAACTCTGACTGATTTAACACATTTGCGTGTAACCTATTCCGTACCCGCCGGCGACATGGATCTGCTAAAATTAAATCAACCTGTAACGATCAGTACCTTTGCACTGCATAATGCACTATTTCATGGTGTGATTTCATATATCAGCCCCACTGTTGATGCCAGCTCACAAACTGTAACCGTGCACGCTGATATCGATAACGCACAACAGCTGCTAAAACCAGGCTTATTTGTCAATATTCACCAAAGCTTGACAAAACCGGTGGCGACTCTCGTGATTCCAGCTGATGCCTTATTTGCGTCGATTAATGGTTATTACGTACTGGGTGTCAAAAAGGGTAAGGCGTATAGCATACCTGTCACCATTGGCGCGAAACTGAATCAAGGCGTTGTGATCACACACGGCTTAACTGCAACAGATCACTTTATTGCACAAGGGCAAACTAAAGTACAGGTGGGTGATTTTGTTACTGAGCTGAAGTAACGATTCGAATTATTAATATATGTTTCTATTTAACCAAGGAGCGCCAGCATGAATCTTTCCGAAGTATGCATTCGCCGCCCCGTTCTAGCAACCGTCATCAGTTTGATTTTAGTGATTGCAGGATTGATGGGGGCTTCTTATTTACAGACGCGTTTTTTACCCAAATTTGAAGTCGATAGTCTTAACATTACAACGTATTATCCAGGTGCCTCTGCACAGCTAGTCGAAAGCAGTATCACCACACCGCTTGAAGAAGCACTCGGTGGTATTGAAGGCGTTACAGATATGTACTCCACTAGTGTGCAAGGGGGCAGTAGCATCACCCTCGATCTGACTGATGGAGCAAAACCCGATACAGTTGCCAACAAAGTACGTAATCAAATTTCAGCTAATAGTTATCGCCTGCCAATGAATATCAAATTACCTACCGTGCAAGTTGGCTGGGGGGATATGGATTTACTCGATATTGGTGTGACCACTCCATCACAAAATGTGTTACAACTGCGCGATTATTTAGAGCGTTATGTTATCAATCAAATCGAGCAGTTACCCGATATTGCCAGTGTGCAAGTTGATGGTGGTAATAAATATGCAATGCGCATTGCACTCGATCCTAAAAAAATGCACATTTACAACTTAGGTGTTGATGATATTCGCACAACTATTACCAATAATAATATTGAATTACCTGCTGGTGAAATTAACACAAACAATATGGATTATCCTATTACAGCTGAAACCGAATTACACAGCAGACAGCAATTCGCAGATTTAATTATTAAAAACGAAGACAACCACATGGTACGCCTCAGTGACGTTGCTGAAGTCACGCTTGGCGCTGACAACTCTGATCAGACCATTGTTAAATTTAACGGAGTGCGTGGGATCAATATGACTGTCTTTAATACCACAGACGGTAATCCGATTCACGCCGCTACCAGTGTTCGCGAATTACTGCAACGCATCCAACAACAACTTCCTTCTGGCATACACATGACCACCACCTTTGATCAATCCGAATTTATGCGAGCGAGTATTCATGAAGTGTATCTATCGATTGTGATGGCCATTATCTGTGTTATTGGTATTATCTTTTTATTTCTTGGTAAACTGCGCAGCGTGCTCATTCCCATTGCGACCATTCCCGTTTGTCTGATTGCAACATTTGGCCTGATTTATCTATTCGGCTATACAATCAATATCATCACTCTGCTCGCTGTAGTGCTGTCGATTGGATTGATTGTTGATGATGCTATCGTCGTTCTTGAAAACAGTTATCGGCATATTGAACTAGGCAAAAAACCGTTTGATGCCGCACTCATTGGCAGTCGTGAAATTACCTTTGCCATCATTGCAATGACCCTGACACTGGCTGCTGTGTATGCGCCGATCGGTCTTGTGCAAGGTAAAGCGGCGGCTATTTTTGGCTCATTTGCTTACACGTTAGCAGGAGCTGTAATGGTATCCGGTATTGTGGCACTAACGCTCTCCCCCATGATGTGTGCGCGCATATTACCGCAAAATATAGCACCTACTGGCTATGCGCACCGCGTACAAGGATTGTTTTACCGCCTCGAAAAAATATATAAAAATTTGCTTGTGTCTATTTTAAAAATACGTCTGAGTGTGGTGTGTAGCGTGCTGTGCATTGCTATTGCCGGATACTTTCTCATCATCAGTATTCCCAAAGAATTCATGCCCCAAGAAGACATGGGCTTTTTAATGATTTCGATTAATCCACCCACTGGCAGTAATGTTGCTTACAACAATCAACAAGAAGATGCTGTCTATTCTATCCTCAAAAAATATCCTGACATTGCATCGGTATCACAATTTTCAACCAAAGAACTGGATCAATTTGATAATATTTTTGTAGCCTTAAAACCACATAACGAACGCCACTACAGCGCAATACAACTAGCGCAACACATCAATCAAGAGATATCTGACATTCCCTCCCTCAATGCCACGGCCTTCCCACCCTCTTTTGGTGGTAGCATGCAACACGAACTGCAGTTTTATATTTTAAACTCAGGCAGTTATACGAACCTGTATCAGATTATCCAACACGTTAAGCAAGCACTGCGCCATTACCCAGGACTCACGCACATAGACTCTGAATTGAAATTTGATCATCAACAATATGCGATACAAGTTAATCGTGATTTAGCCAGTAGCCTCAATGTCAATGCACAAAGCATTGATAATACACTGGCAGCATTTTTAGGTGGTAGCAGCATTTCTACTTTTGATATGAACGGACGTGGCTATGATGTTGTCATGCAAGCCGCTGATGTATACCTGCATGATCTGAACACACTAAATCAGTTTTATGTAAAAAATGAGGGGGGGCATCTCATTGCATTGAGTAATTTAATCAGCATCACTCCAACATTGGCAGAAGTAAAACTATCGCATTACAATCGCCTGCGTGCAGCTGCAATTTCAGCGAATCTTGCACCAGGCTATAAGCTTGGTTCCGTTGTCATGTACCTTGAAAAACAGTTACCACAAATACTACCAAGCAGCGCACAATTTGCCTGGTCTGGCATGGCCAAACAAATACATGATAACAACAGTAATATGGGGCGTATTTTTGTGCTCGGTATTATTTTTATTTATCTCGTTTTGGCTGCACAATTTGAAAGTTTTCTTGATCCACTGATTATTTTACTTGCTGTACCCCTCAGCATGGTCAGCGCTTTAGCGGCCTTAAAAATAATGGATGCATCACTGAACATTTATACTGCCATAGGCCTGCTCACCTTAATTGGTTTAATTGCCAAGCACGGCATTCTCATCACTCAATTTGCCAACCAACTGCAAGAACAAGGCCTGCATTACACACAAGCACTGCTTGAAGCGGCCAGTATACGCCTGCGACCTATTTTAATGACAACCGCTGCAATGGTCTTTGGTACGTTACCTCTTGTTTTGAGCTCAGGCGCTAGCGCAAACAGCCGCTTTCAAATTGGTACAGTGATTATTGTGGGGTTGGTGTTTGGTACATTCTTCTCCTTAATCGTCATTCCAGTCATGTACTCACTGGCAGGACAAGCTCGGCATATCTTACGTGAACGTTATTGCGCAAAAAAAACTGCTGAGCATCAGTGATACTAAACAAATCCTTTTATAGTACTGAATCCTATATCTGCTCACATCCTGCTGTGATGAGCAGCCCCGTACATAAAATTGTGTAAATATTGTTTCAAGTAACACCTTAGCACCACCTCTGTACCTTGAATATTTATGCTCTGGTTAAATAGTGTATAGATATAGATAAGATATCAACCAATCTTAATGGATATGCGCACTATTTGCTCTATATGCTTGAAAATAAAAGGTTTTACATAAAAAATTTTTCTGATATGATTGTCGGTCTCTAGTGAAGTAGATCCAGTGTGGTTTGCAGAATAAAACTCAAATCAGACCTTAGACGAATTGCGCTCTCCCGCCTACACCCGTCCACTGGATCTAAATCCGCAAGCTCTATTGCAAACTGATCTTACCCCAATAAAACGGACACCTTATTAAGCCACTATTTTCCCTTCCACCTTTAGCTATGGTTCCAGCTCTCCATATCAGCGTTATCGTAGCAATCACCACGTTTACTCACGATGAAATGGAATAGTTTCGACTTAATTGACTTATGATACTCTTCAATTCGCCACCGTTTTTGGTAAACTTCATAAAGACGTTCAGCATCTGCGTGCCTATCGTTTGAAATAAGATAGAGGATTCCTGTGCTTCTGTTTTCGTTTTTGAAAACTTTTTTGATGAGCTGTACCGGGAAAGTAAGGCCTTTAAGCCAAACTTTGTGGCAAACATCCTCTTCTAACTCTAATGATTTCACTGCTTGAAACTGACCGTTTTTGGCATCGTTTTCAGATAAGGCCAGAGTGCGATTTGACTTTATCCCTATGATAAACGATTTGCTTAAGTCATTTTGGATAAACTCCATATTGGCTTTTGAGCCATACCAGTTATCCGCCAACATATAATCGGACAAAACATTGTTGTCGCAAGCTTGTTGGATTAGTTGGCGGAATAATTGATTTTTTGTGATATCTGATTTTTCGTTTTGACGCACCATCGGTTTTACGTACTCCCACAACTCTTTAGACCCAAACTCTTTGGATCTTAAAAAGCGCGTGATTTTATCGTGACTAATTTCACCAGACAGCATATTTGACATGCCTGTTGCTGTCGCGTATTTGTTCTGGCAAATTAGCTAGTCTGTGTAGAGATCAAGAATGTTCGTGTCCATACGATTCCCCTTGTAGATTAAGGGGCGAATTTTAAACGATTTCGGCTATGCCGCAAGCTTTGGTGCGTAACATGATTTACATAAGTAGCCTACCAACTCAACCAGATAAAATAGCCCAAGCAGTGCGTGAACATTGGGGTGTTGAGAATCAGCTACATTGGGTGCTTGATATTGTTTTTGCTAATGATCAATCTCGTATCCGAAAAGGTAATGCACCTAGAAATATTGCGATTGTGAAGAAAACTGTGCTGAACCTATTACGGATAATTAAGCAAACCAAACCTCGCGTAAGTTTGAAAGCGATGAGAAAACTGGCTGGATGGGATCATGACTTCTTGGATAGTGTATTAACAGCTCAATTTTAATGAGGTGACCCTGACCCTGACCCGACAATAGACTCTGTAATCACTTTAAATTTAATTTCAGTTACCCTACAATGAGCTACCTTTATATATTCTTACCAATAACAAATGATTATGCAGGTGGTGAATGGCTACAGCAACAAAGCAAAAAAGAGCACAAACACCAATATTTATCAAAAAACTAGAGGTTAAAAACTATAAATGCTTCAAAAGTCAGGTGCTACAGCTAAATACACCAAACGACCAAGAAGGGAGCGGATTGAATTTATTTCTTGGTGAAAATGGTACAGGAAAAACATCAATACTTGAGGCCATTAGCTTACTTTTATCTGATAAATATACTGTTCAAAATAAGCTAGATATAAATTATTTTCAAGATCATAACACTCCTATAGAAATTTATGGGTACACAAAAAAATTTGAGTGCATGCCATCAAGTGAATTTCTTTCAAAGCAATACTTCAAATCCGAAGGCATTAGCTTTAAGGCAAACAAACGAAGCCGTAAAGAACGTGGCAAATTACTCTCATCACCATTTGAAACTCAATCATTATTTATTCCCGCAGATAAGCATTATATAAAAGATGATGAAAGCATTGGAAACACTATAGATTCTAGAGACCTCTACTTTGATAACAGCAGAATTAGAAACGGTGAAATAAATTTATTCTACTTCGATAAAAGCAGCATGAAGCACCTAAAATCAGGTAATTACAAAACCACCTTTGACAAAATATGTGATGAATTAAATCATCGTTTTTTAAGAAACCTTGATAAGGAAAAAGAAGAGAAATTACTAAGAAATATCACTGAAGACTATTTTGCAACTGTTTCTGAAATTGTAGCCATACCTTTTGGTGAAAAACTTTCGAAAAATTTTTCTGATTTTTTCAGCAATCCACTACTTAAAGGTCTGAAAATTGATATTATCAAACTCCTCCATCCATTCAATAATGCATTCTGGTCTGTAAGAAAAGATGGAGAGCTCAAACAACTTGACATAAAGAGTCTTGGCTCAGGCATGGAGATAATACTTTCATTATTGTTACTTAAAGCGTTGTCAGACACAGATAATGGAAAATCAAGCTTAATTTATCTAATCGACGAACCTGAACTACACCTTCATCCAAAAGCACAAGAAACCTTAGCAGAGTTGTTACTAGAAGAATCAAAAACGAAACAGATAATTATTTCTTCACATTCACCATTTTTATATAAGAAAATTTTTAACAAAAGCAAAATATTCATTTGTTCATGGAGAGATGAGGAAACTTTAATTACAAATGATAATAAAGAACATAATAATTTTTTCCCATGGAGTCCCACATGGAGCGAAATAAACTACAAAGCTTTTAATATATACTCTACAGATCTTCATAATGAACTTTATGGATATCTACAATATCAAGAAAAAAAGACAAAAGTACATGAAATAGAGGAATACCTAAAAAACAAATGCAGCCAAAATAAAAAATGGAAAAAAAATGACGACTCCCCAGGTAAGGATGTAACTATACATACCTTTATTAGAAACCGGATTCATCACTCTGACAACACAATCAATGGCGACTTCACAGATCAAGAATTAAAAGATTCAATAGAAGAACTAATTGAACTAATACATAGTCGAACGTGATAAAGTTTAGTTAAGCTTGACATAATGATTTATTCTTTTATAAGACTACTTTTTGAATGAGATCCACGTAATACCAACGCCCTTGAATACGGTGAAATACACTGCGCTCTTTAATGTGATGCAATTGACCCGCATCAAAATACGACGCTACAAACTCCACCTCACCTACATCACCATGTTCAGATACTGCAATAACGTTCAACCCCTGCCACAGCACACTCGATGCCCACGCACGTGCCTGCTTCCTATTAAAACCAGCTGCAGCAGGAGCGCGCATGGTCGCTTCAATATAATCGATATTAGCTTGCGAATAAGCAGTATAACGTGAACGCATCAGCTGCTCTGGTGTCATCGCGATTTTTTCTTTTGCCAGTAATGGGCCACAACACATTACATACGGTTTTTGTGAGTTGCAAGGACATAACGCATTAGGCATACGCCGGATCCCTCACCGTCACAGGCTCCAAATGCTCTACAATCACTTGTAATTTACGTCGACCGCGATACTCATTAACATCCAAACGATACGCAATATATACATCTGTACAATGCATATTAGGCCATACACTTACATCCACATTAAAGGCGATCGCATCAAGGAAGTACTGACAACTGGGTATTTGCAACGTAAGCTTCAAATGCTTTTCGCCGACTAAACGCTGTTCAATAATTTTAAAATGACCATCAAATGTAGGTTCTGGAAAAGCCTGCCCCCAGGGTCCTGAATCACGTAATAATTCAGCAATTTCGAGCGTGAACTCTTCAATACTCAACTCACCATCCGAATCAACACGACGCTCTAAATCATCCTTACCCAATGCAATCGCTACTTGCTTAGCAAACACTTTTTTAAATTCTTCAAAATGCTCGAGCTTTAAAGATAATCCTGCTGCCATAGCATGGCCACCAAATTTTGAAATCAGATGTGGGTGCTGCGTTGCAATCGTATCTAATGTGTCACGAATATGTAAGCCTTTGATGGAGCGCGCTGATCCTTTAATCGAATCATCACTTTCTTTAGCAAAAGCAATGGTGGGTAAATGCACTTTCTCTTTTACCCTCGACGCCACCAAGCCCACGATACCTTGATGCCAGTTTTCATCGTATAAACAAACACCCATCGGTAAATTATTATCAAGATGCAATTGATCTACCAGTTTAAATGCTTCATCACGCATCTGCGTTTCCAATACGCGCCGCTCTTGATTGAGCTGATCCAACTGCTGTGCAATCATAAATGCACTTTTATAGTCATCTGATAATAAACAATCGATACCTAAAGACATATCATCCAAACGCCCCGCAGCATTAAGACGCGGACCAATGGCATAACCTAAATCGGATGCTACCAAACTTCTAGGATTGCGCCGTGCAATATCCAACAACGCGATAATACCTTGACGCGTATGCCCTGCACGAATACGTCGCATCCCCTGATACACCAATACACGATTATTTTTATCTAAAGGCACCACATCCGCGACCGTACCTAGCGCCACCAAATCAAGATAGTGCGCCATATTCGGCGATTTGATATTGTGTTTGACAAACCAACCCCGCTCCGTCAAACAAGCACGCAATGCAATCATAACATAAAAGATCACACCAACACCGGCAATGCATTTACTCTCAAATGTATCACCTGGCTGATTTGGATTGACGATAGCACACGCATCCGGTAATCCAGCACCTGCTAAATGGTGATCCGTTACCACTACGTCAATACCCAATTCACGCGCACGCGCCACACCACTGATACTCGAGATACCATTATCTACTGTGACAATTAAATCAGGCGCTTTAATTTTAGCGACATCCACAATCTCAGGTGTTAATCCATATCCGTATTCAAAACGGTTTGGCACAATAAAATCGACCCACTGCGCTCCCATTTCACGCATAGCCAAAACGGCCAATGTAGTACTGGTAGCACCATCGGTATCAAAATCTCCAACAATAATAATTTTTTGCTGCTGTTCAATTGCATCGGCTAAACGGATGGCCGCTTGATCAATGCCTTTAAGCGTACTAAATGGCAATAAATCGGCAAGCTCACGATTCACATCATCGGGAGATTGAATACCACGAGTCGCATAAATTCGTTGTAAGAGTGGGTGGAAATTTGCAAGTTCACCCGCACTCGTTAAAGACATATCCCTACGTACAATTTTCTTTTGCATATAAATCCCTTAGCAGTAATAGTCATCAATTTCACACCATCGCATGCATTGCTGAGGGTGTATTTTAAAATATCGGCCAGTATAACGTGGTTACAACAGATTGACAAAATTTCATAACAGGTGTTTTATCGTATTGTATCAAGCATGCACACTGAATTTGCTTTTTTAATCTCTGTAATAAGCAATAACAATCAAGCCAGAACACCATTTAATAAACTAAATTAAAATGCGTAATCATGTAAAAAAATCCAACCCATCACACAACATTAAACTGAGCACACACTTCGCAAAAATACTCTGTCACACTATCGTTTACATAAACGCTGATACCACGTTGTTTTTTCATATACAACACCGTTTGCCACATACACGCTCTTAAGGAACGGCAATAAATGCTCAGGAATATATCGATAAGCCACGTCAATACTGTCATGAAATTGAAAGCGCGTATCCACACGCAATACGTTGCCACTCACATGCTCTGCTAGATCCGCCACAGGAATACGCTGGCGACGCGCTAAAGCCAATGCAAGCGGATCATTACTCTGTACACAATCAAATTGATTCATCCTGGGCAGTGGTAAAGCAGCACCCACCCCCCACAGCCATAAAGCATCCAAGGTCGGTTGACCGGCTTGCTGACGTACCCTGTTGCCAGCATGACTATGCAGTAGCATTTGTATTTCATTAAACAATGCTCGAGCAAACACACCATCAACACCTTGCGGCATTTTATCGCGTATTGTTTTAGCAAAAATTTCATGGGGATGCGCACAGGTTATATCCCAACGCCGCTCTAATTTAAGATACCAACGCAAAGGATGTGGCGCTACCAATTCCAACCCAACAGGTAAATGAGCATTAATCGCACTAACATACGCATCCACCTCAGCGGTCGTCAAATCTAAATACGCATTTCCCACTGCATAAACATGTGTGACATCCACCGCTAAATGCAACGGATCAGCACACAGCCATATAGAATTGGCATCCAGGCCATCTTCCTCAGCACGCAATCCGGCTAAATCGTAAATACCTTGTGGGTAATTAAAGCAGGATAATAAAAAGTCAACATAACTTAATTCCGTATTGTGCGAACGCGTCCCACGCAACCATTTCTTAAGCCGTGGTGCCACAGCCTGCTGAACCTGCTCAGCTGAAGCAAAAAGACCGGGCATAATAAGTGTATATGAAGTTTTTGACATGGGCGGCAGCATACCACTAACATCCCTCAAGATACAGCAAGCAGAACTCTATAATAAGATTTCCTTAAGTTTTCGACGCTATACTGACCGACCACTCACCCAACCCATTTTTTGAGAAAATTTAATGATTACAGCTATTTATAATTACCCTTTCCCCACGATAGCTCTTGATGAAGAATACTACCTGCGCGAACAGCGCATTGAAGATACCGAGGCTTTTTTTGAATACTATGGGGATGATGAGGTAGCACGCTATATACTAGCTAAAAAGCCTAGCTCATTAAAAGAAGCGCAATCTGAAATTGAATACTGTAAGAAATTATTTACTTACCGTCAGGGCTTATACTGGGCCATTGCCCGTAAATCCGATGACCGCATGATTGGTGCAGTAGGACTGTACATGAACAATCACCACCACCGTGCTGAAATCTGTTATGACCTGCATAAAAAATTTTGGCGCCAGGGCATTATTTCAAAAGCCATGATCGCAGTCATGGAATACATGTTTCGTTATGCCGGCTTACACCGTATCGAAGCACTCACCGTCAAAGAAAACATAGCATCCATTAATGTATTAAAAAAACTCGGCTTCACCTTTGAGGGCGATCTGAGTAATTACCGCTATTATGATAACAAACCACATGATGTCCAAATGTATGCTATTACTAAAAAAACATTTTCCGAATTAAATAAAGCAACGATGCTGTCTGACCCGACAGGATTAGGGAGTCTGTAATACCAATAGAGTATGAGCAGCGTCATGTTTATAGCACTGCTATCAGTTACTTGGTAGAATACCAAACTTATGATTCAGCCACACAACGCCTCTACAACTGAGCAGCTTAAGCAACCTAAAGCCATGCTGCCCTTATGCACCACAGAAATGTGGGAGCGCTTTGGATTTTATATTGTTCAAGGCATGTTAATTTTTTTACTCACTAAACATTTTAATCTCTCTCAAAGCGAAAGCATTTTACTCACTGGTGAATACGGCGCACTCGTTTACATCTCACCTATCTTAGGCGGCTATTTTGCAGATAATTATCTTGGCTTTCGTTACAGCATCTTGGTCGGTGCCTGTTTTCAATGTATAGGCTATTTGCTTGTTTCAACGCTAGCCTATTCATTGTTATTCTGGGGATTAGCGTGTGTCATCCTCGGCAATGGATTTCTCAAACCCAATATCGCCAGTTACCTTGGCGAGTTTTATGAGCCCTTCGACGCACGACGCCAAGCAGGATTTACCTACTACTACATGATCATGAATTTAGGTATCTTCCTTTCGACCTTTAGTGCCGGATTTATCCAAAGAACATTTGGCTGGCATATTTGTTTTATAGCCGCTGCTGTAGGTATGTCGGTCGGTGTTACTATCTTTTTAGGTAATTTAAAACGCTTTGATAATAAAGGGTTACCGCCACGCCCACATTTATTTCAGCAAAAAAAATTAGCTTTTTTAGTGCTGAGTCTTGTAGGTTGCGCACTCATTCTAACTGCCTGCAATGCACTCCTGCATCATCCTGCAATTGGTAATAAAATTTTGCTTGGTATTGCCATCCTCGTCTTTATTTATCTTTTTTTTCTCGCGTTACGCTTCGAAGGGCAAGAACGATGTCACTTAATTGCACTCATTTGGCTCATTGCATTTACTGTAGTGTTCTGGGCAATTTACTTTGAAATGTTTTCAGTGATCAACTTGTTTGTTGAGTATAATGTTGACAGGGTGTTTTTTCACATTACGTGGCCTGCGATCGCTTTTATGTCACTCGAAGCGGTATTCATCGTTGTGTTGGGCCTACCACTTGCCCTCCTGTGGAAGAGATTACATCGTAAAAATAAAAATCCTAATATTGCTTTAAAACTTGCCTCAGCCCTACTCATATCAGCACTGGCAATGTGGCTACTGCGGTATGCTATTTATCAACATACTGCACAGTATCTGGTGATGCCGATTTGGATGCTGTTTTTTTATTTACTGATTACACTCGGTGAAATGCTGTTATCACCCAATGTTCTAGCGGCTGTCACAGAGTTTTCACCACGCAAAGTCGTGGGATTAATGATGGGGGTACAATACATTGCCCTGGGTTTTGGCAGCGCCATCACAGGCATTATTGGACAATTTGCAGCAATCCCTAAAGGTCAAACCAATCCTATGCTAACCAATGCGATCTACGCGCACGCCTTTATGATCTATGCACTGATCTGTGTTGTGACAGGACTCATCATCCTCATGAGCGCGCCCGTTATCAAACGGCTCCTGACCACTACAGCATAACACTGTAATAATCGCTCAATTTTTCGTTTAAATTACTCACACAGATCCAATACGAGGTTTATGCAAATAAAAGCGCTCTGACTGCCTCCCTTCAAAATGATACGGAGTCTACTCCTGTACAGTTTTCTCATTAAGTACCATTATTCCCTTTTCACTAAGCAACTACCACGGTATCATATGCCCTTCGTTCACCTAAGACTTTAAGAGAGGTTCTCTTTATGATATGCCAAGCAAACTATATATGGATTGATGGTGCCCAACCCACTCATACATTACGTTCAAAAGTACGCATTTTTGAACACCCTGAAGGGGCTATAAAATTAGAAGACTTCCCGCTGTGGGGCTTTGATGGATCGTCGACATATCAAGCTCAAGGTCATAACTCAGACCTCGTGCTCAAACCCGTCTGCTTTGTATCTGACCCATTGAGTAATGCATCCAATTACCTCGTATTGTGTGAAGTATTTGATGGCGACGGTGTGACACCCCACCAAACCAATAAACGCGCTCTCTTACGCGAAATTATGGCTAATGGAGGCAGTGAATTAGATCCTTGGTTTGGTTTTGAGCAAGAATACACCCTGTTTCGTGGGCAAACGCCATTAGGCTGGCCAGAGCGTGGCTATCCAGCACCACAAGGTCCTTTCTATTGTGGCGTGGGTGCAGACGAAGTATTTGGTCGCGACATGATTGAAGCGCACGCTCAGGCCTGTATTGATGCCAATATTATGATCTTCGGCGTGAATGCTGAGGTAATGCCCGGTCAATGGGAATTTCAAATTGGGTACCGCGGTGTAAAAGGAGAATCAGCCGACCCAATTACAGTATGTGATCATTTATGGCTAGCACGCTGGTTACTTTATCGTATCGGTGAAGAGTTTGATATTAGAGCAACCTTACACCCCAAACCCGTTAAAGGTGATTGGAATGGTGCTGGCATGCACACCAACTACTCATCACGTGCAATGCGCGACCCTAAAACCGGCATTGCAGCAATTAATGATGCTATTGCACGACTTGAAAAAGCGCATTCCGAACACATTGCCGTATACGGCCATGGCCTAGCAGAGCGTCTCACAGGGCGGCATGAAACCGCTCCAATTGATGTATTTCGCTCTGGCGCGGGTGATCGTGGTGCATCGATCCGCATTCCACGCTCTGTTGCCACAGAA
>CAZFAA010000016.1:0-25590 GCA_964516605.1 uncultured Coxiella sp. | reverse complement strand
TGCGCTGTGTATTACCAATAAACTGATCGCAGTGTTGATAGTACTTAAGGTTATAATAACCGCCGAGGCGCGCGATATGCTGGTAGTGCTTTTTGCTGTGTAAGCGTCCAACGAGCTCAGTGGCGCGGTTCATCCAGGTCATGACGATATCCGGATGCTGCTCTTTTAGGAATTGTTTTAGCACGCGTTTGGATCGAAAATCAAAAAAACCACCACATGGCGCTGTGATGCACGGCATCGTGTGCGCGAGTTCATTGACATAAGGGCTGTCTTTGCGCACCATAACGCTTTGTTGCAGCTTGTGTTCAGCAAAACTGTGTGCCAGGCGACAGAAAAAACGCTCTGCGCCACCTCGTTTATTGCTGGCCATGATTTGGAGTAATTGCATGTTGTGCAGCGTAACATGTTAGTGTGCAAAAATCACGAGACCTTCTGTGGAGAAAAAAGAATACATATTGGTGATTAAACACGGTGCATTGGGCGATTTCATTGTTGCAACCAGCGCGTTTCGTGCCATCCGTGATTACCATCCCTACTCACATATCGTGTTGCTGACGACCAAAGCGTATGCGGCTTTAGGTCAACAATCGCCTTATTTTGATGAGGTGTGGATTGATACGCGTCCTAAATTTTGGAATGTTCTAAAATTGTGGGAAACAGTGCGTTTAGTGCGTGGTGGTAAAGAGCATTATCGCTTTGCACGCGTGTATGATTTGCAGGCTAGTCAGCGCACGGCGTGGTATTTTCGTTGTCTGCCACAACCCAAGCCCGAATGGGTGGGTAAGGTCAGAGGCTGTTCACACCCGCGCAATATTCCAGATAATACCTTGCATGTTTACGATATTTTTAAAACCCACTTAACACGCATTGGCGTGCCTGCTGTGCCATTACCGAATGTGGATTGGTTGGGTGACGATATCACTGCGTTGAATCTACCTGAGCGCTTTGTGTTATTGATTGCAGGTAGTGCGCCAACACGACCGAAAAAACGCTGGACCGCGCAAGGTTATGCGGATGTAATCGAGTATTTAAACACACAAGGATTGACTGCTGTATTGATTGGCACTAAGGCCGAACAAGAGTTTGCACAGCAGATAGAAGCGTGCTGCGACAAGGTGCGACCGCTGAATTTAGTCGCTCAAACGTCATTAGGTGCGCTGGCCGCTTTAGGGCGACGTGCTGTCATGGCGCTTGGTAGTGATACTGGCCCGATGCATATTGTGGCTGCATCAGGTTGTCCTGTGCTGGTGTTGTTTTCGGCGGATTCCAATCCAAAACTGCATGGCCCACCCAGTACTCGGGCGCCGTGTATTCAGGTAGATGATTTGCGTGAATTGCCTTCAGCGCGTGTGATTGATGCCCTGAAGACATTCTTCATAGACCGCTAAGGTTTTCTGCAGCATCTGCTCTTTAGTAAAGTGTGCTTCAACATGCTGGCGTGCGGCATCGAGAATTTTATTTTTTTGCACAAGAGGTAAATCCAGCGCTGTTTGAATCGCCTGCGTTAATTGGGCCACATTATCTGGTGCAATTAAAAATCCTGTTTTGCCTGCGATAACGGTTTCCGTTGCTGCGCCTAATTCTGTAGCAATGACCAGTGAGCGCATTGCTTGGGCTTCGACTGCTACACGTCCGAAGGCTTCGGGCTTACGTGAAGAAGATAAGGTGATGTCGGCCAGTGCATACCAAGGCGGCATATCAAAGCATTCATCGATGAACGTGACATGCTCACGTAAATTTAAATCGCGAATTAAGGTGTGCAACTCGTTTGAAAAATCCGCACTGTCAACACGTCCGACGATGACACCGTGTACCTCATGTGTTGCGAGCACATTGGCTAATGCTTTAATAAAAATATCGTGCCCTTTCCAGCGCGTGATGCGACCCGGCAGTAATATGATTTTTTTGTGCGTTGCAATAGCATGCTGTTGTTTGAGTTGCAGTGGATCATATTGGGTAATACGTGATGGGTTAAACAAATCCATATCAATGCCGCGGTAAATCGTGCGCAGTTTAGTGTGATCAAATGCATACTGCTGTGTGAGATAGTGGGCGATAAAATCGGATATGGCAATAATGCGATCGCCACAAACGAGGCCACGATTGTATATTTTTTTAAGATTTAAAAATCCCATGCCGTGCGGGCTGTGGCAGCTGGTGACTAAGGGTATGTGTAAAGTTTTCAAAGCACGCTGTGTGGCCAAAATGGGGGCGCGTGAACGTGCATGCACGAGTTGCACATTCCAATCGAGCATTATTTTGCGCAAGCATTGGCTGTTTTTGAGTAGCCCGTAGGGTGATTTTAGATACAGTGGCAGAGGGATATGTGTAACACCCGCTTGAGTCAGTTCAGCAACCAAATGGCCGTCAGCACAGGCAACGAGGCTGTGAAACCCCGCTTTCTTTACAGCAATAGCCATGTCGACAGTGCCGCGCTCAATGCCGCCGCTGTTTAACTGTGGGCAAACTTGTAATATGGTGGTAGTTGATTTTTTAAGCATACGGCACTATACCAAAAATAGTAGTATTTATCTTCGAAATCTTGCTATGATTCGCACAGTTTTAACAATCTACCGGGAGGGACGCGACATGACGGCACAGGGTATTTGCCCTCCATTGAGTAAACCATCAGCAGTATTATTAGCGTGGATAGAGCGTTGTGGTCTGTGTGTACTGCTTGCTATGCCGCTGATGATGTTTCTTGGGATTGCCGTGTGTGATGTTTCCATTATTGCCGTTGGTGTTTTGTTCTTGCTGCGTTCCTGTGTTCTGAATGATTTTAGTTGGCTGCGTGCACGTTGGCTACAACTTGGATTGTTGCTTTGGCTTTACTTAATTGCCATCAGTGCGCATGCGTTGATGAGTGCGGCGCTATCGTTTAAAGAGGCGCTTCCTTTTGGGCGTTTTCTATTTTTTGCAGCAGGCTTGGAGTATTGGTTATTAGCATCTGAAAAAAATCGCCGCCTTCTTGTGTATGCAATGGGTGCGGCATTGCTGCTAATTGCCTTCGATATTTTGTTTACTTTCTTAACTGGTTTTTCCATCGTGGGTAAGAGTGCTATGCAATACGCTCACTACCAGCACATTACGTGGATTTGGCAACGTCCCTATCAACGCATCATGGGCCTGAATGGTAAGATGAACAGCGGTATTATGCTGACATGGATGAGTATGCCATTTTTGGTTGCTATGTTGCTGTATAGCGTAAAGCATCATTTTGGTTGGCGTGTGGTCTTAGCGGCATTGGCGGTGATGGTCATCAGCACGGCTATTTTGGTGTCGGGTGAGCGCATGGCATTGCTGGAATTGTGCTTAGGCTATGCGTTGATTTTTGTGTTGGTTAAACCACTGCGTAAAATATTAGTGATTGTAGGTGTGTTTTGTATTGCAATGGCGTTGCTTGTGTTACTGCGTAATCCAGGATTATGGTCGCGTAATGTTGCTTCTGTACTCCACGCTATTGCAACCTTTAGCACTAATAATTATGGCAATCTCTTTAAAGCAGCCTGGGCTTTGTTTTTGCACTATCCACTATTTGGTGTTGGCTTAAAGCAATATTTTTTAATTTCAAGTTTACCTGAGTATGCATCCTTTAATGCCATTAATAGCCATGTGCAAAATGTGTATTTGGAATTTTTAAGTGGTGCAGGGCTGATTGGAACGCTCTTGTTTTTAGGGCTGTTGTATTGTTGGGCGCGGCAGTTTTGGAAGCGGCGCACCATCATTAAAGCATCTCCTATCGCGTTGGGTGTGTTGATCGCATTCATTTTAAGAGTTTGGCCATTTGCATCGACGACAAGCTTTTTCTTTGCGTGGGGTGCGATCACGTTTTGGTGGATGGGTGCTTGGTTGCTAGCATTAACACGGGAGCAGGAGAAGTGATGCCTAAGTTATCTGTTGTGGTATTAGTACATAATGAAGAGCACCGTTTAGCCGATTGCCTTAAAACGCTCACTTTTGCTGATGAAATCGTCGTGTTATTGGATCGCTGCACCGATCGCTCTAAAGACATTGCATTGCAGTATACATCGAATATTGTAGAAGGTGCTTGGGCGATTGAAGGTCAGCGGCGTATGCGTTCAATTGATGCAGCTACAGGCAATTGGATTTTGGAGCTTGATGTTGATGAACGCGTGCCAGCACAATTAGCACAGGAAATTCGCGAGCGTATTCAAACGGCTGAATTTGGTTATATGGCGATTCCGTTTGCCAACTACATTGGTGATCGCTTGGTGCGGCGTGGCTGGGGTTGCAGCTGGGGTATTAATTCTAAAAACTGCTTGTTTTCTAAAGGCGCAAAAATTTGGGGTCATCAACGTGTGCACCCTAAAATTGAGTTCAAAGGCAAACAATACACATTAGAGCACACCATCACACATTATATTTTTAATGATGTATCCGATATGATTGCACGGTTTAATGCCTACACAAGCTTACGTGCAGAGGATATGTGTGACCATCCACCGCCCAATGAATCGGTAAAGCGCAATCTACGACGTATTGTGTCGCGTTTTTATAAATGCTATGTGCGGCGCAAGGGTTATCAAGAAGGTGTGTATGGATTTTTAAATGCGTTGTTTGCTGGGTTGTATCCGTTGATTTCGTATTTGAAGTATCAGGAAAAAATTAGGGAACGTGATCACTATCGAGAGTCGAGGCTCGAGAATCAAGAATGAATTGCTTACGCAAGGTGTTTAAGGTCGGTTCCCGATTTTGAGTAAGTCACGCAGTGATACAACCGCATCATCCCACGTATACGCCGGTCTATTGAGTGCATTAAGATGTTGTGTTTGCCAGAGTAGGTCATCGGTAAATAAGCTGATCGCACAGTCTGCAAAAGCCTGCTGGCCTGTCGCAATAAATCCAGTTTCAGCATGGATTACTCGTTCTTTGCACGAACCAATACCTTCTGTGACAACAGGCACTCCTAATGCTTGTGCTTCTCCAAGCGCAAGACAAAAGGATTCACCCCGATCACCGCGATAGAGCATCATGCGTGCATTTTTGATCATGGACATGAGCTGTTCTTTAGGTAGTGGCTTGTTTAGTACTACGCCTTTGTTTTGTAAGGCACGGGCTTGATCCATCACTGCTTGCATGGCAGCAACTTTTTGTGGTTTTAAATTGGGATACACTTCAGGTCCTGTGTAAAGCTGCAGTGTTTCCGTTGGGCAGGCAGGATGTATATACCGTTCCCATGTGTCTAAGAGCCAATCGAGGGAGCGCAATGGATTGGATGTAAAAACAGCTGTAAGTGGTGCGGTGCTGCGGGGTAATTCCTGCGTAAAAATCGGGTCAATCGCGTAGGGAATAATCATGTGTTGTGTTTTAGGTAATAATAAAGGCCAGGTTGATGCGTGGTACGCTCCTGAAAAAATCACGGCGGGCTTATGTTTATACAGATGACGGCGGTGCTTCCATTTAGTTAAATAGCCAGCGGGATTGTGTAAATAGAGAATTTTTTGGCAAGCGTGCACAGGGTGAGCTGAAAACAGATGCGGTGAGCGGTGTGCAATCACCATATCTGCATGCGCCGGTTCAAAGGCGGATAACGGTTTCCACTGCAGATTGCCTTCGCGATACGTATCGTTTGCACTGGTATAAATTGTGACATCGTAACCATGGCGCGCTAAAGCCGTCACAAAATGAATGCAGGATGATTCTGCACCACCCAGTGGTCCTTGTGCTAGCAAACGGCTATTGAATGGTGTGCCATCAGCAATGTAGATAATTTTTTTAATAACGTTTTTCCCTTAAAATAATGCAGTTTGTTTAATCGAGTACGATACGCGGTTTGAGTAAGGCCTTTAACTCAGGAATGATGCGTTGGGTTTCATTTAAACGCAGGACATCCCATGACTCCAGTGAGCCATCATAATAACGCACATGCTGACGTTGCAGTGCACTACGAATAAATTCATCGATTTTGCGCCGCTGTTGTTGCTCGGGTAAACGCAGAAGGTACACGGGTTTTCCCGTGTAACACGCCTCAGAAATCATGCTGACAGAATCGTCTGTTACCATAATTTTTTCAGCCAATCCTAGCATGCCTAAATAAGGATTTTTGCCGACGTTATTGTAGAGGAAAATATTGGAACGTTCTTTAAAGCGTTGCTCGAAATAACTCATGTTGTGTGCGCCGGTACGACGCGAACCACTGATGAGTACCGTGCCAGGATAATGTTTAGCGATGTCTAAAATAGTCTCTGCAAGCTGAGCGCTGTGTGCAGCGGTGAGAGTGTAGTCTTTGGATGAGCCACCTAAAAAAATACTCAAGTAAGGCGCTTTGAAAGGTTTGAAGCGTGGTGCAAATTCAGTGCGTGCTGCATTTAAGGCGTCATCGTTTAGGTCGTGTGTCGCGCCCAGTGTGTTTAACACAGATGGTCCGCTTAAATGATCGTGCTCTGGTGCAATAATGGCATCAAAATAATGCGTGGCAATGGTGGGCTTTTGAATGTGAATTAAGGTCGTGTTTCCAGCATTGGCACGACGAATGGCGAGCGCATACGCAATTGTATATTGGCCTGAACTGATGACGATGTCCGGCCAAGGCGGTGCCAATCGATCACAGCCTGCTTGCAATTGCTGCATGGCACCCAAAGTCCAGTGTTTGGGTAACCAGCACCATGGTTTGCGGCGTTTTACTGTTTTTTCAACGAAGGCTAAGCCCAGCGCTTGCGCGACGCCAGCAGTTTGTTTGCGAAACGCGATCGGTCCGGGCGTCAGTATCCAACAACTTGGTGATTTTTTCATAGACGTGGATTATAGGTGGGTTAGAATAGCTTAGCAATCACGAGGGAAGTCTATGTTAACTTTAGGGCAACAGCGTACACTTGAGTTCATCAAAAAATTTTTAAGCGAGCACGGCTATGCGCCTACGGCCGCTGAAATTGCACAAGGTACGGGTATTAAATCGCGTGGGGTGGTGCATCGTTACTTAAAAGCGCTAGCGGCGGCGCATAGAATTCAACTAACACCTAAGCGACATCGTAATATTAGTTTGGTCGAAGAACCCGTGATGCATTTTAATGCACTGCCTTTACTCGGCGCCATTGTAGCGGGCCGTCCTATTGAAGTACTTAAGAATGCGCAGCCAATTGACCCGTCAAAAATGTTCTTTGGGGAGCAGCGTTATGCGCTCAGTGTGCGTGGCGATTCGATGCGCGACGAAGGTATTTTTGATGGCGATATTGTCGTGTGTGAACGCGCCACTACAGCACAAAATGGTCAAATTGTCGTGGCGGTGATTGATGAATCGGAAACGACGTTAAAGCGTTTGGAAAAAACAGAGCAGGGGCAAGTCATTTTGCATGCAGCTCATCGCGATTTAAAGCCATTGGTTTTTGATGATGCTAAGCGTGTTGCCATACAAGGTATTTTTATAGGTTTATTGCGTACGCATCAAGGATAACTATGTCTTCATATCGATTGAATGTAAAACAGCCTAAACTCATTTGCCTTATTATTTTAAGTGCGTTTGCTGCTATGGGTGCTGTATTAATGACGCCTGCATTGCCAAGTATTGCAGATTATTTTCATGTTACTGAGGGGCAGGCACAATTAACGGTTACCTTATTTTTGGTCGGTTATTCGGTGGGGCAGCTTATTTATGGCCCATTGGCGAACCGTTATGGGCGCAAACCCGCTTTTTATATTGGTATTACCGTGGCCACATTGGGGTCACTTTTCAGTATTTTATCCTCACCCACACATTCTTTTACATTATTATTAGTGGGTCGTTTGTGTGAGGCCTTGGGTTCCAGTGTTGGTCTTGTGATTTCATTTACCATCATTTCTGACTTTTATTATCCGGAGCAATCAAGGCGTATTATCTCTTATATGATGATGTCTTTTGCAATCGTTCCGGGTGTTGCTGTATTTTTAGGTGGGTTTATTACTCAATATTTAAATTGGCAAAGTTGTTTTTATTTTTTGTTAGTCTACGGTATTTGTTTAATTTATCCAGCTTATATTTTACCTGAAACGATTGTCGAGCGAGATCATTCTGCGATGAAACTAGCACGCATTCATCGTGGTTATATGCAAATTTTTACAAATTTGCCATTGATTGGTTATGGATTGTTATATGGATTAACAACTATATTACCTTATGTTTTTTCGGCAGAAGGCCCATTTATCGGTATTCATATTTTAGGCTTGACTGCGGCAGATTACGGTACGTTTGCTTTGTTGCCGACAGTGGGTATGCTCATTGGTTGTATTGTCTCGGCACGTTTGACAGCGCGGGTGGCATCACGTCAATTAATCTATGTTGGTGCCATACTGGAATTGATCGCAAGCGTATTGATGTTGGGTTTATTTTTGACACACCATGTCTCCATGACCAGTTTATTAAGCTTGATGTTTTTTATTTACATGGGCCATGCCTTTATTTCAGGGAATGCACCGAGTACCGCTTTGTATTTTGCTATTGATAAAGCTAATGGTTCAGCGGTGATGAATTTTACAGCGATGAGTATGACAGTATGGGGCACATTATTGTTAGCGTTTATTCCAAATAAAGCGGCTTACGTGATGCCGAGTATTTTTTTACTCAGTATTATTCTAATTTTTATCATTCAAGCGACTCTGAAAAATAACGTGATGCAGTCAGAATCTTAACTGTCATTTTTAAACTGGAAGAGAATAATGTACGCTCTTGAAATAAATGATTTATGCAAGACTTATAAAAATGGGCTGACTGCACTTGAGCATGTCTCGCTCACTGTTGATGAGGGTGATTTCTTTGCCTTGTTGGGGCCTAATGGTGCGGGTAAGTCGACGACAATTGGCATCATCACATCCCTCGTGCAAAAAACCTCGGGTACCGTTAAGATTTTTGGCGTGGACATCGATAAAAATTTCCAGCGTGCTAAGTCGATGTTGGGGGTGGTGCCGCAAGAATTTAATTTTAATGAATTTCGTAAAGTTAAAGACGTGTTAATTTGCCAGGCTGGTTTTTACGGTATACCGTATCGCGAAGCACAAAAACGTGCTGATAAATATCTCAGTCTGTTTGAGCTCTCTGACAAAAAAGATGAGGTGGTGCGCAGCCTATCAGGTGGTATGAAACGGCGTTTGATGATTGCCAGAGCGATGCTGCATGAACCACGTATGTTGATTTTAGATGAACCTACGGCAGGAGTCGATATCGAGATTCGGCGTACGATGTGGGATTTTTTACAAGAATTAAATCGTGCGGGAATCACTATTATTTTAACGACGCATTACCTTGAGGAAGCTGAAAATTTATGCCGTAATATCGCTATTATTAATCATGGTCGGGTTATTGAAAGTACTGCGTTACCAGATTTATTGCGTCAGTTGGATAAGGAACACTTTATTTTGTATTTAGACAAGCCGTGTAGCGTGCTGCCTTATCTTCAGGATTATACGATTTCAGTGGTCAATGATAGGGAGTTGGATGTTGAGGTAGATAAGCGTGGTAGTGTGACCGAATTAATTAACTTACTTTCAGAGCAGGGTGTTTGTGTTAAGAGTATGCGTAATAAAGCGAATCGTTTGGAAACGATGTTCCTGCATTTAACGCAACAGCAGGAGGAAATAGAATGACATTCGTGCAGGTTTTTACCGCATTTTGGACTATTATTCGCTTCGAAGGATTACGGATGTTGCGCTTATGGCGTGAAACATTATTACCGCCTGCGATGACGTCCACCTTATATTTTATCATTTTTGGACACGTGATAGGCAGTCGCATAGGTGACATGCACGGTTATCCTTATGCCACATTCATCGCACCCGGTTTGATCATGATGCAGATGATTATGACGGCGTATACAGCGTCGGTATTTTCATTTTATTTTGCAAAATTCACGCGTTCCATCCAGGAGATTTTGGTATCCCCCATGCCTAATATGGTGGTGCTGAGCTCATTTATGTGTGTGGGAATATTGCGTGGCTTAAGTGTTGGCTGTGTTGTGACGATTATTGCCGCCATATTTACCGATTTGCATTGTTATTCTCTGATCGGTATTTTATTTACCTCGTTATGTGCTACAGCTATTTTTGCATTATGCGGTGTGATGAATGCAGTATTTGCCAGAAAATTCGATGATATTTCGATTATTCCTAACTTTGTGATTACACCACTGACGTACTTAGGTGGTGTATTTTACTCGGTGAGTCTGTTGCCTTATGGTTTTCGCCATGTTTCTCTGGTTAATCCTATTTATTATATTGTCGAAGCTTTTCGTTATGGATTTTTAGGATTAAGTTCGCAGATGATGCATATATCGGTCATTGTATTAATAGCGCTCTTTATCGTGGCCTTTGTAGCAGCATGGTGGATTTTTAAACGTGGAGCTGGTTTGCGACCATGATAGTATACTGTGCATTACGATTGGCTATTTTAGTCTTTGGTTATCTGCCTTTTGGGTTGCTGTACCGAATTTCCGATGTGTTAGCGTTTGTGTTTTACCATACTGGTATTCGTAAAAAAACGATTGTGTCGAATTTACAGCAAGCATTCCCCGAGCAATCGACTGCAGATTTAAAGCAGATAACGCATAAAGTGTATCAAAATTTTTTTGATGTCATGTTTGTTGAGATGATTAAAAGCTTTACCCTATCCTCAAAAAAATTAGCAGCACGGTTTCATCCCGGTGATGTCAGCTTATTAGAGCACTACCAAAAACAAAATAAGAGTGTCATTGTTGTTCTGGGGCATTACGCGAACTGGGAATGGGGGGTGTGTGTCGATCACGCCTATCATCGGGTGGCATTCTATAAGCCGCTGAAGAATCGTTATATTGATCAGTATGTGCGGCGCAATAGGGCACGCCATCACTTTGAATTAGCCTCTATTTATAAACCGCTGTCGACATTTTTAAAATTACGTAACACGCCATCGCTGTATTTTTTGATTGCGGATAAACAAAATGTGAAACAGCGCCATGCAAAGCGTGTGGTGTGGCTGCCTTTTTTAGGGCGAGAGTCTCCATTTTTATTAGGCCCTGAAACCTATGCACGCAGTTTTAATTACCCCGTTTTATATTCGCAGATACGCCGCGTAGGCCGTGGGCGTTACCAACATCAGTTAATAGAAGTGGCCGATAATCCTGCGGAGCAACCGATGCATGACATAACCAAAACGTGGGTGGCATTGTTGGAGCAGCAAGTACTCGAAGATCCCTCTGCGTGGTTTTGGTTTTGGGCGGCGACGCGTTCGCGGCAGCTAAGTGGCCTAAAATGAAATATCGTAAAAATCGCATAAGGAAACAATACATCCAACAAAATATTATTGACAACACTATGATTCGTGAACCTAATTATTTCGATTTCAGCAGCGTTAAGCTTGTGCCAGCGACTCTTGCAGAGTATCCCATTATTCAAAATATGGCGCGTTTCTACGTATACGATATGAGTGAATATTGTGGCTTTGAAGCCGGTTGGGAAATGCCAGCAGATGGGTTGTATGAATGCATGGACTTCAAACATTACTGGTCAGATGCCAATACATTTCCATTTTTAATTTATTATGGTAGTGAGTTAGCAGGTTTTGTGATTGTGGATCAAAAGGGTAGTGAGGCAAGCATTGAATTTAATATGGCTGAGTTTTTTATTTTACGAAAATTTAAAAATAAAGGCATAGGTAAACAGGTAGCTTATTGGTGTTTTGAACAATACACAGGTGTATGGGAAGTGATGGTTATGCCTAAAAATGAAGGCGCTTATCATTTTTGGAAATCAATTATTGCAGAATATACTCAGCATAATTTTGTTGAGTATCAGCGAGTGATCCCCCATTTAGATAACCGTACGAAAAATATATTTCGCTTTGAATCATATAAATTGGGTCTACCGATAGAATACCAACACATGCCTGAATTGTTTGATGCGCATAATGTTAATGAGCAGACCGAAACTAAAAATGCGTTGATCGAGCGTTTGTTGCAAGAGCAAAATGTAAAAACAGTTCTGGACATGACCTGTGGTACAGGTTCGCAAGTGTTTTACCTAAGTGAACGCGGTTATGAGGTCATTGGCAGTGATTTCAGTCCTGCCTTGCTGGATATAGCCCGTAAAAAAGCACACGCTATAAAACGCAGTATTGTATTTATTGATGGTGATATGCGTACGCTTAAAGTTGGAAGATTCGATGCGGTCATTACTATTTTTAATGCTATTGGGCATCTTATCAAAACCGATTTTGAAATAGCGCTCAAAAATATTCGTGCTAATTTAAAAGAGGGCGGTCTGTATATTTTTGATATTTTTAACTTGCAGGCTATTACACCTGATATCATTGATGGCTTTGCGATGCATATTGAGCGGGTTGTGGATGGTATCATAACGCGCAATGTGCAGCACTCTGAAATAGATAAAATAAAAGGCCTGCTTACCTCACATGATCACTATACACTTGTGAAAGCGGGGTGTGAGCCAGAGGAGCACACCAACAGTTTTAGCTTGCAAATTTATACCCCTCAAGAATTGGCCGTAATATTAAATGAAAATGGTTTTGAAATAGTCCAGCAATATGACATGGATGGGAATGATTTTATAGCTGATAAAAGTCTGACTATGCTGACTGTAGCTAGAAAACAGCACGATAATTCAAAATAATCATTACCTGTCACGTTGGAGATTACTATGACACACGACCCATTATTAAAAAAATATCAAGGTGAGGCTAATGACTCAGATCTGGGTAAGCAAACTACCTACGATCAAACCTATAATCCACAGCGCTTGTATCCGATTCCGCGCGCGGGCAAACGCCGTGAGATTGGGATTGATGCGGATCATTTGCCTTTTTATGGTTTTGATTGCTGGAATCACTATGAAGTATCGTGGCTGAATGAACGAGGTAAGCCGATGGTCGCGATCGCGCAGCTTTATTACGATTGCCAATCGCCTTTTATTGTCGAATCAAAATCGCTGAAATTGTATTTTAACTCGTTTAATAATTTTGTATTTCACTCTATTGCACAACTGCAAAAAACCATTCAAAACGATTTAGAAGCGATTTTAGAAACGGCGGTTGTGGTGGTGGTTCAGCTACTGAATCAATCATCACTCTCTACACTGATGCAACATTTTGCAGGTGAGTGTCTGGATGATTTAGATGTAGAGTGCTCGGTTTATACGGTTAATCCTAATTATTTAGAGACAAATGCAACACAGGTTTGTGAAAGCTTATATTCGGATTTATTAAAATCCAATTGTTTGGTGACGAGTCAGCCGGATTGGGGTAGTGTGCAAATTCAGTATCGAGGCAGGCAAATTAATCGTGAAGGTTTATTGCGTTATATTGTGTCGTTTCGCAATCACAATGAATTTCACGAGCAATGCATTGAGCGTATTTTTGTGGATATTATGCATCATTGTAAACCTGATGAATTAACGGTTTATGGGCGCTATACACGCCGCGGTGGATTGGATATCAATCCGTATCGTTCGACGCAAAAAGTCGATTTTGAAAAAATGAATCAACGGTTAATCAGGCAGTAAGCAAAGGTTGATATTTAGCGGCGCTGTGTTAAAGTCGCTAATTCCTCTATTTTTAAGGTTTTTAAAATGTTCGTCGTATTACATGCAAAAAAAGTAAAGCCCATTTGGTGTGGTCATCCGTGGGTATTTCCAAAAGCGATCGCCACGATGGACGGGAAGCCACAGCCGGGTGATTTGATTCAGGTGTTGGATCCACAACAACAATTGATTGGTGTGGGCGTATGGAATCCGCATTCATTATACCGTGTGCGCATGTTAGCGTATGCTTACGAATCATTTGTGCAAGAAGATTTGAGTGGCATCATTGAGCAGCGCTTGCGTCAAGCACAGCAACTGCGCGCGCTAATGCAGTTACCCAATAGCATGACCACAGCGTACCGTCTGTGTAACAGCGAAGGCGATGGTTTGTCTGGGCTTACGGTTGATGTGTATGCGGATGTGGCGGTGGTAGGCAGTTCTGCTTATTGGGTGCAGTTACATCGCGAAACGATTGAACGTCTCTTACGTAAGGTATGTGATGTGTCCCACATCATTTGGAAGGCGCAGCAAAATGCCCTGAAACAAGATGGTTGGCAAGACCAAGATGCTAATGCGGCGAGCGTGCACGGTATCGTACGTGATGTCGTGGAAGCGGGCATTCACTATAAAATTGATTTTCAACATATGCAAAAAACAGGTTTGTTTTTGGATCAACGTGATAATCATGTGCGTATGGCTGCACTGTGTCGCGGCAAACGGGTACTGGATTTATATTGTTATACCGGTGGATTTGCATTGCATGCAGCTAAAGCCGGTGCAGCACAGGTCACAGCCGTCGACAGTTCACACGATGCTATTGAGAGTGCTAAGGCAAATGCTTTACTCAATCACCTGACGGTGGATTTCCACTGTGCGGATGTGCAAGCGCATTTAGCGCAAGCGGCGCACTATGATGTTGTGATTTTGGATCCACCAAAACTCGTACCATCGCGTGTGCATTTACCTAAAGCTACGCGTCATTACCGCCAATTGCACGAGCAGCTGTTTCGTGTGATGCCACAAAATAGCCTATTAATGACCTGTAATTGTTCTTCTGCAATGCAATGGGATTTATTTTTAGCGATGCTGAGTGAAGCGGCTGCTTTAGCACAACGCTCGATACAATGTGTTGAGAAATTGGGTGCGGCAAGCGATCATCCATTGCGTCCTGCTTTTTCTGAAGGTGAGTATTTGCGTGCGGTGCTAGTGCGTGTTGTTTAAAATGCTACGTATGATTAGAAAAAAATCTGTTAAATAGCAAGCTTAAGACTTGAGTAGCCTGTAAAGTATATTAGTTATCACACATGATGTGTGACATCAGCCGAATATTCCCAATCAAATTCTTTTAAGTGAGGAAGAGAAATATTTTTTGGTTTTTTACATAATGAGAAAGGAACCGTGGATTCGGGTTTTAAAGAATTTGTATGTTTCAAGATTGCCTCACCGAAGCAATCCACATCGTTAAATATTGATGATACAAACTCAGGACCATTATCAACACGTATCATTTTAGGATAACCGCGCTTTGCAGCAACCTGATCAACAAGCTGTGTCACTGTCTCAGAAGGTAATGAATGACTTGGCTCAATCAATAGAGCTTCGCGATTGTAGTCATCAATGATATTTAATGTTCTGAATTTTTGATTATTCAGCAAGTTATTAACTTGCTCAATTAATTCAGTTAAATGATCACATGTGGGTTGTAATTTCTGCCTATCTCCAGAAATAGCTGCGGCTAAAAAAGCTATATGTGATAATGCTACTTTATTTTTGCCAGATTTTCTTGATTCTACTGCGATTAGGAGCAGTAGCTTTTCTTTATCAAAATACCTCATACTATTAACTAATTTTTTATATAGATCCATAATTATTTAATGAGCCTATTGTAGATAGAATTATTTCAGTTGGTCTTTTTTGAATAAAAATATTGAAATATAGGATTAAGCAGCCTGATTAAATGGATCAATATCGATGTCTTTGAATTTTTGCATAGCTTGCCATAATTCATACTGTTTTGCTAAATTCATCCAAAATTCAGCAGACGTATTAAAGGCTTTAGATAGACGTATTGCCATTTCAGCACTAATTCCTGTTTTCTCATTTATTAAGCGTGATAATGCTTGACGCGTAACGCCAAGATGATCAGCAGCTTCACTAACAGATATGTTTAAGGGCTCTAAATAAAGTTCTCTTAATATCTCCCCTACATGAGGCGGGCTATGCATTATCATACGTATTACCTCTTTTTAAATAGTTTTTTAATTAATGATAATCTTCATAATGTGTTAAATAGACATCGCCATTTTTGAACGTAAATGTTCCCCGCCAATTTTTGTTGACCCAGATAGCATATTCACCTTTCCTATTACCTGTTAATTCATGACAAGGGAAGGATTTTAAAGATTTTATATCATTTATATTTTGTGCCGCATGCAGCACAGCTAAAATCTGCTTTAATTTTTTAACATGATCTATTTTTACGCCTTTAGTTTGATTTTTTAAAAATAAGCTCTCGAGGCTTTTATGCCTAAAACTAACGATCATAATAAAGAAATCCTTGCTCGCAAATATCCTTTCACTGCACCATATAGCCCACTATGTAACTTGTCAAGTTGCGGGTTTCACATTGATTTTATACGTATACAAGCCTATGAATTAGATTTCAACATCACCAAAAACCCCTCAACTGGCTGTTTTTGTTGCTTACGCAGGATGGTGTTATCGCAGCGCAACACATCAAAGTGGTACTCTTTTGCCAGAGACTCGATGTATGCTTTGGAATGCGCGTAGCGCATATTTTTCTGTAAGCTAAAATTTCCTGTTGTGGCACGTTCAACACTAAACAGTACTATGCCTTGTGGGATTAATGCAGCATGACATGCTTTATATACAGCGCTTAAATCGCCGATATATGAAAACACATCTGCTGCAACAATTAAATCCACATTCTGATAGTGTGGCAATTCCTGTTCGATATCGCCTACAATTAAGGTGTCATAGCATGTTTTCTTGCGCGCGACCTCAATCATCTGCTCTGAAATATCAATGCCAATCAATTCGCGTGCAAAGGGCTTGAAGGCTTGGCCTGAAAGACCTGTGCCACAACCCAAATCTACAATGCGCCATTCTTTGGGTGTATAGCCTAATTCATTCATTAAAAGCTGTGTCAGTTGTTGGGGGACGGTGTAATGTAAGTATTGGGTTAAGTGTTGGTCGTAATGATCCGCGTAATGATTAAATAGGTTACGCAAATAATCATTCGGCGCACGTGCGGGTGTTGCATCGTTATTGAGCGCATCCACAATATACTGTATTTCGTCATTCTGCGGCTCTTGTGTTAACACGCGTTGATAGGTTTCAAGCGCTTTACCATAATGCTGCTGTTTCAGATAAATAGAACCGAGGTTTAATAATACCGCCGTATTAGTAGGATCCAGTATTGCGGCTTGATCAAAATATTCAATCGCTTCCTTATTGCGTTCTTGGTACATCATCAGCACACCAATATTAAAGTAGCTTTCTGGCAGTGGTTGTATTGATAATTGCCGGAAATAATAATTCAGTGCTTTATTTGTATCACCCAGTTTGACGTAAGCATTAGCCAGATTTTGATTGGCCTCGAGATGATGCGGATCACGCATTAAGGTGTTTTCATAGTATTGAATGGATTCTTCGAGATGATCTGTCAAGGCCAGTGCTTGCGCTAGACTGTGCAGCGCTTGTGGATTTTCGGGTTCGAGTTCAGCGCGTCGATCTAATACGGTTAAGGCACGTAATGGTTGATTGGTTTGCAAATAAAGCTCGCCCAATTGTCCGAGGGCCGCACTAAAATTTGCGTGCTTGGCGACAATCGGCTCAAGTAATGCGATCGCTTCAGGCCAACACTCTTTTTTTGTGAGCACTAATGCATAATTGTATTGTGCTTCGATGAACTGTGGGTTTAATTCTATTGCTTTTTTCAAGGCGTTTTCTGCGGCACTTAAATCATTTTGTTGATACAAACAGTTGCCAAGTCCTGTATACGCCACAGCATAGTTCGGATCTATTGCTACAGCGCGGCGATAGCTTTTGATCGCGTCATCCCATCTGTGTTGACGCACTAGTATATTGGCTTTGCTATTAAGAATGCGTGCATTGTCTGGGTTCTTTTTTAAGGCTTTATTGATAAAGAGCATGGCATCATCGAGTTGATTCAATTGTGCTTTGATCACACCCAGTGCGTGTAAGATATCGACCGAGTTAGGATCATCGTGTAGTGCCAATTCATAGGAGGCTATGGCTTCGTGCAATTGCCCTGATGCATAGTATTGTTGAGCGCGTTCAAGATGTGTGTTGGGCATATTTTTCTTGAATGGCTTCAGAGAGTTGGTACACGGCCATCGCGTAATTAGGGCTGGTGTTATATTTTAAAATACTGCGAAAGTTAGCAAATACCAACCAGTATTCATTCGACGTTGAATCATTTAACATGAGCACGCTGACATTCTGTGGCTTAGCTGCAGCGCTGTAGTTGAGTAGTGGCACACCTCGTTTTTCTAAGGTGGCAACCGGAATCACAAGTTTTGCTTTGGTATTGACATACGGTTCAACGCGAGCGAGATAAGATGGATTCAAGGGCGCGGCAATTGGTTGATTGCGCTGCCAGCCTGAATGCGCGAGGTAATTGGCAACACTCATCACCACATCATCTGTATTGCGCATCAAATCGATATGATGATTTCCAGCAAAATCAACGCCGTAAGCGCGATAACTGCTTGGCATAAATTGTGGCATGCCTAAAGCTCCAGCGTAGGATCCTTGCACGTCGTATGTAGAAAGATGCTGTTGGTCACACAAAACTAAATATTGAGCGAGCTCTTTGCGAAAAAAGGCAGCGCGTTGTGGGTAAAAAAAAGAAAGGGTATACAGTGCATCCAGTACGCGGTAGTTACCTTCGTGTTCGCCATAATGCGTTTCCACACCTAAAATGGCGATAATAATACTCGGATCAACACCATATTTTTTTTGTGCTAAAGCCAGTATGTCTTGGTGCTCTTGCCAAAATTGTGCACCTTGATCAATGCGCCTGTCGGTGAGGAAATGTTGGCGGTAGACATCATACGGTTTGCTTTCATAAGGTGTTGTCATTTTGGCAATAACAGAAGGTGAGTATTTGGCATGACTCAAGATGTTTTTAATTTTAGTGGGCGATAAATTACTTTGTTGCGCTGTGTTGCGGATAAATTGTTGCTGCTGTTGTTGCGAAGGCGTTGTCGGTGGTGTGGCGCAGGCTGACAGAAGTAAGGCTGCTGTGACAATGATCGCTGCTTTGATTTCCATATTACCCTCGCGCAATGTTGCAATTCCTAAGGCAATTGCTGTTAGGATGTCCATAATTTTTTATGCGTTTGTATGGACATGATGATACCAAAGCTCGCCATAATTGTAACTATAGAACTACCACCATAACTCACTAAAGGTAGTGGCACGCCAACAACCGGTAAAATGCCAATGACCATGCCTACATTAATAAAGGCCGAGAGGATAAACATAAAGCTTAAGCTGCCGCATAATAAGCGAGTAAACGTATCTTGAGCATGGATGCTAATGTGTAGGCAGCGTATTAAAATGGCCAGATAAATGAGTAAGATAATAGTGCAACCTATCAGACCAAACTCTTCACCGCACACGGCAAAGATAAAATCAGTGGTGTGCGCGGGTAAAAAGGACAGATGCGATTGTGTGCCATTGAGCCAGCCTTTACCAAAAACACCTCCTGAACCAAAGGCAATTTTAGATTGAATGATGTGGTAACCATCACCTAGTGGGGCGCTTTCAGGATTGAGAAAAATTAGAATGCGTTTTTTCTGATAGCCGTGCATAAGGTGCCATAAGAACGGGCAACTAATTAGAATTAAGGTTGTGAGAGCTGCAATGATGCGCCAGCGTATGCCAGCAAAGATAATCACCGACGCTCCCGTACCGCCAATTAAGAGCGCTGTCCCTAAATCGGGTTGCTTCACGGTGAGCAGAAACGGAATGCCGAGCATAGCCGTTGCAATCAGTAGTGTGCTGGAGTGTGGCGGAATTTCCCGTTCGCTGAAAAACCAAGCGATTGCCATAGGCACGACAATTTTCATGAATTCAGAAGGTTGAAAGCGAATAGGTCCTAATGTTAGCCAACGGCGCGCACCCTGACCAACATGTCCTACGAGTAATACTGCAACGAGCATGAAGATGCCTAAGCAAAATAGCCATGGCGTCCATTTTTTATAAGTACGTGGTGGAATCTGCGCAAAGATAAATAGCAAAATAAAACCAAAGCCTATGCGCGTGCTTTGTTGTTCCACCATATTCATGTTTTCATTGGTGGCGCTGTATAGAGTGAACAATCCAATGGCGCAGAGCGCTAGTAAACCAAGAAACAGCAAATAATCGATGTGTAACATCGATAAGCGAAAGTTTTTAAGCCGGCGTTTGACGCCATGTTTAGGGTGTAGGTTGGCCATGTGCTATCTCTTCAGTGGCTGCGGTAGTGGCTGTAGTAGGGACTGCGGTATTTTGTGCATTAAGCTCATTTAAATAAAAACGTATAACCTTTCCGGCAATCACATCAGCGTAGGTATTATGTTCAACTACAACAGCAATTACAATTTTGGGATTTTCAACAGGCGCAAAGGCGATAAATAAATGGTTATTGCGTAAGCGCTTGGGGCGTTGTAAATCGGTTGTTTCTTCATCTCGGTTACCATAAATTTGTGCTGTGCCGGTTTTGCCGGCAACAGTAAAGTCTTTGTGTGGTCCAAAAAGTAGCGCTGTACCGCTAGTGATCACCGCCTCCATACCACTGATCACGGTGTCCCAATATGAGTTATTATTTAATTTTATGGTATCGACTAAGACATTCGATTGAATAAACGTATTGTTTGCATCTTGCCATTTGAGTGTTAAGTGTGGCTGATAACGTGCGCCGCGTTCTGCGATAATACTAGCGGCTGCGGCCAATTGCACCGGTGTAATGAGCAGCATTCCTTGGCCGATACCAATATTTACCGTATCACCAGTATACCAAGGTAGGCCTCGATAATGTTCTTTCCATTCTGGGGTTGGCAATACACCAGGCAGTTCATCGGGCATTTCGATATAAGTTGGCTGTCCAAAGCCAAAACGATTGAGAAAGTTGTCGATGCGGCGAATGCCAAGTTTTACTGCTAGATTATAAAAATACGTATCACACGATACTTCGATGGCTTTATGCAGATCAACACGACCATGACCTCTTTTGACGTCGTCGTGGAATATGTGTTTGGTAAAGGGTACTTGATACCAGCCCGGATCAAAGATGGTGTATTGCGGTGTTACAACGCCGTTGTTGAGCCCGCCTAAACCTTGGAATGGTTTGATCGTGGACCCCGGTGAGTACAGGCCGCGAATGGCTCTGTTATACATCGGGTGATTGGGGTCATCCATTAATTCATGATAGGCTTTACTACTGATGCCCATTACAAATGGATTGGGATCATAAGTTGGTTTAGTTACCAGTGCGAGAATTTGTCCAGTGTTTGGCTGCAGTGCAACCAACGCACCTTCGTTATCCCCCAGTGCTTGCTCAGCGTATTCTTGCAGTTTACTGTCGATGGTTAAATAAAGATTTTTCCCAGAGGTGGGGGGGATGCTTTTTAAATTTTCAATGACTTGGCCTGATGCATTCGTTTCTGCCAGTGCAGAACCGACATGGCCATGTAACATGTTTTCATAAAAACGTTCGATACCTGTTTTGCCAATGTAATCGGATGGTTGATAATTAATGGGGTCAACGGATTTTAATTCTGTGGCGTTAATGCGTCCTACATAGCCCAATACGTTACTCATGATATTGCCCAGTGGGTATTGGCGTAGCATGTTAGCTTGGATAATGACACCTGGAAATCGATATTGATTCAGGTAAAACAGGTCCATTTCTTGTTCAGTGAGTTGGTATTTGATGGGAATTGGCTCATAGCGACGATGGCGGCTCAGGGCACGATTAAAAGCCAGCAAGTCACTAGGGCTGATGGCGACGATTTTACTTAATTCTTGGATGGTGGCGGGTACGCTTTTTACATTGGCAGGAATAATATCTAAACTGAATACCGGCGAATTACTCGCCAGTAGTACCCCATTTCTGTCATAGATGAGGCCACGTGTCGGTTCAATTGGCACTATTCTAAGTAAGTTGTGCACAGATAAAGAGGAATATATTTTTTGGTTTATGATTTGCAGGTAAATGAGGCGCCCTATAATGGCGAAAAAAAACACTAATGCAATCGCAAAAATCGCATAACAGCGATTTTTAAATAAATGCAATTCTTTCTGCCGATTTTTTAGAGTGTGCTTTAACATCGCAACAGTCTAACGTAGATAGAGATAAAAGCAATTCCCGAAGAGGATGGCTTTATTTAGCGATGATAGGGGTGTCCGATGATCATGCTATAGGCTCTGTAGAGTTGTTCTGCGATAACAATACGCACCATCGGATGGGGTAAGGTGAGTTTTGAGAGCGACCAGGTGAGTTGTGCTTGTGTCAGATAGTGTGGGTGAATGCCTTCAGGACCACCAATCAGAATGTTAATATCTTGGCTGAGATCGTGCCATTGAGATAGGTATGTGGACAGCTGTGTTGTCGTGATTTCTTTGCCCAGGCGATCTAATGCAATGGTCATCTGGTGCGAGCGACACGAGCTGAATAAGGCGTGACTTTCTTTGAGCAGCAGGGCATTGAGATCGCTGTGTTTATCGCGCTTGAGTGCGGGGATTTCGTTAAACTGAACATGGTAGTCACTGGGCATGCGTTCTGTATACGTTTGACAGCCCTGTGTAACCCAGCTTGGCATGCGTGTGCCAATGGCAATAATATTAATCTTCACCGACAGCTTTATCGCGTATTTCTTGAGTCATGCTCCAGAGTTTTTCGAGGTTATAAAATTCACGCGCTTGTTCTAATAATACGTGCACCACAACCGTACCAAAATCCACTAGGATCCATGGGTCATTTTGTTCCATACCTTCCATACCAATCGAATGAATGCCTTCTTCACGTAACTTACGTTTGACACGTTCTACTAGTGATTGTGCGTGGCGTGTTGATGTGGCAGTACAAATCACGATATAGTCCGTTACATTAGTCAGTGACGTAACATCAATACTACGGATATCAATGGCTTTATGCTCATCGAGCGTTTTTGCCGCTAGAGCGGACACAGTATGCGGATTCATCATTGTTCTCAGTATAAAAGGGCGCATCTTACCTTTATTTATTCAGTACAGCAAATTAATTCCACAAGCCACCAATCAGGCCGAAAAGGGAGGTGATGAGTAAAATAATGAATACAAAGCACGCATAAGGACCTTTTAGGCGGTATTGCTGCGGTAATACTTTGTAAGCTAGCAAAAATAAAAAACCGAGCACAATCGGCAGTAAGACGGCATTCATCACTTCAATGCCCACGTTCAGTTTGACTAAGTTGATTCCAGATAAGACGAAACCAACACCACAGATTAGGACAATAAGGTAAACAATGTAAAACCATGGGGCATGTTTAGGGTGGTGAGTGAGTGAGCGTTTGTAGCCTGTGACCTCGCCCAGTCCCCATGCTGCTGTGAGTGACACGACAATCGCGGCGACCAATGAGGCGCCGAGCATGCCCATGGCAAAACACACTTTACCGCCAATCTCGCCAATAAAAGGTGTGAGCGCTTCACTGATTTGATGTACGGTATTCAGTGATACACCGGGATTGCTTTTGCCAATGGTGGCGGCCGTAGAGACTAAAATAGCGGCCATTACCAGTTGCGCAATTACGGCACCGATGGCGGTATCCAAACGCGTTGCTTTCAAATGTTCGATCGTTAGCCCTTTATCAATTACTGCTGATTGCTGGTAAAAAATCATCCACGGCATGATCACAGCGCCAATATTGGCAGCAGTCAGATACAGATAATCAGGATTAGTGATTGGCATATGCGCAAGCCCAGCCAGCATTTCATGTAAGTTAGGATGTGCTTTGTAGGCTACGAAGAAAAAAATTAATTCGAATAATCCAAGGCAAATGGCGACACGTTCCACAGAGCGGTAGGTGCCGGTTAATACAATAAACGCCAGAAATGATGCAGCTAATACCACCGAAATCCAGCTGGGTACGCCAAATAACAGTCCTACACCTGCAATACCACTAAATTCACTGATGATTGCGCCAATACAGGTGATGAGTAACGTTGAGATGGAAATCCATGCACACACTTTGCCAAAATGTTTTTTAATGAGTTCACCATGCCCCATACGCGTTACAATACCCAAACGTACAGTTAGTTCCTGGGCTATATATAAAATTGGCATCAAAATAAATTGCAATAGTAAAAGTTTGTACCCCCATACTGCACCACTTTGCGCAGCGGTAATAATGCTGCCAGCATCGGTATCAGCCAGCATGACCACAAGACCTGGCCCTGCGATCAATAGGAATGAAGCTAACTTGGACCGTGATGCGTAAGACATGCGTTACACCTTATGGATATTGAAATGATGCACCCAGCATAATCGAAGCCTCTTTTAAATGCAAATCATTCTCATTAAGCGCATCTTAAATTTGCTGCAGTTATCAATATGCTCATCAGTGGTAGCACTAGTTTTTTGATGTTTTTAATTCCTGCTCATCACTGAAAAAGGCATTAGCTTAGCGCAAATTTGCAAAATTCTCACCCAATAGGAGCGTTATGAGGATCAATGTTTTTCAATTTTAGCTGAATCTCTACATGTTCTATTACAATCACTCAAGTATAACCAGCGCCTCGATTTATAAAGGGTGAAGAAACCTTGCATCTGATCATGGGATCTAATACAGTAACTCCACGTAAATAACGAGGAAACTCTATATGACCACAGCCACCACTGATTCTTTACGCGCCACTACGACAGCTGGAATTGTTGATTCATTTCTCAATGCGGGTGAATCCAATTACCCATTTCAACATTGGATTGTAGAGAATATGTTGCCAAGTGAGTTAACAGACCAGATTCTGGCTGTACGGATTCCTAAAACAAGTGGCTTTGTGTACGACGGTACGCGCGCGAGCGACAGTAAGCTCAAACCCGGTGGTACACCACCACGGCGCATGTTTATCACTAAAGATACTAAAAATGAGCACCCTTTTTTCCAAGATTTAGTGGATGCTTTTTTAGATCCACAGGTTTTAAAAATTGTTAAAGATAAATTTCATGTGGACACTAAGGAGTTATTTTTACGTGTTGAATACATCAACGATTTTGATGGTTTTTTCTTGGAGCCACATAAAGATATTATTGAGAAACAATTTACATTGTTGTTATTTTTAGGCGATGGGCCGGAATATATGGGAACTGATTTTTACGATACGGATTTAAAAGTCGTAAAAACCGTGAAATTTGGGCATAACCGTGGTTATGTGTTTACACCCAGTGAGAACTCCTGGCATGGATTGGAGCGCAAACCGATCCCAGATCGTCGGTGCTCTTTACTGGTAAACTATGTTACTTTTAAAACCGATTGGCCAGTTGATGCTACTCGGTAGAATGTAACTTGATGGGATTTCAAGCCTCTTTTACACCCACTTAACGATTGAGAATCCTTTAACCAAGATATGGAAAGATCATGGCAGAAACTAAAATTGTCAGAAAACGCCCGCGTGCTTTGCTGGTTACTTTATCTTTTGTTTTAGTCGTATTGGTTGCCTGGTATGTTTGGGGACCACTGAGCGCCATTGAAGGTGTGGCGAACGTAGTCAGCATTGCGGTGATGGCGATGTGCGTCGCCGTATTGTTGTTCTTTTTATTTACTGGTGTTGCGATGTTGATAGTGGGGTTGCTCACGCTTGCAGGTGTCGTAGTCAGTATTATGTATTTTCCGTTCTTGTTTCCAGTCTTGATACCACTCTTAATTATTATGGCGACTGTGTCGATTTTACGGCGTTAATAGTCTTAAAGCGCATGTGGCATATGTCTTGTTATTTGTTCGTCAGTTAATTGATGTGCGTATACTCTTTTGATCTAGGGCGTGTCTTCATTTCAGTTTAAGCCAAATAAATGTACATGCGATGTAAACA
>CAZFAA010000015.1:0-27262 GCA_964516605.1 uncultured Coxiella sp. | reverse complement strand
TGCATTTAGTGATTATTATTGCGGTTGCGATGGTCAGTTACGTGCTGTTATTGCTGCTGACTGGAGTGAAATTAAAAACCTTGCGGGCTCCGTAAATTTAGTTATGCGCTATTTAAGAAACTTAAAACATATTCCTGACAAACTGGGTGGTACCGTTGTGACGATTGGTAGTTACGATGGTATTCATTTAGGCCATCAGAAAATTATTGCCACATTGCATGAGGTGGCGTTGCAACGTCATTTGAGCTCAATGGTCATCAGCTTTCATCCGTATCCTAAGGAATTTTTTAAAGGCGAGCGTGTGCCGCGCTTGATGTCCTGGCGGGAGAAATTTTTAGCATTGCAGGCTTTAGGCATCAATTATTTTTTAACAATTCCATTTAATCACAGTATTGCACAGATGACGGCTCAGGAATTTGTGCGGCGTATTCTGGTTGAGAGAGTGCATGTGAAATGTATTGTGATTGGCGATGATTTTCATTTTGGTAAAGACCGCGCGGGTGATGAGCAGCTGTTGATTAAGATGGGCCTAGAGTGTGATTTTAATGTGTTGCGTGTGCCGACCTATAATTATTTGCATGAGCGGGTGAGCAGTTCACGCATTCGGCATACTTTGCAAGCAGGGAACATGCAGATGGCACGTGCATTACTCGGGCATTACTACTGTGTCTGGGGCACAGTGATTCACGGTGATAAGCTTGGTAGAGAGCTTGGCTTTCCAACGGCGAATATTGATTTGCATCGACGGTATGTGCCATTACACGGTATTTATGTGGTACGGGTAGGTGGGATTGATGGCAAAACCTATAATGGTGTGGCTCATATTGGCAGTCGCGTGGCGGTAGGTGGTACGCGGGTTTTATTAGAAGTGTTTATTTTTGATTTTAATGGCAGCTTATACGGATTGAATATTAAAGTTGAATTTCTGCATAAATTGCGCGATGAAGCGTATTACAATTCGTTACAATTACTCAAAGAGCAAATTGAACGTGATGTGGCAGCCGCGCGAGCGTGGCATGATCGTCATGCCTCTGATCTTCTTTCCTAATGTGTTGAGCAAGGATAGCGTTATATGTATTACATCTATATTTTAGAATGTGTCAACGGATCGTATTACACGGGTTACACAACGGATTTAGAGCGACGGTATGCAGAGCATGTTATGGGCTCAACTAAATGCAAATACACGCGTGCTTTTCCACCCAAGCAGATTGCAGCGAGTTGGATGTTGGATGTGGATTTATCGCGTGCACTGCGTATTGAAGCGTGTCTGAAACGGTTAACGCGACATGAAAAAAAACTCTTGATTGCAGAGCCGAGTTTATTATTGGAATCTATATGAAATTTAAAGAATACGGTGACTATGATGCAGTGGCTTTGGCGGATTTAATTCGGCGTAAAGAAGTCAGTGCGCAAGATGTGTTGGACACCGCGATTGCACACTGCGAGGCGGAGAATCCAGCGCTCAATGCGGTTACCCATAAAATGTATGATGAGGCACGTGCGCAGTTAGTTCAGGCGGATCCCGCTGCACCCTTGTATGGCGTGCCTTTTTTAGTAAAAGATTTATCAATTAATTATGCAGGTGTGCCGACAACACAAGGGTCACGTTTTTTTCAAGACTATGTGCCACAGTATGATTCTGAGTTGGTGATACGGTATAAAAAAGCAGGTCTCATTATTATTGGGAAAACCAATACCCCAGAGTTTGGTTCGAACTGGGTAACGGAATCCGTTTTGTTGGGCGCGTGCCGTAATCCTTATGATTTATCACGTACACCCGGCGGTTCATCTGGTGGTGCGGCTGCCGCGGTTGCTGCACGTATAACCCCTGTGGCGCATGCCAGTGATGGCGGTGGTTCGATTCGTGTGCCTGCTTCATGTTGTGGGCTGATTGGCTTAAAACCAACGCGAGCACGCACGCCAGTCGGTCCTGATCGTGGTGAGAGTGTTTCGGGATTATCAGTGCAGCATGCGTTAACACGCAGTATTCGTGATTCAGCGCTTTTATTAGATTGCACTAAAGGTTTTGAAATCGGTGATCCCTATGCCGCACCGGCTGCACCAGAGAGTTATGTGCATGCAATGCGAGCGCCATTACCAACACGACTTAAAATTGCAATGGTCAGGCAAGCGCCTGGAAATTATCCGGTGGCAGCGGACTGTTTGCGTGCGGTGCACAATGCGGCGAAACAATGTGAAGCGTTAGGGGCGGTGATCATCGAAGAGACGCTTACCATGGATAATGAAGCACTTAAATTAGCAACGCATACGCTGTGGTGTGCGCAACTTGCTAATACCTTGCATCGATATGCACAGTTTATTGGACGTGCTTATACCAAAGAAGATGTGGAGGAGGCCAATTTTTTTATGGCCAAGTGTGGTGTGAAATTTACAGCGCGTGATTATGCGCAAGCGCTTGATGTGATCCATCATACGGGGCGTCAAATGGGGCAATTCATGCAGCAGTATGATTTAATTTTAACGCCGACTTTAGCGCAATTGCCGGTTAAAGTAGGTGAGTTGACCTATGATCCATTGCATGGTTCTGTGACGGATTTTTATAAGCAAAAAGCGTTTCCTTTTGCACCGTTTACCAGTTTATTTAATGTCACGGGTCAACCTGCGATTTCCTTACCTTTGCATGTATCAGCAGAAGGGCTGCCAGTGGGTGTGCAATTTGCGGCGGCATTTGGCAATGAATTGCTGTTGTTGCAGCTGGGGGAGGTGCTCTTGGGTGACAAACGGTAAACAATAAGAATCGGGAATCGATGACAAGCTGCGGTGTAACATTTAACCTATTGAATAATAATTATTTATCATCTCAATCTTAGGGTATTCGTTACCTATTTCGCGATTCGCGAATTGCGAATTACTGCGCTATGATCTGGCTATAAAATAGCCAGCCAGGAGTGCGCACATGCTAAAGCCGCAAGATATCGTGATTCTGTTAAAAATACTCTCGACCATGACATTATCAAAAGATGACTCAATGGAGTCGTTGACGCAAAGCCAGCTAGCTACTTTTTTGTGTATGAGTGTCTCTGAAGTGAATGCCGGGATTAGACGATTAATAGCCTCTCGTTTAATTGGTCCTGTTACCAAAAAAAACGGTCAGAATAAAAAAATTCTTTTACCAATAAAACAAGCTTGTGAAGAATGCTTAATTTCAGGAGTAAAATATTTTTTCCCTGTGGGTATGGGCGAATATACACGTGGTATGGTAACCAGTTATGCTGCACCTTTATTTGAAAAAAAAATTATACTAGGCGATGACCCTATCCCCGTTTGGCCCTACGCAAACGGGGATCAGCGCGGATTAGCATTAAAACCACTTTACTGCTCTGTTCCTTATTCACTGGACCAATACCCCGATACGCTTTTTTATGAATTGCTGGTATTGATTGATGCGATACGGTCTCATGCGAGTCGAGCAAGAGAACGCACTATAGCGATACAATTGTTAAAGGAAAAACTTCATGAGGGATAAGAAATACCCGAGAGCAACAGAAAATTTAGACATGTTAGAATTAATTGCGAGAAAATAATGAGTTATAGATAATTAAAAAAGTTGCGCAGCAACTCCAATCGTTTACCGTTTACCCTTTCGCCGCCTCTTTAATCAGCTCCTCCACCACTTCTGGATTACTGAGTGTTGAAATATCACCAAGTTCACTCACATCACCCACCGCTATTTTACGCAGGATACGGCGTAAAATTTTACCGGAGCGTGTCTTAGGTAGGTCACTTGCAAACTGAATGACCTCAGGTTTTGCAATCGGTCCAATCACTTTACTGATGTGTTCAATGATCTCGTGTTTGAGCGTGGCGGTGACTATTACATCTTTTTTTAAAGTCACAAACGCGTAAATGGCATGACCTTTAATATCATGAGGCACATCCACCACGGCGGATTCAGCCACGCCTGCTACATCACCGATTGCACTTTCAATTTCAGCGGTACCAAGACGATGTCCTGCGACATTGATCACATCATCATTGCGACCGATAATCCAGTAGTACCCGTCGGAGTCGCGATGTGCCGTATCACCGGTTAAATAACTTCCTGGGTATTTTTTAAAATACGCATCCAACATGCGTTGTTTGTCGTTATAAATTGTTTGCATCATGCCAGGCCATGGCATGGTAATAACTAAATCGCCAGTACATTCGCCATCGAGTTGTGAGCCGTGTTCATCGACAATTGCAGGCTTAATGCCAAAAAATGCAAAGCTGGCAGAACCCGGTTTTTGCGGTGTGATATGCGGTGGTGGTGTGATCATGATGCCACCGGTTTCAGTTTGCCACCAGGTATCTACGATGGGGCAACGTGAGTGACCGACAACGGTCGCATACCATTCCCATGCCTCTGGATTGATGGGCTCACCAACACTACCTAAAATGCGCAAGCTTTTGCGCGAGGTGGTTTGCAACGGCTCATCGCCAAAGCGCATCAGTGTGCGAATAGCAGTGGGTGCTGTGTAAAAAATGGTGACGTTGTAGCGATCAATCAGTTGCCAATAGCGTTCAGCACTCGGATAAGTGGGAATGCCTTCAAATAACACTTGGGTGGCAGCGTGACACATCGGCCCATAAATTAAATACGAATGCCCTGTGATCCAGCCGATATCAGCGGTACAAAAAAATATGTCGCTCGATTGATAATCAAAAACATGTTTGAACGTTGTCGCCACATAGGTTAAGTATCCACCTGTTGCGTGCACGATTCCTTTAGGAGAGCCCGTTGAGCCGGACGTATAGAGAATAAAAAGTGGATCTGTGGCTTGCACGTTTGTAATTGGACATACGGCAGTGTGGTGTTGCACTGCTTCATGATACCAGTAATCACGTTGTGGTTGCATGAATACAGTGTGTTGCGTGTCACGTTGTACCACAAGAACGCTGCGGATGCCTTGATAGTGTTCTAATGCTTTATCTACTTGTTCTTTAATCGCAACTTTTTTTGTGCCGCGAAAACCATAATCAGCTGTAATTAATACCTGACACGACATCGCATCAAGACGGCTTTGTAATGCTTGCGCTGAAAATCCAGAAAAAATTACAGAATGTATTGCGCCGATGCGCGCGCAAGCGAGCATGGCAATCAATGCTTCTGGAATCATCGGCATGTAAATACACACAACATCACCTTGTTTAACATGATGTGTTTTTAATACGTTGGCAAAACGGCACACCTGTTCGAAGAGTTCGCCATAGGTAATCGCGCGCTGTTCTTGTGGATCATTACCTTCAAAATACAGCGCAATTTTATTGTGGTGTTGTGGTAGGTGACGATCAAGACAGTTGTAACAGGCATTTAACTTGCCGCCTACAAACCATGCCATATCCCCATCCGCAAATTGACCTTGAGTGACGTGTTGCCATGGGCTGTCCCATGAAATGAATTGTTCGGCTTGCTCTTGCCAAAATAGTTCGGGGTGTTCGATGGAGTCTTGGTATGCTGTGTTGAATTGAGGCAGGTTTGCCTTGAGGTCCGTTGCCATGTGCTGTCCTTCACGCGTATCAATAAAAGTCGACCAGTATAACGGAAGGTATCCTATTTAATCCACAATCCCTCTGAAATTGGTCAAACAAGGTGCTGTAAAAATATAACACTACCTATGGGGTTGATTATTTTATCTTACCCCCATAGGTAGGTTAAAGCTTAATCAACCTGACAATGCCTTCTTTTTTTTCAATAAGTTAGGTGTCTTATTAGAAAACTCTTCACAGAGTTATTCACAGGAACTGTGGACAACCTTAGGTGGTTTTTTTCAGTGTTCATACGTAGTAAATGGGAATGGCGTCACAGTCTTTTGAGAGGGGTAGGAGGGTGTCAACAAAGCAAAGAACACCACCGTGTCCGATAGGAGTTTTTAAATGAGATAATACGTTAAATGGACTCAGTGATAGGTTGCGAATCGATGCTGTTTTTTTAATTTCGATTGGGTAGAGCACACCGTTCTCTTCAATTAATAAATCAATTTCGTGTTTTTCTTTATCGCGATAGAAATACAGTCGGGGCAGTCTGCCGGCATTTAAATAAGACTTAATGATTTCTGATACCACATACGTTTCAAGCAAGGCGTCTGACATCGCGCCGCGCTCTAATACCGTCGGATTAAGCCATCCTGTTAAAAAACAGCATAAACCCGTATCCATAAAATAGAGCTTCGGTGTTTTGATTAGACGTTTCGTATGATTATTAAAATAAGGTACGAGTCCATACACAATACCGCAGCTCTGCAAAACGTGTACCCAGGATTTTATGGTCGGTTCACTAACTCCCGCATCTCTCGATATTTCTTTATAATTGATGAGCTGGCCGGTTCGTGCTGCCAAAATTTGCATAAATTTATAAAAAATAGTTTGATCTTGAATGTTTAAAATATCGCGAATATCACGTTGAATATACGTTGTTACATAGTTAATATGGCAATACGCCCCGCTAACGATTCTGAAACGTTATTGATCATTTCAAATTGTTGCGATGCTGTAAGCCAGAATAATCCGTTGGTTTTTTGTGTATCGACACATATTTTGATGTAGGGAAATAATTCGGGTGCGTATTGCACTTCATCAATTAATACGGGTAGCTGCAAACGATCGATAAAGCCAGCAGGATCTTCTCTTGCGGCAATCCGCTTGTTCATATCATCCAGTGTCAGATAACTGCGTTTGCCTTTTTCGATATGTTCTAGCAAGGTTGTTTTACCAACCTGTCTTGGTCCTGTTAACAACACAACACAAAATTGGCTGCTTGCCTCTTTGATGGATTTTTCCAGATCGCGTTTAATATAAATGCTCATGAGCTTTCTTGTAAAATATAAAATTAAATTTTATTTTAGTCGATATAGCATATCAATATATTATGGCTAATATGAACTGAGGTATTGGTTTTATCTGATTGTTGGAGAGGGTATTTATTCTATTGAGCACTTATTTTTTTTGAAAAATAATAATAAAATCTTGAGTCCTGTATTGCGACCCATATTGTATTGGATACAGGTGTGTATCACGTACCTGAACGTAGTGCAGTGGTACATAATACCGTGCAAACTAATGTAATTCCCAATAATACGCTGCCCAGTGGAATTTGATTGGCTTGTGGTAGATGCGCCATGATGGCTGTGGAGGCAGCCGCCGCGACAGTTTGGCAGCAACCAAAGACTGCTGCTGCTGTGCCAGCTGTTGTTTTTAAGCGTCTGACCGCTGCAATCATCGTGCTTGGAAAAACGATGCCTAATGCAAACATATACAGTGCCATGGGTAATAACAATGCTAGAACACTGATGTGTTGCGCTAAGCCAAATCCTACTATTAAACTTGCAGCAAGAATCAATAACAGATTCGCAACTAGGATGCGCTCTGTTTCATAAGCATGCAGCCATTTATTGCTAAAGCCACCTGTAATAAAACAACCGGATGTTAACAGAAAAAAATAGCCATAGGTTTGGGGTGGTACGCCTAACGTATGCTGATACAGAAAAGGTGACACAACATAATAAGCAGCACTGCCCATGAAGCTAATGCTACCGGCGAGCATGAACAATAAATAAGAGCGATCACGCAACACGCTCGCATAACGTGACAAGGTCATTTTCAATACGGATTGAGATGTCTGAAGCACTGGTCGTGTTTCGGTAAACCACAGCCACGCAATCAACCAAAAAAATGCAGCATAGAGTGCTAAAAAATAAAAATTAGCACGCCAGCTAAAATATACTTGTAAATATCCGCCTATAAGTGGTGAGAGCATCACACCAAGTGAGGCGGCAATCGAAGTATAAGATAAAACAGCGGTTAATTTTTTTCCTGTAAACAGATCATTTACAGCAGCTCGCGCGAGAGCTGTAATAGCACCAGCGCCCATGCCTTCGAGTGCACGTGCTAGCAATAATATTTTAATAGTGGGTGCGAGCGCACTGACTAACGTAAAGATGATGTATAACCCACAGCCTAATAAAATAATTGGGCGTCGTCCAAAATGATCCGACAAAGGTCCGTAAACTAATTGAGATAAACCGAATGTCAGCATATAAAGTGTTAAAGTGAGTTCTGTATTTTGTGATGTGGTGTGCAGGCTCTGTGTGATCGCTGGCAGAGAGGGCAGATAAATCACCATGGCTAACGAGCCAATGCTTACCAAGCCACATAAAAATAAGCTTAAGCGTGATTCGTGTGTCATGGTGGCCTAATGTAAAAATAAGAGATTTTAAATAGTGACTGAATTGAGACGGAATAACAAGCTATAAAATTGACTGGGCACGATATCTTCCTTATTCTATGCCCTGCATTTTAAATTTCGTTGGCAACAATAGAGCAGTATGCAGAGAGCTTAAATATGAGCAATACAAAAAATGATGAACTTGTTTTGACTGCCGATCCACGAGTATTGGCAATTCATATTATTGATAATGGTGAGCCCATGTTGGATTTAAAGGATCAAACAGACATTGTGTATGGTCCATCACCTGAAGTTCCAAATAACACGGATTATACGAAACTTCGAAAAACAGTATATGAAAAATTAAACAGTGCGCAGAAATTGTTGCCGAAGGGTTTGCGTTTTTGTTTGTATGAAGGGTATCGAAGTCTTGATTTGCAGAAAATGCTTTTTGAGGCACGATTCGATAAAGTGACCAAGCAACACCCCAATTGGACGCAAGAAGATATTTTTAATGAAACCATCAAATTAATCGCGCCGGTTACCAATCTGGATGGTTCGGTTAATATTCCGCCTCATTCAACGGGAGCTGCAGTGGATGTGTATTTAATTGATAGCGATGCCAATCCACTTGATATGGGCATTCACCCTAAAGATTGGATGCAAGATGATGATGGATCTATCTCGCTTACTGCATCGCGTATTATTTCGCCTGACGCGCAAAAAAATAGAGAAATAATGAGCGCAGTTTTAACAGAGGTGGGTTTTGTAAATTACCCAACAGAGTATTGGCATTGGTCGTATGGGGATCGTTACTGGGCGTTTCATAAAAATAGAAAGCTCGCGTTTTATGGAACTCATGTAATGGCTAACGCATGAATTATTCAGGCCTCCCATCGTTACATTAGGGTGTTTCGAGATGGCCGACTCAGCCCTTTTATCAGTTATTTTATTGATTTTATGAATAAAATTTTAGAAATCCATTCTTTCGTTTTTAGCTAAAAACGAAAGAATGGATTGCGTTTATAATTTATGTGCTTTAGCAAGTAAATATTACTTTTAGCAATTCACTCCGACCATAAAAAATCTCATAAATGGCATAAGTATTTTTTTATTTTGTTGCAGGGGATATTGATTGGCTATGAGCTCATTATATTTTTTTTCAAATAATTTTTGATCAGTCTCATCAAGTTCAGACAATATAGGGCGCAGACCTGTACCTTGAATCCAGTTAAAAATGTCTGTGTGGTGGTCCATTTCAACAAAATACTCCGTTTCCCATAATTGTAAATCGGATAGGCCTGCTTGGCTGAGTAGATTGTAATACTCTGATACGTTATAAAAAGCTTTTTCAAGAAATCCATAGCGTAGTTTTTCTGTGAGTGATGACCATGGTTTGTAATTTTTTAGAATCGTAATAATAGCTTGATGCGTTGCTGCATGAAAATTGTTAGGCATTTGAATTGCTAGAATACCATTTTTAGCTAACAGCGCAATAAGTCTTGGGATTAATGTATGATGCTGATTACACCATTGAAGCGATGCATTAGAAAAAAGACAATCTATTTTTTGAGTTGATGAGAAATGTTCTATATCCATTTCTAAGAACTCAATTTCAGGGTAATCTTCACGTGCTTTTTTGAGCATATCAACTGAATTGTCAGTACCAATTACCTTAGCATTGGGCCAGCGCTTTTTAAGTAAAATCGTACTATTTCCAGGGCCGCATCCTAAATCGTAAACAAGCTTGGGATCAAAGTAGCTTGGAATAGCTGCTAACAAGTCTTTGGCAGGACGCGTTCTGACATCTAAAAATGTGCGGTATAGATCTGCATCCCATGAATGTGTCATAGTGTCATCATCCTTTATTCATTTTTAACCGAAAGTATAATAGAATCGCTTGATTCACAAGTCAAAGAATATAAAAAGGATGTATTGTATGGAGGAAAAGCTAGTAACCATTGAAAAATTTAATGTGATCAAACACGATGAGCGTGGTGTGACAGCTGAGTTTTTACTGCCGCGAGCACAACAACAATTTATTTTTATCACGCGTAAAGCCAATACCGTATCAGGTAATGCATATCATGAAGGACAATCAGATGCGCTTAATCCAAAAGTATTGATTTTAGTATCCGGTAGCATTCGTTTTGCATATCGGAAAATAAACACAGATAACATAACGCATATTGATATTGATTATCCTGCCATCATAACAATACAGCCCTATGTGATACATAAAGTCGAGGCTATAACCGATTGCATTTTTCTAGAATGTAATGCTATAGCAGATATTGAACACGATCGGTTTAAAGAAGAGGTATAATTAGCTAAGGTATTTTTCAATAGCAGATTTAATACGTTCGTTGTTTGGACCTGTTGTCGAATTAAAGTAATCCACTAATTTGCCTTCTTTATTGATAAGGTATTTGTGAAAATTCCATTTGGGCGCTGTACCAAAACCTAATGTTTTTTTCGCCCATTTATAAAAGGGGTGCGCGTGCAAACCTTTAACGTGCTCTTTTTGCGTCATCGGGAAAGTCACGCCATAATTCACATTACAAAATTCAGCAATTTCTTCGGCGGATCCAGGTTCTTGATGCCCAAAATCATCGCAGGGTACGCCAAGAATAACCAAGCCACGCTCTTTGTAGCTTGTGTATAAGGTTTCAAGGTCAGCATATTGCTTGGTAAAGCCGCATTTGGATGCGGTGTTTACTACTAAGAGTACATGGCCTTGAAATTGTGCTAAGGGCAGATCTTGATTCTGTGTGAGTGTTTTAAAACTAAAATCGTAGGCAGAACTCATAGGTTATGCTCCTCATTTTTGGATGGGCACAATGTTACAAGGCAATATAACGACCCACGTTTATATTTTCAAGAAATACCTCATCGTGTGATATGACCAGCAGTGCACCTTGATAGTGTTTTAAAGCACTTTCAATTGCTTCAATGGACTCTAAATCCAGATGGTTTGTTGGTTCATCCAAAATAATCAACTGAGGTGGTGTATCAGTCATTAATGTGATGGCTAATGCGGCACGTATTTTTTCGCCACCACTTAAATGCTTCACATATTTTTCTGCTTCTTTATTTCTAAATTTAAATGCAGCCAGGGCAGAGTAGGCATCAAAAGGCTTAGATGCTGCATTGTGTTTTAAAAAATTATCCACTAAAGACAATTCAGGATCTAAAAAACCAATAGCTTGATCGAGGTAAGCCACGTGCTCCACTCCCACTGTGATGGTTCCAGATTCCGGTGTGAGCAGGCCTCTGATTAATTGAATCAGAGTCGATTTACCACAACCATTTGGGCCGGTTACGGCAACACGATCTGGTCCTGTAATGTGCAGATTAAAGTGATTGAGAATGGGTTGTTCAGCGTGGTAATGAAACGTAAGATGCTCTATTTTCAGAACAGTTTTACTGTGAGGGACAGCTGTTGCTGCTAAACTCACATCTAATTTTTCACTGATGACTAATTTATCTTGCGCTGCTAGCAGTTCCTCTTCGATGCCGCCCAGTTTTCGCTCTGCTTGCAGGCGAATACGTCGATTCGTTTGTTCGCTTTTACCTTGCTTGGATTTAAATTCTATTTTGTCATAGCGGCCCTTACCTTCGATTTGCTCTAATTTCTTCTTGCGGCCACGCGCTTCATTTTTTTGATGGCGTTCCAAACGTATTTGCATGGTGTTTTTTGATGCGCTCAATATGTCAGAACGTGCTTGTATCTCATGCTCAATAGCCAAACGTTTTAGCTCTTTTTGCTCTGTATAAAAATCATAATTACCGCCATAGACTTCCATGCCAAGAGGGGTTATTTCCAGAATGCGCTCGCATTGATTTAAGAGTGCTCTATCATGACTGACGATAATAAAACCTTGAGAGGATGTTTCAATGTAATCTAATAATAGAGCACGCGATAGGCTATCTAAATTATTAGTGGGTTCATCAAAAATCAGAAAATCGGCATTAAAAATGCGTGTTTTAGCCAGCAGTACTTTGGTTTTTTGGCCACCACTCAATTCATGGAATAATTGATTGAAGTTGATATCACGGATGTTAAGTGCTGCAAAGGCGGTTGCAATGCGTTGTTCGATGTCCCACTGGTCAGCGACCACAGCAAAATCAGCTTCATCAACGCCACCATTGTGAATGCGTTGCAGTGCTTGCAAAATTAAGCTTGTTCCTAAAACATCGCTGACGCTGGCATCATGTGCTATGGCATTATGTACTTGGGGTATTTGCATGATGCTCCCCAATCTTTGAATGGAGCCACTTTTTGGAGTGAGTTCACCGAGCAGTAATTTTAAAAAAGTGGTTTTCCCAATACCATTTGCACCTACGATGCCATATTTTAATGGTTCAAAAGACAAGTTAAGGCTATCAAAGTGAACGGGAGTTTGATCCAGTTGAAAGGATACGTTGTTGAGGATAATGCGCGGTGTCGTGGTCATAATGAATCTCTTAGATAGGGCTGTCACATTTGCATTAACTTTTGTAATATTTTGAATAAATTAAATTAAATCATAAAAGTTAATTTGTACACGATAGAGTATTTCTGAGTATTTTCCTAGTTATTTATTTTTTTCGTTCTTTAAAAATTATTTTTAAAAGCTGTTTCTAAAAAATATTTGATACGGCTCTTTCGTATTTACATTAATTCATGCAATTTTTTTATTAAAATACAAACAGGTATAAAAATTAATGCAAATGTGACAGAGATAGGAGGAGAGATAATAGAACGGTATTGCGCTTTTTAAGTGAATGCTCAAGAATAGGGTCCTTTGAAAAGGATTTCAGTAATGACCAGAAAACCAAAGATACATTTTAGCAAAGCTTTTTATCATGTGATGCTGAGAGGTAATTATAAACAAAATGTTTTTCTTTGCCCTGATGACTACCATTACTTTTATAAATTACTTGAAAAAGTAACAAAGAATTATGGATGCAAAATTCATTTATTCTGTTTGATGTCCAATCATATTCATTTAGTCATTGAGGTTGATTACGCCCCATTGGGGAAAATTATTCAAAGCATTGCATCACCTTATGCAAGATATTTTAATAAAAATATTCAATTAGAAGGACATTTGTTTCAAGGAAGGTATCTTAGCAAATTAGTGTACGATGAAAAATACTTATTAGAACTTTGTTATTATATACATATGAACCCTCTTAAAGCATTTATCACTAAAAATCTAGATGATTATCCGTGGAGCAGTCATCTTGTATATAGGAAAATTCAAAAGATTGACTGGGTAACAACGTGCTATGTTGAATTGCTCTTAAAAAAACAAATGAGTGCAGAAGATTTTTATATGAGATTTATGAATAATAGAAATGAGTTCTATACAGAGCCAACCTATTGTGTAATTGATCAAGATGGAAATTTAACGATCACTGATAGTGTTAATATAAAATTAAATAAATTTGATCAATTAAATATTACACGTTATACATTATCAGAAATTATGGCTGTAATTTGTAAAACGATTTCTATTTCTAAAGAAGATCTCATATCAGACTGTCGATCTGAAAAATTAGTTTTAGCGCGCAGTATGGTTGTTTATTTTGCTCATTATTATGCGAAGTATAGATTAAATTATATAGCGCTTTATTTAGGACGCGAGCCTGCTGGTCTCAGTAAAAATCTTCATTCATTAATTGCAAATAAAAACGGAAAAGCTAAGCAAAGCAAAGCTGAGTGTTGGATGAAAATTATTAGGCACGCTTTTGAAGAAGATATGCAAAAGTTAGGGTAGTCTTCCTTTTGCACTGCGATCAAGTGCTTTGCTCTATCTGCTCTTTCGCATTTGCATAAACAAGTTTTCCTTTTTAATTAATATACAATTAGTTAAAAAAGTTAATGCAAATGTGACAGCAAAAATAAAACAGTTGCAATTTAGCTTAAAATTCGTTATCAAGTAACACTTTATTATTGAGCGAGTTTATGGCATTTATGGACTATAAAAAAACACTGAATCTTCCTGAAACTGATTTTCCAATGAAGGCGGGGCTTGCACAGAGTGAGCCTGTGCGGTTAAAGCGCTGGGAATCAGTCGATTTGTATGCAACGATTCGTCGTGAATGTGCAGGGCGCCCAGTTTATACCATTCACGATGGCCCGCCTTATGCTAATGCAGCGATTCATTTGGGCACATCGCTTAATAAAATTTTAAAAGACATCGTAGTGAAGTCGAAAACATTAAATGGTTTTGATGTGCCGTATGTACCGGGGTGGGATTGCCACGGGTTGCCGATTGAGTTGAATGTAGAAAAGAAAGTGGGTAAGCCGGGTGTGAAGTTAAGTTACCCTGAATTTCGCCAAGCATGCCGTGATTTTGCAGCAGAGCAAGTTGAGATTCAGAAAGCCGATTTTCAACGCTTGGGCGTGCTGGGGGATTGGGCGCATCCCTATTTATCAATGAATGCCCATTATGAGGCGGATGAAATTCGCGCTTTGGCGCAGATTATTGATCAAGGGCATTTGGAGCGTGGCCAAAAGCCAGTGCATTGGTGTACAGCCTGTGGTTCAGCATTAGCCGAAGCGGAAGTTGAGTATCAAGATAAAACCTCGTCAGCCATTGATGTGGCCTTCGATGTGGTTGATGTTGCAACACTGTGCGAACGTTTTGGGATACAACAAAAAATAGATGCGGTGTCATTACCTATTTGGACGACGACGCCATGGACCTTACCTGCGAATCAGGCCGTTGCGGTGCATCCACAATTCCAGTATGTTTTGATTGCTTGTACGCTGCAAAATCGACATTGTGCTCTTGTGGTAGCACGAGATTTATTGGATACAGTTTTAACGCGTTATGCTATTACAGATTATGAGGTCCTTGGTACATTAGAAGGTAAACACTTAGAAGGCTTGTTGTTACAGCATCCGTTTTTAGAGCAACGTGTGCCGATTGTATTGAGTAACCATGTCACGTGTGATGCGGGTACGGGTAACGTGCATACAGCACCTGCACACGGTGCAGATGACTATCTGGTTGGGCAAGCGTATCACTTACCACAAGAGTGTCTTGTGAATTCGGACAGTTGTTTTATAGAGAGCACACCTATTATAGGTGGGATGCATGTGTTTAAAGCCAACCAACCGATTATCGATGTATTAACAGAAAATCAGCATTTATTGCACCATGAAACTCTAGAGCACAGTTATCCGCATTGTTGGCGGCATAAAAAACCGCTCATTTTCCGTGCGACACCGCAGTTTTTTGTGAGTATGGAAAAAAAGAATTTGCGCGATCAAGCGCTACAGGCTGTTAATGCGACACAGTGGTTGCCAGCTTGGGGCGTAAAACGCATTCGTGCGATGATGGAATCGCGTCCTGATTGGTGTATCTCGCGACAGCGCACTTGGGGTGTGCCCATTACAGTATTTTTGCATAAGCAAACGGGAGCATTACATCCACACACAGCGCAATTGATGCAACGCGTGGCTGATTTGGTAGAACAAAAGGGTATTGATGCTTGGTATGATGTGGATGCCAGCAGTTTGATTGATGATGCGGATGCGTATGAAAAAGTCACGGATACCTTAGATGTGTGGTTTGATTCAGGCGTATCGCATTATTGTGTGTTGGAAAAGCGCCAGGATCTGCATTTTCCAGCAGATTTGTACTTGGAAGGCTCTGACCAACACCGTGGTTGGTTTCAAACCTCATTGTTAACCAGTGTGGCGATGCATGGTGTGGCGCCGTTTAAAACAGTTTTAACCCATGGTTATGTGGTGGATGCCAAAGGCTATAAGATGTCTAAATCTGTTGGCAATACCATTGCGCCCAAAGACATCATGACCAAATGGGGCGCGGATATGTTGCGCTTGTGGGTAGCATCAAGCGATTTTACTGGTGACGTCAAAGTATCGGATGAAATTTTCAAACGCTGCTCTGATGCATATCGACGTATTCGTAATACTGCGCGTTTTTTACTGTCGAATTTAAATGATTTTAATCCGGATCAAGACAGCGTTGCGCCAGATGCTCTGGTGGCATTGGATCATTGGGCTGTGGTGAGTGCGCAACAATTGCAAGAGAAAATTGTAGAGGCGTATGAGGGCTTTCATTTTCAGAGTATTTATCAAATGGTGCACAATTTTTGCAGCGTGGAGCTGGGGAGTTTTTATCTAGACATCATTAAGGATCGCTTATATACAGCTAAAAAAGACGGCTTAGCGCGGCGCTCAGCTCAAACAGCAATGTATCATATTTTGGAAGCCATGGTGCGTTGGCTTGCGCCTATTGTTAGCTTTACCGCTGATGAAATTTGGGAGGCGATGCCAGGAAAGCGTGTCAGTGGTGCTGTTTTTTACGATCGCTGGTACCGTGGTTTTGATGCGTATGTAGCGCGAGCAAACAGTGATTGGGCGCAATGGATTGCTGTGCGTGATGCAGTGAATAAGGTATTGGAAGCTAAACGTCAAGTGGGTGAGATTGGTTCGGCATTAGAAGCGAATGTCACGTTGTATGCGGCTGATCCTTTGTATACGCAATTAGCATCGTTAAATGATGAACTGCGTTTCATATTGATTACTTCTGGTGCGCGAGTGGAACGCTTAGATTCTGCTTGTGATGGGGCTGTGGTGACGGAGTTGAATGGTTTAAATGTGTATGTTAGTTTGAGTGAGCATGAAAAATGTGAGCGTTGTTGGCAGCGTGTTGCTGACATTGGGACGCACAGTGAGCACCCTGCTATTTGCGGCCGTTGTGTGATCAATATAACTGGAGCAGGTGAGGATCGTTATTTTGCATAGAAAATTTAAATTCTTTTTAAAAGGTAATGGGCTTGTTTGGCTGTGGTTGAGTATTGTTGTAATGCTGCTGGATCAGTTTTCAAAATGGTATATGTTGAATTACTTGACTCCATACCAGCCGATTGCCTTAGTGCCTTTTTTTAATTTTAGTCTTACATTTAATAGTGGTTCGGCCTATGGTTTTTTAGCCAATCAATCCGGTTGGCAAATTCCCTTTATCTGTGCTGTTGTGATGGTGGTAACGGCTGTTTTGCTTATATGGCTGAGTCGTTTGCAGCGTCGTGATTATATGTTATGTACGGCAGTGAGTTTGATTATTGGTGGCGCGCTCGGAAATTTAATTGATCGATTGCGCTTTTCTTATGTGATTGATTTTTTAGATTTTCATATTGGTACATGGCATTTTGCAACCTTTAATGTCGCGGATGCGGCTATTTCAGTGGGTGCATTTTTGTTGGTAGTAAAGTTTTTACTTGTACCGCAACGATAAGAAGCTCAAGAATTGGTATAGATTGAGCGCCGAAAATGAGTTTGACGTAACAATTAATGCTTGAATTATGACACACCATTTGAGATATTCAGTATCTCAGTATGTATTTGTGTAGTATGTAATTGGCTAAATTAACAATATAAGGAGTTAATGGCATTATGAATTATCTAAAAATTCCAGTACTTTTTGCACTGTGCTCTACGATGAGCTTTGCCTTTGGGCAAGAAGTTATTAACCTGACCAATGCTAGCAATAGCACGGACTATTCTTTCGAGTTACAAATTGCGACCAGTACGCCACTCATTGCCACAGGTAATCCAGCTGAAAGTCTGGGGCAGTGTAAGTCTAGCGAAGGAGTGCAATGTTATACGCTAAAGAAAGGTGTGTTTACTTTTACTCCCGCGACGGTTACGCCTACTCCTCAAAATACTTCCACGCTTTCTGTAACAGGTGGTGATGATGGGTATTCTATAATCGTTACGAATATATTGTGCAAAACGAATAAGAGTGACACAGGTTTAGATTGCTCATACACCTTACCTCAAACGAATAACTAGTTACATGTCAGCCCATGACCCCTCTTAGTTAAGTTGGCGTCATTGGGCTGACTTATTGCCTCACTAGCATCAATAAAGCTTTCTCGTGCTCGATGTGTATCCTCACACCATAACACTTTCCTCGCTTTGTATTGTCAACTCACGGTTCTGACGTTTTGGTGCAGCACAGGCTGGCATAAATTCCAGTAACCATTGATGCAGTGTTTCAGCCATAATAATGAAATCAGTCGCGAAGCGTTCTGCCGCCGTTTCTGTGTGTGCATCATCACGTTGTTGTTGTACGCCTTCTAAAAACTTAAGGCTGCCAATACTGAAATTATTTTTGAGGGTGAATTGCACTTGATCGCGCCAGACAAACGTCATTTGCGTAACTTGTGCACCTTGTAATAGAAATTTTTGCACCCCATCCCCTAATAGATCTTGATGGGTAAAGCGCGCGGTGCTGAGTTCATTGTCGGCATTTTGCAGCGCGCAATTGTAGGCCATGGTCAATCCTGCAGGACAGCGCTGTTCTTTGAGCCAATGAGTCATCAAGACTGTGGGGGACTGTACTTCAGGAGTAAAAATAGAGTAACTGGAAACGCACTTGGTAAAAAGGCCAATAAATTGTTCTAAACGTGCTTTACTGGTGGTATCCACAATTAAATAACCCGCTTTGGTGTCCAGATAGGCATAGACTTTTTGGTGTTTGCTAAACGCGCGTGTCAGCAGTGTGTGATACAGCTCCTCTTTTAGACGCTGTTTTTCATCACGGTAGAGTTTTCGTTCTTGGCGCATTTCAATTTCTTGAACGCGTTGCGCATGTTCTTCCCGCAGCACTGCAGGTGGTAATAATTTTTCTTCAATGCGCATACACAGCATGATGTGACCACTTTGTGCGTGGGTAAGTGGCGCTTCTTCATCACCAATTGGCGCGACCCAACCAAAGCTCACCGGTAATGATTTGGCGCAAGGCTGAAAAATCAGTTGCTGTAATTCATTTTCCAGTGTGGAGGCATCAAAGGCATGGGGTTTTTCAAGTTGGAAAATGGTCATATTTTTAAACCACATCATCAGCTCCTTTGGGGTGAGTTAAAAGCGTTTGACGGTACGTGACTCTCTTTGCAGAGTCAATACAGCAGCTGATCTTTATGCACTGATGCATCGACGCAGTTCGTGTCCGATCTAACCGCTATTTGCGATGGTATTTGCTTGCTACCCCACTAAAATTGTGTTAATAATGGTCAAATTAAATGTATTATAGGTGGGGTACAGATTATGAGTTCTATTAACACATTCATTTTAAGATCCATTTTAACCGGCATTATCGTGACGTTGACTTCAACTGTGGTTTTGGCAGACGATGCAGCTGTTGCGTGTAAGGCATCTTCTTTTTCTGGTGTGCCGGTGCGAACGTCTGTTTTTGGCAGTACTTCCTTTGCGTGTACTGACTTGCAGCCTGCTGGCGATCGAATTATGCAGACTTGTGCGCAAGCATCACGCCCTAACACCCCTAATTGCGGCATAACATTTTGGTCTGATACGCCAGCTGATACGGTATTGCAATGCAGTGCAAGTGGTGTTTCTGGGCCACCAGACGTGCTGTACAAATACGTTTTATGCCAAACACCGGTCGGTGGGTATTATTGGGCTTTATTGGCTGATTACGACAGCTCTATTTCATTGACTAAAAAGATACCTCAATCAAAACCTTAAAACGCATATCGTGTGCACTGAAGCTTGTGTTCAGTTGCATGTATATGCTTGAAAATATTAGCTTATTACTTTGCCTGTGGTCAATCTGCACGAGCCACTACGTGGGGGTATCAGATGATTCTGCAGGCTAAGTGTTAAAAAAAGGGTTCTTTTACAACAGATAAAGAATGGCTGTTTTTTCTGCTTTATCTTCAAATTTAACTCGGTTATAGTGGTCACCATTTTGAAAAATAAGAGGGGTAAGTGATGCGAGCACCACAACAAGTAGGATTAAAACCAAATATCGATATGAGAGACCTTCAAGTTCGTTTAACTAAGGTAATAAGCGCTTATCAATCACAAAGCTTTACACACACCGCCAGTGTTTTCAAGAAGGGTAGGGATCTACGCCAGCAGCAGGAGGTTTTATGTCGTTATTTGAGTGACCTCTTAAGCTCAAACATATGGCTGAAAACACCAGAAGACTTTTTGTTTCTTATGAGGGATCTATGGAAGAGCGGATTTGCAGGTAAAGATTTATTTGAATATATTTTTAGGACCTTTTTCCCAGGTGCCTTTCAACTTTCAACGTACGAGGGTTCGGGTTCCGCACAAGCTGATACGGTTAAATCAAGCAAATATTTTCTTTCAAAAATGGGTCAAGATTTTGTAGATCAACAACCTTTCTTCACATCGGATTTTTTGCTGACTTTCGCTCTGGAGCGTTTTAAATCAAAAAGGCTCCCATCAAAAGTAAATAGTGTTGACCAGCCTCATGGCAATACCACTATGTTGGAGATAACAATTAATACTAAAGATTTGTTGGATAGTATTTTCAAAAATCTTGAAGACAACTTTAAAAGAAATTTGCCTCAGTCTCAATTATTCGGAATTCAAGAAATACTAAAAAATATCAACATACTAGAGCAGTTCTCAGCTGATCAGATCACTCTTCCTGTTAATAAGGCAGAACTTGACGAGGCTTTTGAAGTTGCTAAAACAGAATTTGAGCGTATTCAACGTTCTTTAGATGAGACTGAGATTTTTCGTGATGCTGCTCGTAGGTATCACGAGAAGTTTTTGCAGGATATAGCAGATTCGCAGGCGGCTTTGGATGAAGCCCGCACCAGCAAGGGCGATAAAGATCAAACTTTAGCTAATGCGCAGACTGCTTTAGACAACGCCGAAACTGAATTTGAGTCTGCTAAGACTAGTCTGCAAACAGCAAAGCAGGAAGTAAAAACTAAAATTGATGACAAAGTTGTCGAGTGTAGATCAAGGCTTAAGGATTTTAACGAGCATGATGAAAAAACGATCGACTTAGTCAAGTTGGAACAATTTCAAGAGGAGGTTTCACGCTTATTGGACTTAGCTGCAGCTTCGACTGCCCAATTCAAAACAGCCCTTAAGGCTGCCACTGTCATTCCCGCTGCCGCTGCCACTGCCGCTGCCGCTGCCGCTGCCGCTGCCGATGCCGCTGCTGCTGCCGATGCCGCTGCTGCTGCCGCTGCCGCTGCCGATGCCGCTGCTGATGCCGCTGCCGCTGCCACTGCCGCTGCCGCTGCCGCTGCCGCTGCCGATGCCGCTGCTGCTGCCGATGCCGCTGCTGCTGCCGCTGCCGCTGCCGCTGCTGCTGCCGCTGCCGCTGCCATTCCCAATGCCGCTGCCGCTGCCGTTCAGGCCGTTAACAATGTCGTTAGTTCGATTAATAAGTTTGCTGCCGCCGCTGCCGTTGATGCCCTTAATCTTGAAGAGATTGGGGTTTTAATTAATACTGCCATGCAGTGTAATCTTGTAAGAAATGATAAATATCAATATCTTAATGAAGTTAAACGGGCACGTGAAGCGGCTAAAATTCAAGCTGATTCTGCCTTGAAGGATGTTATTTTTTATCGTGTTAAGATTGATTGTGCCACTAAAGCTGCTGAAGTTGTTGCAAGTGAAGTTCAGAATTTTGATGCTCAATTATCGTATCTTAAAACTAGGTTGAATCAGTTTGATGCATATCTTACTTGCATCGGAACGAGGCCGAGCTTCGGGTCTTCAAACGGCAACGCTGCGTCGAGCTCCCAGGATCGTATTCCTCGTAGATACGCTATAGACTCTACAACCTCTCCCCCCCAGGATATTCCTCGTGCAGAAGACGCTACAGACTCTATAAGCTCTACCCCTGCAAAATCTTACTAACACCAACTATGAAAGTACTTTTAGCCAATCCACGTGGTTTTTGTGCAGGTGTTGACAGAGCCATTGCAATTGTAGAACGGGCCCTCGAGTTGTTGGGCCCGCCTATTTATGTGCGTCATGAGGTGGTGCACAATCGCCCCGTGGTTGAGCGGCTCAAAGCGATGGGTGCTATTTTTACTGATTATTTGGACGAGGTTCCGCAAGGCGCAACCTTGATTTACAGTGCGCACGGGGTGTCGCAAGAGGTGCGGCGTGAGGCAAAGCGGCGCAAGTTTAAGATTTTTGATGCGACCTGTCCTCTGGTCACGAAAGTGCATATTGAAGTGGCGCGTTATGCTAATCAAGGTATTGAATGCGTGTTGATTGGTCATGCAGGTCATCCAGAAGTGGAAGGGACAATGGGTCAGTATGATAATGAACAGGCTGGTATTTATTTGGTTGAAACGGTTGAGGACGTTAAAACATTACGCTTAAAAAACCCAGAAAAGTGCGCGTTGGTAACGCAAACCACGTTGTCGGTGGATGACACGCGTGAAATTATTAACGAATTGATTTGTTTTTTCCCACGCATTAGTCGTCCTAATAAAGAAGATATTTGTTATGCGACGACCAATCGTCAAAATGCCGTAAAAGAATTAGCTTTAAAATCAGATGTGGTAATTGTTGTGGGATCGCAGACCAGCTCCAATTCCAGTCGGTTAAAGGAACTGGCTGAACGTATTGGCTGCACGAGTTATTTGGTCGATAGTGCGGATTTATTGCAACAGGCATGGTTTAAAGAGGATTCTGTGATTGGCGTAACGGCCGGTGCTTCGGCACCAGAGTCGTTGGTGCAAGAAGTAATTACGCGTTTGAAAGAGTGGGGTGCGCAATCGGATGAAGAGCTGCCGGGTGTTGAAGAGCCTATTGTTTTTGTCTTACCTAAAGAGTTGCGTGAGTCAGTATAAACTTTATAATGTGCGGCTTTATTTATTGTATACTGTGTAATACGTACTCATTTCAAGGTTAGGTATTTTTATGCCCATTACATTCCAGAAGCATTTACTGCTGCGTTGGATCGGTTGGTTTTTTTTCGCCAACATCCTGTTATCCATTTTTATTCAGAGCACTTATTTACTGATTATGCCGACACTGTCTAATGTGTATGGCATTACGCTTAGTAATACACTGCTGGCTTATTTTTTCTTAGCTGTTTCATATGTGGCGCATGCTACGATTTTGAATGCGGTGTGGGCTGTCCTGGTTGTACTGTTGGCATGGCTGATTCCACGTAAGGCCTTCATTTTCTCCTTATCTATATTGCTGAGTTTAAGCCTTGTGGTGGCGACGGTTATTGATCGCGTCGCTTATAGGCTTTTTCATTCCCACCAGTTTGCCGTTGGCATCAGTGTATTAAAATCTGGTGCGGTGACCGAGGTGATGCCGTTATCTGGCCTAGAGTATTTGTTTTTAGCCATCATGATTGTGGCATTGGTTGCAGCAGAACTATTGATAGCTTGGTACGTGTGGAAACGTGTTGTGCAACAGGCCACGCAGCAGCGCAGTGCAGCAGGTTTTATTGTGGCAGCGCTACTAGCAGTGTGTATCGGGATTTCATATACCATGATGGCTTTTGTGGTGACGGTCAAGGAAAGCTACCGTTTTAACGATGTGAGGAGTCATCTGTTATTGAAGATGGCACAACTCGTTCCGTATTACCAAATAGTTTACACTTGGTTGATTCCAGTCAGTCCGGAGTATTATCGAACTTGGCACATTCACAATCAAGCTGTGTCGATACAAACCGTGCAACCAAATGAACCATTGGATTATCCACTACACCCACTGCAATGTCAGCCACCCCACAAAAAGCCCAACATTCTTTTTCTTGTTTTTGATACGTTACGTTATGATTCATTAACGCCGAGGATTATGCCGAATATGGCTGATTTTGCGCGTAAAACCGTGCAATTTGATCGCGTTTACAGTGGTGGCAATTGCACACAACCAGGGGTGTTTTCTTTATTTTATGGTATTCCCGCGAACTACTGGAATGCGACGGTAGAGCAACATAAAGGGCCAGTATTAATTGATGAGCTGAATCAATCAGGGTATCAGATGGGTATTTTTGCCAGCGCTTCACTGTTGTTTCCACAGTTTAATCAAAATGTGTTTGTGAACGTGAAGCAATATTCTACCGAGACGGTAGGTGATACCTCCATGAGCCGTGATAAAAAAATCACCCAGCTATTTCAAGCATTTATTCAAAAGCGTGACCCAAACAAGCCTTTTTTTAGTTTTATATTTTATGATTCCGTACACAACTATTGTGAAGGCTCGGGTAATGAATTTATGACCCCCTTTAAACCGGCTGTGGCGCAATGCGCGCGGTTTTCATTAACGAGTCAGACTGATGCCACACCTTATGAAAATCGCTATCACAATGCCGCTTATTTTTTGGATCAACAAGCCGCTCAAGTGATCGCTACATTGAAAGCACACCATTTGCTGGATAATACAATCGTTGTTGTGACAGCTGATCACGGTGAACAACACAACGATCAGCGTATGGGGTATTGGAGTCATGCCAGTGCGTATACACCTTATCAATTACACGTACCAATGCTGGTGTATTGGCCAGGGATGCAGCCACAGCATCGCCAATATTTTGCAACGAATTTTGATGTTGTGCCAATGTTATTGCAAAAAGTGTTTCATTGCCGCAATCCATTAATCGATTATACTGTTGGTCAATCATTATTGAATCGCGCGACTCGTTCCTTTTTAATTTCGGGAAGTTATACTGATTATGCATATGTGACGCCACAGCAAAGTACGCGTATTTATCCTGGCGGTGATTATGTCATGACCGATGCATTGGGTCACCCGCTGTACCGTACGCAATTGAATTTACCGTTGCTGCAGGCTGGATCTTCGCAGTTGCGACGTTATTATCAAGTGTCAAAGAGCGGCACTGCGCACTCACCTGATGTGGGTTGATCGCTGTAGCGTTGAGTGTGTAATGATCGTGTGTGGCGTGTGAAAAATAAAAATGATACGGCAGTGTGCGTGCGTGCTGTGGAATGAGCAGCTGAATGTTAAGGCGTTGATAATCACCATTTAGACTGTATTCTTGTTCGAGTTGATGTGCCATTTCTAGCAGTGCAATGTGTGCTTGCTTGCAGTGTACGCGAGCCATGTGATGATGGTAGGTGGGGTAGCTGATTGCTGCGAGAATTCCAATGATTCCCATGACAATCAGCAGTTCAAACAATGAAAATGCACGCATCATGTTCCAATTGTGTCGATCGCGTACAGTGGTTGCAATACCGGGCCTTAAATTTGCTGAACTATGCAGAGCTAAAAAAAGTTGCTTGATATTTTAGAGAATATTGATATCATTTCTACCTTCACTTGGTAGGCAAGTGGACAGTATGGGTCGTTAGCTCAGTCGGTAGAGCAGCTGGCTTTTAACCAGTTGGTCGCAAGTTCGAATCTTGCACGACCCACTTCTTCTTTGTGAAATAGCCACAAAATCCAGGCAGGCTATTTATAATTAAAATCAGTCCGCTTAATAATGAGATTGCCAGTGCGGCGGGTTGGCTCAGTCCAATCATTGCACCAAAATACACCATCGCACCTTCACGAATACCCCAGCCAGCCATCGACAGTGGAATCATCATGAGTAAGGTGACTAATGGAATGATGATCATGAAGCTCAGTATGTGACAAGGAACGTTCAGTGCCACCGCAATAAAATAAAAACTGATGGACGAGGATAAATTGGTTAACACACTGAGTGCTATTTTTTTCAGTAAATCAGCAAAAGATGAGGAAGATGCATTTAACGTGTTAGACAAATCATAAAGCCAACGTAATTTTTTTTCAAACAAGGCAATGCGCAGTGTATTTAAAAAATAAAGACTGATCACAGCGCTGCAGCATGCAAACAGAAGTAGGGTAACTCCTAAAAAAATGCGTTCTGGTAACAATGAGTGGGCTACAGGAAGTGTCGCTACGCTGAGTAAAATGAGTCCTAAAAATCCAATCAGACGATCTGCTAACACACTGGTAATTGCCAAGCGTTTTGGGATGTTTAATTTAGTGATTTCAAACATGCGGTAGGCATCACCTCCAATACTTGATGGCAAAAGTTGATTGAACATCACACCGACAAAATAGGTTTTCAAGTAAAACACTGTGGCAGTGGGCATCTTTAAAGTTTTTATGATCACTACCCAGCGATAAATTGCGATCAGATTGCCGCCCAACACAAACAAGATTGCTGCAATAAAGGGGGTGGTGTGTATGTTTTTTAAATAAGGTAGTACTTCTTTTAGATGAATTTGATGAAATAACACCGCTAAGATCGCTAAAGAACAGATTATTTTCACTAATGCGTTGAAGGGCGTTTTGAAGTGCATCGTGTCAGCAGTCTTTATTGGATGAGTCGAAGGCGCATTTTAAAGAAAAACTTGATCTAATGCAAAGATAGTGTGCATGCTGTATTTTAAATGCGTTGTTGCTTTGCTAACCTACAATCCCTCACACAGGACAAGGAAAAACACTGTGACTTCCATGCAAACACAAATTGATTTTCACTCTTTTTATAGAATTGTTAGCGTTGAATATACCCACGATGGTTGCTGTCTCTTAGGTATTCAGATCAGTGGCCTGCGTCTTCCTCAAAAAGTGAACTTATCGCAGCGCTGTTGCTCTATGCAATGGCTTAAGCGTTTTCATGCCCCTGATTTGGATACTTTATGGCAGTTGATTAAGCAGCAGCGTGATATTACTTCGCTAAAACGCATGAGCAGCTATATGCTCATTAAGGGTTTGATGCTACGTGATGCACTGATTGATTGGGAAGAAGAAGCGAAGAGTTATGCGCAGGGCGTGAGGCAAGATTTTGATGATTGGTGATGAATTAGTTTGAGGGAATATTCCGTGCTTTGTATAAAGTATCATGTATAAATTGTGTTTTTGCTTCAGTATAGCGCTCGCGATCATGCGTATGTTGCTCAGCCAAAGTTAGTTTTAACTGCCGGTATTGTTCGGCGCAAGCTGGATGAGCGATTAAATAGTCTCTAAAAAGTATTTTTTCGAGCCACTGTTTCGAGTTGTACTCCACAATATGCACGTGGTGGCTGCGCCCCGTGCCAAATGGCGGCATACCTTTTACAAAAAAGAGGCGTGTTGTATCGGGGTTATCGTACCAAAATTCATAGTCACATTTTTTGAGTATCGAGATCGCGGCTTCCTTAATGCTATCCACAGAGTCCACTGCAATTTGAATATCAATAATGGGTTTGGCGAGCATTCCTGGAATGGCAGTACTGCCGACATGTTGCATATCAATAATATTTTTTTCGGGTAAGCATTTGCTCAGGATAGCCATTTCTTTTGCAGCCAGTTGTGGCCAGTTCACATCGTATTCT
>CAZFAA010000014.1:0-28523 GCA_964516605.1 uncultured Coxiella sp. | reverse complement strand
TTACAAATCCCTCTAAATAAAATTTAGCCATCCATAACTTGCGCACTGTCACACCGAGCTCATTACCATTCAAAAGCGACTTAGAGCTTGAATTGGTTGCATCCAACTGCATAGTCGATTGCATGCTCAATTGTGAACGCTGGTAAGACAAACCCAGCATAAAGAGGCTATCAAATAAGCGCCAAGCTGAAACATTAAAAAGATTATTGCTACCTGAATAATGATTCAAATTCGGCCCATTTGTAGAGGTAAACCGAAAACCAGAATAGCCATAACCCGTATTAACCAACCACTTGTGCTCTAAACGCTTGACATGAAATGAAAGCGGATTCGATGCAAGCAATTTAGGTAATTTGGAATTAGAATACGTACTAGAAGACGCCACATGAGCGTGCTTCGATGTTTTATGTGCCTGCAAAACAGCATCTTTAGCATCTGCCGTCATCACCACAGCGGCAGTACACATTGCCACCACTACAGCACACAGTTTCAATTCAGGTAAAATTGATTGCACAGCCATCCTCTGCTCCTAGCGTTTCAATAAAAAATTAACAAGGGCTACCACCTGATAGAAAACACCCCTCACTGGCATCGGCAGCGCCCTCTTGTTGTGACGCCACAATGCCATCGATAACTGCCTGCTGTTCAATAAACTTAGCGCCTAAGTTATCTAATGTCGTATGATGCGCGTCTGCAGCTGAGGCGGTGGCTGTACCTGCCCTAATATCAGCAGCAGTTTGATTGGCCGCATCAGCAGCTATCTTGGCAGCGGCAGCATCCTGATCAGCCTTGCTTTTAGCCGCCTCAGCGTCAGTTTTTTTAGCATCAGCTTTTGCTTTAACATCCCGAGCTTTATTGTTAGCAATTTTTGCATAATTAACGTTTTGCTGAGCATGAAACTGCTGAATTAACAATTTTTTCTCCTCGTCAGAACCGACGACTACTTTTGTTAACTTGCCGTTTATATCATTAAGTTTAGCTTCAGCATTATTATAGTCAGCTGTAGTTTTAGCTAATTTCGCGGTAGCTTGCTCGGCCGCCGCAGTAGCTGCAGCGAGCGTCTCATTAGCTTTATTGACCGTTTCCTCAGCTGCAGCTAATACCTTGTTGGCTTTATTCGCCAAATCATTAGCTTTTTTATTAGCTTGAGTCTTCTCTAAAGTTGGCAGAGTTTTCAATTCTTCCTTACCGATATTCGAAAGATCCACTGTATCCTTATTGGTATTCAAAAGATCTACTTTGTCCCTCCTTCTATCGCTCGCTTCAAGAAAGGAATTTAATTTTGCAATAGTAGCATCATCTAATTTTAGTGCTGTAAGAATTGCATTAATGCGATTGAGTTCTTGGTTCGCCAACTTTCTTTCGGAGAGCGCTTGACTAAGATACTGGTTGCTATTACCCCCATAAAAATCAAAATCATCAGCACCAGAAATGGCACTCAAAGCAAAAGTTCGAGCGCTATCTGCACTCTCGCCTACCTCGCGTGATGCCTTCTTCAGCTCAGGTGTGGCATCAGCAGCTGCCGCCAGGCCTTTTAAAAAAGTGGCAATATTCTCAGCCCTATCCGCCACCAAACGTGCTTGATCCGCCGCCAAACCTGCTTCACTCTTCTTGTCAAGAAATGAATTTAATGATGCAATAGCGTCATCATCTAATTTTAGTGATTCAAGAATGTCATTAATTAAATCGTTTTCCTTAATCACATCATTCACTCTGTTCATTGCATCAAGCAAGTGAGATTCCAGGAAAGACGATTCCCCAGCTTTAACTTTGCCAACATAGGAAATAGCTAGAGCAGCATCGACTCGAGCTCTACCTACAGCAAGAGTCACATCTTCAGCAGCTTTTTTCAGCTCAGGTGTGGCATTAGCAGCTTCTGCCTTCTCATTTAAAAAAGCGGCAATACGTTCAGCTCTATACACTGAACGCTTCACTTGAGTCGCAGCTCCTTGGGCTTGATCCTCGTCTTGTTGTGAATACTCACACCCTATCAAAAAAAATGGAATACACAGAAGAAAAACGAGTAACATTCTTTTCCATAACTGTTTCATAGAATCCTTCCTTATGCCAAGGGCTATACAATAAAACACCGATCCTGCTAGAGGGGAATCCCCCGGCACGTTCTCGAGCACTTAACCCTTCATTATTGTGTAAATAATTAAGTCATAGATGATGTGCTGCGGTCAATAACTAAATGCATCCTATGCACACATGTTTTATCGACACGAATTTTTATAGGCAAGAATTTCGACCATACCATGGTGTGGGTGCATTTACTGTTCGACTCAATAAGCCAATCAATTTATTTGACTCCATGAAATGGATGATTCGAAAAAACTAAGTGACCCCAGGCCTATAACCCTCATTAAGGTGACGTCATTGATTGACTTGTTCCTATTTTTTCTGACAATCTCTAAATGTTAAACAGACCCTAACAAGCCAAATAAATTTTTAGGATCCACCAGTTCTGGCAACATATCCATTTTACGACCCAAGTTATGCTGCAAAGCCAATTGATACACTAATTTTAAAATTGAATAATCTTCAATGGCCACACCCACCGAATCAAACAAAGTCACCTCTTCATACGACTCACGCCCGGCTTTTTGACCACACACCAATTCCCACAACTCAGCATACACGTCGTCTTGCGTTAAGTTTTGAATTTCGCCCTCAATTAATGATTGCGCTAAAAATTCGACAACGATTTTTGAGCGTTTTACCAACGCGATATCCAATTCCGTCTTACCCGGACAATCCCCACCAATACCATTAATATGAATACCTTGTTGGATCATGGCATCACTAATAATTTGCGCTGCTTTTTTAGCGGCGGTAGCGGTGGTAACAATCTGACTGTTCTGGATCACCTCATGAGCACTCGTGCAGGCTATTAAATTTAAATCGTATTGTTGCAAATTATTTTCAAACTTACGCATCGCCTGCGCGTCAATATCATAATAAAAAACATTTTGAATACCAAGCTCCACAACATGCGCTAACACTTGAAACTCAGCCTGTGATCCCGTACCAATGATGCCGAAATTTTGCGTTTTTTCGATAGCTAAATAACGCGACGCTAATGCAGATGTTGCAGCCGTGCGAAACGCAGTCAGTAAGGTCATTTCTGAAATCAACAATGGGTAGCCAGATCCAACATCCGCGAGCATGCCAACCGCTGTCACCGTTAACTTATTCTGTTCTGGATTATTCGGATGCCCATTAACGTATTTAAATCCATAAAACTCTTGCGTCGATGCCGGCATAAGCTCAATCACACCATGTGGGTAATGTGTAGCCACACGCGGAATCATACTAAAATCCGACCAATGCGCATAATCTTCGCGCAAATTTTCTATGGTTAATTTAAAAAACTCAAGCAAACCGACACGTTCAATTATTTTTTTTAAATCGGCAATCGTGATGAGTAATGGCATATTAAGAATCCTTTTTTAAGATGTACTGCGCTTAATCATAAATTCAACTTCTTTATTTGCATTGCAATATACAATATTCACACCAGGATGGCTATTTTTATAAACCCGAAATAACTCATCAACAAATCCTTGGCCCACAATGCGAATGTGTTTAAAATCGAGCATAAGCTGTGTAAACTCACCGGATATATTACGTACAATACGCTTAGCTTGTGCACGCGATATCAGTGACTGATGATCACTACCATACTGCGCTAACTCAACACGTAGGACCGTTCGATCAAATGCCAATGTCTCATGATCCTGATAAGCTTGAAAAACAGAAATCAAATCACGCGGTGAATCTAATCGAATACTCATTTTAACGCGCGTGCCTTTAATTTTATCTAAGTCTGTCATCATAGCCCAATCATCTTCTTGATTATCTTTAAGATACGTAAATCCATTGGCGGTTAATTCAAATTGATCAAATACTCGGGAGGTAAAAAAAACACCTTGACCTGAATGGTTGACCCTATCACGCGTTAATTTACCTTTCGATAAATCCAATATCGTTTCTCGATAATCTGTAATATGCAAAGCCTGAGATAATGTAAAAAAAGCACCTAGACCGTCATCGCGTATTTCTAATGTCAAAATAGAATTCATTAAAGACGCTGTAATAGCAAGAGAATACCCACGAGAATGATCCACAGCATTATTGATCATCTCTGTTAAGCCGTATTCCACAGCATCCACAATACGCGGCTTGCCGAGCTTAGAAATAGGTTCTTTAAAATACGTCTGCCAAATATCAAATTCGTTCGGATGATCTGCTAATTTAAATTGAAGCTGTAAATTCAACTGAGCTGCTAAAACATAATAAATTTGTTTGGTTGTACCCGTTTTAATAATTAATCCTTCTGCAATAAGGTAATTCAGATGGCGATGCACAGTGGTACGCGTCACGTTAAATTTTCGCATAGCATGGGCTGCCAAATTACGCGGGTAGCGCGCGACATGATCCAATAGGTATTGACGGATTTTTACAGAAGAATTGAGCATGGCCTAAGTATAATTATTATTATAACTAGTTACAATAGTTATTATAACTAGTTATAATAAATGCAAATCAACTTATTGAATTATAAATAAAAATAATCTGTTTAAACTAATAAGAGTTAGCGCCGTTTAACTTTATTTTAATTGAGTACTGTTATAGCTAACCTGAGCGCTATTATAAAGACTGCCACTCATCCTGATGCACTGGTTGCGACTGAAGCTCACGATATGATTACTCAGCTATCCACGTCTAGCGAGACGATTCTCCTTACCAATAATCGCCGCAATATTTTTTGTGAAAATGTTACACCCACTCTTTAATCGGCAGATATTCCCGATACAAGGCCGCTTCCAGCGAACCTGGTGTCGGCTGCCAATCGTAACGCCAACTGACTAACGGTGGCAACGACATGAGAATAGACTCGGTGCGCCCACCTGACTGCAGCCCAAATAACGTTCCACGATCATACACCAAATTAAACTCCACATAACGACCACGTCGATACAATTGAAATTCGCGCTGTACTGGCGTGTAAGGCAGCTCTTTACGTCTTACAACAATAGGGGCATACGCTTGTAAAAATGTATCGCCCACCGATTTCATTAAACTAAAACACGTATCAAAATCATACTCATTAAAATCATCGAAAAAAATGCCGCCAATACCACGTGCTTCCTGACGGTGTTTTATAAAAAAATAATCATCGGCCCAGCGCTTAAAACGCGGATACAAACTCGCATCAATCGCATCGCATGCGTTTTTTGCAGTTTGATGCCAATGCACACAATCTTCGACAAAACCATAATATGGCGTTAAATCATACCCCCCACCAAACCACCACACGCTCTCTTGTCCAGCTTTATGTGCTACAAAAAAACGCACATTCAAATGCGTGGTTGGAATAAAAGGGTTACGCGGATGAATCACTACGGACACACCAAATGCCTCAAAGGAAGCACCCACTAATTGCGGACGATGCGCCGTCGCCGCAGCAGGCATACACGCACCAAATACATGCGAGAAATTAACACCCGCCTGCTCAAACAGCGCCCCATCTCGTAAAACGCGCGTGCACCCGCCACCACCTTGGTCACGCTGCCACACATCTTCTTGAAAAGAACCCACCCCATCCAACTCTTGCAGAGTACCGCAAAGTTGATTCTGTAATTCAAGAAGATAAATTTTGATGGCGGCACTGTTCATTGTTAACTTTCTACCTGTAATTTAAGCAAAACATACTGCACACAAACAGCTGGTGATGTCACAGAAAAACGACCATATTATGCATTAAAGTGACCTGAAATCACTCTGATTTTTCATGACCCAACTCAAACCATAAGGCATTGAGCACGGCAAAAGTACACGCCAAACCTAAGCCTAAAATCCACGTAAAATACCACATATATTACCTGCCTCACTTTTCAGTAATGTCCCGTCATCACATTGGAAATCACTATTTTCTTTTTGATTCAGTACGCCTGATCGTTATCCGTAATTGATCGTTCACTCACACGACCACGCAGCACACGGTATACCCATGTTGTGTACGACAAAACAATAGGCAAAAAAATAATCGCAACAATCAACATAATTTGCAACGATAATTGGCTGGCCGATGAATCCCACACAATAATACTGGAACGAGGATCTGTCGATGAGGGCATAATAAATGGAAACATACTCACACCCACCGTCAACACAACACCAGCTACACTGCAACAACTCAAGAAAAAAGACAATTTACCGTGATAGACATGCGTCACTAACGATGCAGTAATGGCGCCAGAAAACCCTAAAAAAGGTGCCAACATAAAATAAGGATAATTAATATAATTGGCGATCCACACACCAGTTTGCGTCGCAACTGTTTTATACAGTGGATTTGAGGGGCCCGTTAAGCCATCAATGTGTGTTAATACATAACCTTTTATGCCATACGCAACCCACACACCTCCAGCAACAAACAAGAACACCATCATCAGCATCGCCAATTGCGCTATGCGTAATGCACGCAAACGCAGGATACCATCTGTTTTGGTTGCTAAATAAAATGCACCGTGCATCATCAACATCGCTGCACTGGTCAGCCCACATAACAAAGCAAAACTATTGAATAAACCCCAAAAGCTACCGGTGTAAAATAAACGTAAGCTTGCATCAAAATAAAATGGCACACCTTGTAGCACATTGCCGATCGCAATACCAAAAATCATCGCCGCTAAAAATCCAGCTAGAGCCAATATATAATCCCAACAAGAACGCCATTTTTGTGAGGGCATTTTACTGCGGTATTTCATGGCAACAGGCCTTAAAATGAAGGTCATTAATAGTAATAAAATAGCCAGATAAAATCCTGAAAAAGAAGCAGCATATAAAAAAGGCCACGCCGCAAACAACACACCGCCACCTAAAATAATCCACACTTGATTGCCTTCCCACACCGGTCCAATTGTATTCATCATGATGCGACGTTCTATATCACGCTTTCCCACTAAGGGTATTAACATGGCCACACCCAGATCAAAACCATCCATGACAGCAAAGCCCGCCAACACCACACCCATTAATGCCCACCAAATAATACGTAACGTATCATAATGAATCATAATAACGCTCCTTGTGTTGATGTCGTGAGCTTTTGTGCAGCATAACCATCAGGCCCTAAACGAATGTACTTGAGCATAAGGTAAACCTCAACAATCGCCAGGCCTGAATACAACAATACAAAACCCATCAATGAAATCCACACATCATGTACAGACAACGATGAAGCACCAAGAAACGTCGGCAAAATATTCGCAACAACCCACGGTTGACGGCCGTGTTCAGCCACAAACCAACCCAATTCCACAGCAACCCAAGGTAATGGCATACTGAATAAACCAATCCATAAAAACCAACGCTGCTGCAATTTGCGCACAGCGGATAAATAAAAACCGACTGCAAACAACGCTATAAAAAATAATCCACAGGCCACCATCACGCGGAATGACCAAAACAAAGACGCCATATTTCCTGGAACGGTATCCCATGCTGCACGATCAATCATGGCCGGTGTTGCTTTAGATGGATCATCCGTATAGCGCTTTAATAACAAAGCCAAACCAAGATTCGCTTGGTATTTCAACAATACATCATGTGCAGCACCATCACTTGGATTTTTTTGCAATGCTTCTAAAGCACCGTAAGCAATCATGCCTTTTTTCATATCGACCGCATTTTTTGCGACCAAATCATCAATACCCAGCAACGGCGTATTCAATGAGCGCGTGGCAATAATACCCAACACATACGGTACTTTAAGCGTATAATGCGTAACATGCGCGGCATCATCTGGGAATCCAACTAAATTAAACGAAGCAGGTGCGGGCTCGGTTTGCCACATACCCTCTATAGCAGCAAGCTTCATTTGTTGATAGCGATTGTCCAGATAACCACTTTCATCACCTAACACCACAACAGACAATGCTGAAGCCAACCCAAATGATACAGCAACGGTCAGTGAGCGCTTAGCAAATTCAACATTTCGACCACACAGTAAATAAAAGCAACTGATCGCCAATACAAAAACAGAACCCGTTACATACCCACCAGAAATAGTATGCACAAATTTAGCTTGTGCAACTGGGTTAAAGATAATATCGTAAAAATTGGTAACTTCCATACGCATCGTTTGAAAATCAAAATGTGAACCGACTGGATTTTGCATCCACCCATTCGCAATTAAAATCCACAATGCTGATAAACTTGAACCTAATGCCACCAACCACGTAACCACCAGATGACCTACTTTGGATAGCTTATTCCAACCAAAGAAAAATAAACCAATAAAAGTCGCCTCTAGAAAAAAAGCCATGAACCCTTCAATTGCCAATGGCGCACCAAACACATCGCCTACGTATTGTGAATAATAGGCCCAGTTAGTACCAAACTGAAATTCCATTGTAATACCTGTGGCGACACCCATTGCAAAATTAATACCAAACAACAGACCCCAGAATTGTGTCATCTCTTTCCAGATTGACCGCCCTGTCATCACATACACCGTTTCCATAATGCCAAGTAACACTGATAAACCCAGCGTTAACGGTACAAATAGAAAGTGATATAACGCCGTTAAACCAAATTGCCAACGTGAGAGTAGTACAACATGATCAATCACTTCTTTTATCTCCTTTGAATTGGACTGGAGGGCTTAAAAAACTGCACTCATAATACTCGCCAGACTGCTCGCAGTAAACATCGATAGCACTTTAAACTGTTCAAATTGAACTAAACTAACAACTCAACCGCCCCAACAGTTTGCTCACAACACGGTCTTTACGGCATTGCTTTTGCTGTGCTACATACACTACACTTTGCAATACAAATTCGTATCTTTAATGAAAAATGGCATATTGCGCAACTATGAACAACATCACTGATTCCCTAAACAGTCCAATTGACGCCTTCATCTTTGATTGCGATGGCACATTAAGTTTGATTGAAGGCATTGAAGTATTAGCCGAACAAAATGGTGTTGGACCACGCGTACATGAATTAACCGCTTATGCGATGGGTGAAGCGGGATTGTGCTCCACCATTTATCAAGAACGCTTAACATTAGTGCGACCGAATCGTAGGCAAGTGATCGAACTGGCGCAAAATTATTTTGCCTCACGCGCCCCAGATAGTATCGCTGTGATTGAAGCATTGCATGCATTGGATAAAGCTGTATACGTTGTATCCGCTGGTGTAAACCCTGCCGTTCGATTATTTGCCACGATGCTGGGCATACCTGCAGAACACGTGTTTGCAGTCGACCTGAAATTCTCCATGACCGGTGACTACGAAGGTTATGATCAAAGCGCTTATCCCACCGAAAATAATGGCAAGCGCATTATTGCTCATGCAATTAAAGAGCGACACGAACGGCTTATCTGGATCGGCGATGGCATGAATGATCTGATCGTTAAACCCGATGTGGCGCGCTTTATTGGTTATGGTGGCGCCTTTTACCGGCCCAAGATTGCCCAACATTCAGATTTTTATTTAACCTGTCAATCCATGGCTCCGCTGTTAGCACTGGGCTTAACCCACAGCGAAATTGAAACGCTCGAGGGCAAAACACGTGCTCTCTATACACAAGGCTTAGAGTTAATCGAAGCAGGAGACGTAGAAATAAACTCGCACATCATGCACCGTAACACAGAATAATATGCATGATGTAATGATTCGGTTCGCATTTTCAATGGTCAATGATATAGTGATAGCCTTATGAAAAATTCATTTCAAAAACTGATTAAAGGCTATGAAATCTTTCGTGAGAAATACGCATCCAGCCAATCATCCATCATGGAACGTCTTGCACACCATGGGCAACGTCCTGACATCATGCTGGTTTCATGCTGTGATTCGCGAGTCGATCCATCATTTATTTTGCAATGTGAGCCTGGCGATTTATTTACTGTCCGCAATGTCGCCAACATTATCCCACCTTACGAAGCGGATACAGGCCATCACGGCACCAGTGCCGCACTTGAATTCGGTATTTGTTATCTCAACATCAAATATCTGATTATTTTAGGACACAGTCAATGTGGTGGAATCGGTGCATTACTCGATGACACGACTCTGACGCAAAATGATTTTATTTCAAATTGGGTTTCACTTATTAAAATCTCCTCAACCGATAACGATAGCGATACCTTAGCTAAAAATGCGTTATTATTTTCATATCAAAATTGCCTGACCTTCCCATGGATTAAAGAGCGTATTCAAAATAATACGCTGATGATTCATTTATGGTTTTTCGACATTAGAACAGGCGAAATCCTGGAGTACTCAGAACACGATAATCAGTATCATCCTTTAACCGAATTAGGAAATGATTGTGTTTAACATTCTTACGTTGAATAACATATCACAAACCGGACTACAGGAATTTGACCCACAGCGCTTTAATATCAGCGATCACCATCTAAATCCCCACGCATTATTACTGCGTTCTTTTGATTTACACAATTTTGATATTCCAAGCAGTGTCGAGCTGATTGTACGTGCTGGCGCAGGGACTAATAATATTCCATTAGCAAAAGCAACGACACTGGGTATTCCAGTGCTCAACACACCTGGCGCCAATGCCAATGCTGTTAAAGAGCTGGTGATCACAGGGATGCTGCTTGCCTGCCGTAATATTTGTGCGGCATGGGATTATGTCAAGCATCTGGATCCACATACTGATATTCATGCATTGGTTGAGCAACAAAAAAAATATTATGTAGGCTCTGAATTACCCGGTAAAACATTGGGCGTTATTGGTTTAGGTCATGTTGGTGTGAAAGTCGCCAATGCGGCACTGGCCTTGGATATGAACGTAATCGGTTATGACCCAGCCATGACAGTGCACAATGCGTGGGAGTTAAGTGCTGCGGTAAAACAAGCACTGACTATTGATGACGTATTAAAAAATTCCGATTTCATTACCTTGCATGTGCCACTGCTTGATGCAACCAAACACCTTATCAACAGCGAAACCATTAAAAAAATGCGCCAAGGTGTCATACTGTTAAATTTTGCGCGCGATGGTATTATCGATAATCAAGCGCTGTTAAACGCGATCACTACACAGCACATTGCACGATACGTATGTGATTTCCCTGAGGTGGAATTTTTAGAGAACTCCAACATTATTTGTTTGCCGCATTTAGGCGCATCAACCTATGAAGCAGAAGAAAACTGCGCTGTCATGGCTGTGCAGCAAATTATGCAGTATTTCGAATCAGCACAAATTAAGCATTCAGTGAATTTCCCAAACGTGACCTTTCCTAAAAAAGAAGGGCAACGTATTGCTATCGTCAATGCTAACGTCCCCAACATGGTGGCGCAAATATCGCGTGTACTCTCTGAGGCGCACTACAATATTATCGATATGATTAATCAATCACGTTACGACATTGCCTACACACTGATTGATATTGATGGCGACATACAACCTGAAGTGATCACACAGCTGAAAGCGATTGAGGGTGTGATGCGCGTGCGTAAAATTGCTTAACACGAGAATCACCCCCGCCTCTCAACTTCCGAGCTTTACACCCTCACTGCTGTGTTTTGGTTTTCGAATAATTGCTCTTACCCGGAACAGTCTTGATATACACTGTCGAGGTCGTGTCTTTGAGTATAAAGTGGCGATTGTGTCCGTAGAATTTTACGTTATCTGTAGAATATAAAAGATCTCCACCAACATTCGCATCAACATGATCAAAATCCCTCAGTAGGATATGCACATAACCCGCAGCACTATTATTATTAATCGAGATCGAAGAGCGTCTGATGCCACTTAAAGCACCTGTTACAACAAATTTTGGGCATGCGCCTGTCACCATAAGCGGATGATCAACCTTAACAGTTAAAAAGCAATCATCTGGATGTGGGGCTATATATTTAATTGTAAGAATAGGTTTTTCTTGATGCGCCTTCACTGTGTGCGCCATGGCCGGCACAACCAATGCTGCAACAACAGTCACTAAAGCTGTTAATTGAACGAATTTTTTCATCTTAATTTCTCCTTAAATTAAAAATCTTATTGATCCAAAACACTTTTCACAAATGGAATAGTGAGTTTACGTTGTAACACAAGTGATGCTTTATCCAATTTAATTAATGCCTCGAACAGTGAAGCCATATTACGCGGGTAATGACGTAACAAATATAGGCCCACTTCATCACTTAATTCCAAACCACGGCACTTAGCACGCAATTGTAGCACCTCCAGCTTTTGCTCATCATGCAAAGCATGCACTTGCAAAACCAAGCCTTGCGATAAACGTGAACGCAAATCTGGCATGATGCACGGCAGCTGAGAGGGCACCACATCGGCCGCAATAATAAGCTTCGCCCCCGATACTAAAATTCGATTGTATAAATGAAAAATCGCCTCTTCAAAATGACGCTGCCCCAACACAGCATTAATCCCATCTAAACACACTAAATCCATATACTCGATCCCATCGAGCATGTCCGGGCTTAAATATTCGTATTCGGCAAAAGGAATGTAAATACTCGAGCGCTCTGCTGAGTCAAGTGCATGGCAACACGCTTGCAATAAATGACTGCGCCCCACACCACGCTCACCCCATAAATAAATATAGGACTCGCCTGTGCCTTGTAATAAATGACGCATACTTGCCAACACCTGCTCATTATCACCCACACAATAATTATCAAAAGTGGTGTCATCACGCAGGCCAAGCCCTAAAGGTAATTGTGTACTCATGACACCCCTCGCATATTGGCATCGGTATTTTCTTGAAACTGATATGACACATCACTGTTGCCAGCAGCTGTTGCTGCAGTTGTAGATGCTACTGTATTTACAAAACTGGCATTATGTTGCAATGCCGCAACCAATGCGTCTTTACCGCCAATCACACGTAACTGCAACAACATCGTGGCACCATTGAACTGCGCCACACCAATATGCGCGACCACATTTAATTGTTTAAAGTCATCCATCACCAATGCATAATCATCTAGTGAATTCACACCCGTCACTTGTACCGTAACAGCAGATTGTAATTTCGGATCATTATGCACGGCGAGTGTGCTTGAAATAATATTATTCATATCCGTCAGCGCTGCTGTCAGCACGAGTTGCGGTGTGGCACCAACCGTATTCCATTGATGTGGCTGATGAGCTGAAACAAAGAGCCACTCCCCCTGCCAGGAACCGTCTACAGCACGACTCACATTTCCCGCTAAAATAGAGCTGACATGATAACGCTCTGCCGCAGCAGCCAATTTGTGTGTATCAAATGACAACTCAGCATTATCCTTCACATACGCTTGGTCTTGCAGATCCATCGCTGGTAAAATCACAGACAATCCTAAGCGACTCGCATCACGTTGTAATGCGCTGATCACAGGTGAGGATTCATCACTGGATAATATAGTATTGGGACTATTGGTATGATCATCTAAGTTAATCCAGGCCAGCGTCATCGGACGATTAGCGGTATGCAACACGGTTTGATTGGCTTGGCGCAATACTTTATTTAACACCGCCTGGTCAAAATGGATGTTCACCATCAACTGCGCTTGATTACCCACTTGCTGTGTCGTGTAAGAAAAAGTTTGAATTAATTGATCGGCTTGTGGGAGTACCGAGCGCACTGTAGGATCACTCATAATATCAGGATTCCCACTAACCTGGATCAAAACTTGTCGCAACGCTTGAGGCGCTGCTTTAAACAAAGCCTGCTGCGAACGGTTAGTCACCGCGACACTGCCCACGGTCAAATCCACTGTATCCGCCACAGCACACATTGCGCACATAAAAAGAAGAACCCAAGCAATGTATTGATACATCTTGTGCATACTAAAAATCCTAGTTACAGGAATAGGTCAGCAGTATACAAAAGAATCGCTTCAAAATCGATTCTTTTCCTTATCACACCGGGGTTACCCCATAAAATCCCCTGTATGAAACTCGCAGCAATCGTACTATCCTCCAATCCTTTTACACTTTTAGACCCATATCCTTTCGCAACTGGGATTTAGCGTCGCGGCTGCTTTGCAGGAGGGCCATCCAGATCAGGTGCGCCTCGGATCCCTGGCCCTATTAAACGCTCATCTGATAAACTCAAACCATCTGAGGGTGAGGGTGAGTGAAATAAGCCTGCTTGGGCTGCTGCTGATGCTGGTGCCCCATATTTCCTTGCAAATTCCGCAGTCCTCTCACCCAATAAAAAAGTATCAAGCTCACTTGGAGTGAGCACATCCATAAAATCAATCAACGTTTTGGTATCTGGAAAAATGTGTTGCAAAATGTGCTGATCAGTACCTTTAAGCAGCTCTAAAATAACCGTACTATTATTTGGATCTATGTTAGAAATTTTTCTAAAAACGACTCCGGGATTCGCTGCGGATTTAAAAAATTCAGAAAAAATACGCGGAACTTCGATTGCTCCCATCAGCTTTTGATTCAGTTGATTCCATGGCGATTGCGCTAATAAATCAAATGAACTTAAGCCGTGATATTCAGGCAATGGCGCGTCCTTAATAAAACTAATAAACTGATCAGCGATACGAGACCGTAAAAAATAAACGAAAACATCGGCTAAATCGTGTTCTTTTGATATTATCGGCCAAAATGCTTGGGGGTTTTTGAATTCAATGTGGCAAAAAAAACGGTCTATTAAGGCGTTTTTAGAGTCTTTAGATTGACACAGTCTGATTAACTGAAATAATTTTTTGAGTTTTTCCTTAAAAAACTCGAAATCAATATGCGCGCATAAATGGTTAATCATCTTCTCTTCAATCGCGGGCAAGAATTGCATCATTTTGATGACCGCATCAGCATCACGGAATAAATGCTTAAAAAAGGACTCCCTCTGAAACAAGTAATTTTGGAACCACTCACCCCACACAGGAGGGCAATCTTGAATCAATTGAATAAAAGAATCAATGTTCGGAATTAATTCCATCAAAGTGCCGGCTTCATCCGAAGAACCGAGCACAAGCTTTGCACGAAACAAATTGCTTTGATCGTTACATAGAGCAGGATGCGACAAGATCGTCTTCAAATTTTCATAGGAGCTGACTACCCCTGAGAATGCGTCAAAATCAAATAGCTCAATTAATAAAAAAAACGCCTCCTCCTCTCGAGGGCCTCCAGAGGCATTCCATGCGGCATTAAGCTTTTTGAGAAATTCATCGAATAAATTAGGTACATCTTGATTACCATTGGTTATTAACCCGGTATTTTGGACGAAGTGAACTGGCATTGGGTAAATCCTTATAAAATTATCACACTCAAAACTTACCCCATAAAAATTAAAGAAATATTAAGAATCATGAGCTGACATAGCGACTTAATATACCAGGCATCAAATGTACATAAGATGCAGCATTAAACCCCACTCGTATCTCTTAATTTCGCATCTTCTAATCGCAAATGGTATAATGCTCGCCTTTTTCATAATGCAGGTAAATCATGAGTCAACATACTACGTATAAGGATGCTGGAGTGGATACCGCACGTGCTGATGCCCTGGTTGAGGATATCAAGCGTATTGCAAAACGTACGCACCGCCCAGGAATTATAGCGGGCATTGGTGGCTTCGGCGCACAGTTTGAAATTCCAAATTATTTTAATGAGCCGGTCATTGTCTCCGGCACCGATGGCGTGGGCACCAAACTTAAGCTAGCCATCGAATTTAATCAGCATCACACCATCGGTATCGATTTAGTTGCAATGTGTGCTAACGATATTATCTGCTGTGGCGCTGAACCATTATTTTTTCTTGATTATTACGCAACGGGCCAACTCAATAGCGAGCAAGCTTACGCAGTCATTACGGGTATTGGCCAAGGTTGCGAGCTGGCAGGCTGTGCCTTAATTGGTGGTGAAACAGCAGAAATGCCGGGCATGTATGCCGGCGAAGACTACGATCTGGCTGGATTTTGCGTGGGTGCGGTTGAAAAATCAAAAATTATCGATGGCAGTAAAGTGCAAGTAGGCGATGTCGTCATTGGCCTGCGTTCCAGCGGCCCACACTCAAATGGGTATTCATTCATTCGCCACATCATCGCACAACAGCAAATCGACACTCACATGGAACTAGAGGGTAAGCCCTTGCGTGAATGGCTGCTCGCCCCCACGCGCATTTATGTAAAATCCATCCTCTCACTATTAAAACAAGTGGATGTACATGCTCTGGCACACATCACAGGTGGCGGACTGACTGAAAATATTCCACGCGTACTACCTGAAAATACTCAAGCGCAATTGAATTATGACAGCTGGGAATGGCCCACTATTTTTAAATGGCTACAAGAAACAGGCCACATCACCTTTGAGGAAATGATTAAGAGTTTTAACGTGGGTATCGGCATGGTGGTAGTCGTCAGCACTGACACAGCACAGCTGGCGATGGATACACTACGCAGTAACGGCGAGGAACCACTGATCATTGGTGAGATCACTCGGAAATGAGCACGGTTGTACTGATCTCAGGAAATGGCAGCAACTTACAAGCTATGATCGATGCTCAGATCCCAATCAGTGCAGTCATCAGTAATCAAGCTGATGCCTTTGGCCTGACGCGCGCAGCAAGCGCCAACATACCAACACATGTGCTCGAGCATCAAAAATTTGCCTCAAGAGAACTGTTTGATAACGCACTGCAAACTCAAATTGAGAAATACAACCCTAAGCTTGTCGTCATGGCCGGATTCATGCGCATATTGAGCGATCCATTCGTGCGTCATTTTTACGGCAAGCTCATTAACATCCACCCATCCCTGCTACCTAAATACAAAGGGCTGCACACGCACAAACGTGTTTTGGAAAATGGCGATACACAACACGGCGTGACGATTCATTATGTTAATAATGAGCTCGATGGTGGTCCAATTATTACTCAAGCACAACTAATGGTGGGTCAAGAAGAAGAAGAGACGCGGCTGGCAACACGCATTCATTCTCTTGAACACAAACTTTACCCTTACACTATTGCACTCATTCTTGAGGGCCGAATCAGCCTAGCACAAGATCGAGTGATGTTTGATGGCAGCCCCTTAGCAAAAAGCGGCATAATGCTGAATTTATAGAAAAATTTCCCACAATTCTATTTCGCTCCCACTATTTCCACGCTATAATGCAGTTTATACATTGTACAACCTCTCTCACGGACCCTTTGAAGTAATGGAGTGATTTCATGGTTAAATCAGAACTCATCATTAAGATTGCCAATAAACAGGATTCACTGTCTTTGAAAGACATCGAACTCAGTGTCAATCATATATTGGAATGCATGAGCGAATCCCTTGGTAGTGGAGAGCGCATTGAAATACGCGGTTTCGGTAGTTTTTGTTTACACTACCGCCCACCACGCAAAGCACACAATCCTAAAACAGGCGCTCGCGTCTATACCGAATCAAAATACACCCCTCACTTCAAACCCGGCAAAGACTTACGTGAACGCGTAAATGAAAGCCGTGAACGTGTACCCATCACAGGGCACGATCACGTTGATGACGATGAAGACACATCAGATGAGCGTGATAGTTACTGAGGAATTGGTAAACGGTCACCGGTAAACAATTGGGGTTGCCGTAATACGTCAGGCTAACCCGAATATCTCATTAAGAAGCAGGCAAAACTCGGCTGCTTTCAGGAATTTGATTAATTTCTTCAAGATCACACAATTTAGCATGCTGCTTCTGCGCTCTACTGAGCCACTCTTGTGCTTGTGCTTGTGCTTGTTTTTCATCAGTCCCTGTTAGTTCTTTGATTTTCTCTTTTGCCTGAGTGATAAATGATTCACGCGCGCCGACACTCGCTGCATCTACAGAAGAAGAAATTTGAATGATTGTGCTTAAGTTCTGAACCGCCTCATTGAATTTCTTCTGCTTACTAGCCTGCTTTTCTGAGACAAACAATCGAGCATCAACCATTGCAGATTGAAGACTCATTTGTGTTTCCTCAGAATCTATGTGGCTGACATCATTACAAGGTTGAAGTTTTTTACGCATTTTTTTGTATTCTTCACCTATTTGTCCCTTATTGCCAAAAAAACGCAATGGCAAGCTCTGCGACCCGCCTCCTGATTTTAACGATACTGGAAGTTTTACACCACAGGTACGATTATTAATACTTCTATGAAGTGCGAAGCAATTACTAATGTGTTTGCGCTCTTGTGCAACGAAATATTTGAACATTTTTCTTTCTTTAGCGAAAGATATGAACTTTTGTTTTTTTCCTTCATTCCGTATATCGTCTGCAGAGTATGGACCCCACTCCACTCGATCTTCTTCTCGACCCCATGTGAAATCTAGTTCTCTTGCTGGCCCTCCAAAGATTGCAAGAACAATTACAGCTAAAGCCGAAATCAAGATGAATAAAGGAATTTGAACCAAAATGACTACGGCTGTATGCAAAAGGACACGCGCTATAAGAGATGATTTAAAGACAACGACCGAATGCTTTATAGACGACTGACCCTGAGTTGCTGCCTGCAATACACTATCATATCGTTTTCTAAATGGTACTAAAAACTGATTGAATTGATCGGACTGCTCATGACCTTGAGATCGTCCTTGTTGGTAATAATACATATTGGCATGCTGTCCAGCTAGCATCGGTAGCATGTCTTTGGAGATGTAGTGTTTCTCAAAAAGGTGAGCAAGCGCTCTGGGTGATTGGTAACGTAAGGTTACTTCAACAATCGCTTTTAAATACTTTTTTAAATTTGAATCAGGACTAAATGTATTCATGCCCTGTAATGAAGAATCAATAAACTCATTAAATGCAACTGTGTCAGCATACTGCGCCATCCAATTTAAGATTTTCTTATTTAAGATTTTCTTATCTAAGCCAAAGGAATCCTCGGCATCGATACCGAAGCTAAAACACCGATATTCCCAAGACTGTTGATTATGAAGGAGGTTACTTAGGAATGTCTGGTAGCCTTGTGCTTGTGCTTGTGCTATACGCAATTGGTATAGAAAAAACTGTTTTTCCTCGTAACTAAACAGAAAACTAAAACTTTGTACAGTATGCTGATTCTGTCTAAATATACTCTTAACTACGTCTGTGAGATCCTGTAAAAAATCTTCCCCCTCCCGCAATTCGTTAACAATCAATTGGAAAAACCGCCCTTCACCACCAATACTCGACAAAATAAGCTGACGTAGCCAAAAATTTGTTTCGAGTGATAAAATCTGTTTCATCAACCCAGGTAATTGTTCCTTATTCTTAGCAATAACTTCTGAAAAAATAGCTTCATGAACCGGTGCAAATGCAGAAAACACTTCCCGTCTAATAACACCTTGCTCCATCAAAAAAATGAGGTCTGTAACATTGATCGCCTTTTGATGCTGGCAGCAAGAATCCAAAAAGCTTTTCTGAGACGTATCATCGAAAATATAGCGCCAATCATCCTCAATTATGGAATATTTTTTTATAGCATCAAGCATAGCTGGCAGTAACAAAAGCACACTATTATCATATGACATGATACGTGATGACATAATATCAGCGCATGCTTTAAAGATTCTAACCTGATCTGTTAAAGTATTATTTCGCTGCTGATTTCTCAAGAAATAATTAAAGTAGGCTAAAAAAAGTTTGTATCGATCATCCTTTTGATTGTCCAACCAATTCGTCGACCCAACTCCATCTTGAAAACAAAATCTCAAGAACCATAGCGCATCTTCCTCCAGGTCAGAGCTACGCCACCATTGCAAAAATCTACTTTGTGTATAATAGCCTTCTTGTATGCGTCTTTGTATGCGTCTTTGTATGCGTTCTTGTTGTTTGCGATCTTCTGTAAGCGAACTCTCGTTGTCATCACCCATACCCAGCCTCTCTCAAAGTGTACACTTAAATTTTGAGATAAATTTTATCATATATAATTTGTATTGCAATAGCGCACTGACTCTCACCAGCCCGCAATCGCAGCATCACCAAATAACTTTTGCGCTTGCTCTTTAACAGGTTGTGATTGGAACGCTTTGACCAGCTGAACCAATTGTTTTTTATTACGATTCACACGTGTCACCACAATGATATTCACAAATGGAGAATCAGCCTTTTCATAAATCAACGCATCTTTCATGGGTGATAAGTGCGCTGGAACAGCATAATTGGTATTAATAGCAGCCAGTGCGACATCATCTAATGCACGTGGCATTTCAGCCGCATCCAACTCAATAAATTGCAGCTTCTTAGGATTGCTCGTGATATCAATTGGCGTTGCATTCACACCAGCATCGGCTTTTAATGTGATCAATCCTGCTTTTTGCAACAGTAATAAACTGCGTGCTTCATTGGTTGGATCATTCGGCAAGGCCACTTTAGCGCCATCGGGTAAGGCTGCGAATGATTTGATTGTTTTCGAATAAATCCCCATAGGATAAATAAACGTCTTACCAATGGCTACCAGATCATAACCACGCTGCTTGATCTGCGCATCGAGAAACGGTTGATGCTGAAATGCATTGGCATCTAAACTGCCACTAACAAGTGCTGCATTCGGCGCATTGTAATCTGAGAACGGAATAATCTGCACATCCAAGCCATAGCGCTCTTTGGCAACGCGCTTGGCTACTTCCATCAATTGTGTTTCAGGCCCTGCAATCGTACCCACGGTGATGATATTGGGATTGTCTTTTTGTGATGAACAGGCCACCAAAGCACTCGCCAACACTGTGAGCACGACCAATCCTACTATTTTTTTCAACACATATACCATTTTTTTAAGCATATTTTTTCTCCGATTTGCGGGCCAAACTATCGCCCGCCCACTGGGCTAACTGTACCATCACAATCAACACAACGACAGTCCAAATCATGACACTCACCTCAAAGCGCTGGTAACCATAACGAATCGCTAAATCACCGAGCCCACCGCCACCAATTGCACCAGCCATCGCTGAGTAACCAATCAAGGTGATCACAGTCAGTGTCGCGCCACGAATTAAGGACGCATACGATTCGGGTAATAATACTTTATAAATAATTTGCCAAGATGAAGCACCCATCGCCACCGCTGCTTCTTTTAAACCATCTGGAACTTCTTTTAAACTCGACTCAACAATACGCGCATAAAAAGGAATAGCTGATAAAGCCAATGGCACCATCGCAGCTGCCGTACCAATAGATGTACCAACAATAAAACGCGTCACCGGCGTGATGGCAACCAACAAAATAATAAAGGGCACTGAACGCACACAATTCACGACAAACGCAATACTGCGATGCAATATAATCCGCTGTAAAAAAAAGCGATCACGCGTAATAACCAGCAACACACCCAGCGGCAAGCCCAGTGCCACAGCAAACAGCCCCGCTAACAAAACCATCGCCAGCGTCTGCCCGGTTGCAAAAGCCAATTCCATCCACATTTCAGGCGACATAACCCAGCACCTCAACACCAACACCTACATTCTTTAAATAAGCCAGCGCTTGATCGTAATCACTGTGCCGCCCCTCTAACGCAACGGTCATCACACCAATGGTTTCATTGCGTAAAAATTCCAAATTAGCCTGTATAATGCTGATGTGCACAGGACTGCTGCGAACCAGATCTTCAATCACATGCTGCGTTGCCATTTTACCCAGAAAGGCGATTTGCACCAACATTTTACCGCCCTCAAAAGGATTTGCCTGCAGTTGTTGGCGCAATTCTTCTGGAATGTGCTCATGCAAATCACTCTGCACAAATTGCTTGGCCACCTCACTTTGTGGATTCTGAAACAACTGCATCACAGAACTGTTTTCAACAATCTGACCACCATCAATCACCGCCACCTGATCCGATATCGCTTTCACAACAGGCATTTCATGCGTAATCAATAAAATCGTGAGCTTAAATTCACGATTAATCTTTTTAACTAAATCCAAAATCGAACGTGTTGTTTCAGGATCCAAAGCAGATGTCATTTCATCACACAGTAGCACTTTGGGCTGTGTCGCTAAGGCACGCGCAATGGCAACACGTTGTTTTTGCCCACCACTTAATTGATTGGGATAGCGATCGCGCTGTGCAGATAAGCCCACCAACTCCAACAACGGCTCAACCACTACTTGAATTTCGCGCTTGGTTTTACCCAGTAATTCCAATTGAAATGCAATATTGCGGTACACACTGCGCGAGGTGAGTAAATTAAAATGCTGAAATACCATGCCAATTTGATGGCGCGCACCCCGCAACTGTTTATGATTTAACGTTAATAAATTCTGACCATCAACCGTCACCGAACCTGCTGTCGGTCGTTCAAGTAGATTCACACACCGAATGAGCGTGGACTTACCAGCGCCACTGCGACCAATAACACCACAGATCTCACCAGAGGCTACATTAAGCTGAATATCGCGTAGCGCATGAATAACGCCGGAGTGCGTATGAAATGTTTTGCTAATATTGTGGAGTTGAATCATTGCTATCCCGCTTTAGCTGTATTTTTGGTCCGAATAGCTCACAAGGTAATGAAGCATCCGGACACAAGCGCCCGCAATCTGATCGTCAAATCGGCGCAAAGTGAGGGTCATTATAGTGTCGGCTTAAAAAGCCTGTCAACTGCTGCTGAACGCATCACGCTATCGGCAACGTCACGCCACGCTGTCCTTGATACTTACCGTTGCGATCGGCATATGAGGTTTCACATACTTCGTCGGATTCTAAAAACAACATTTGCGCCACTCCTTCACCAGCATAAATTTTTGCAGGTAAATTAGTGGTATTTGAAAATTCAAGCGTCACATGCCCCTCCCACTCCGGTTCAAGCGGTGTGACATTGACGATAATACCGCAGCGTGCATAGGTTGATTTACCAAGGCAAATCGTCAAAATATTACGTGGGATTTTAAAGTATTCAATCGTGCGTGCGAGCGCAAACGAATTGGGTGGGATAATACACACATCAGCTTTTATATCGATAAAGCTTTTGGGGTCAAATTGTTTAGGATCAACAATCGATGAATTGATATTCGTAAATACTTTAAATTCATCAGCGCAACGTACGTCATATCCATAACTCGATGTACCATAGGAAATAATTTTCTGCCCTTCTGAAAAACGCACTTGCTGCGCACAAAAAGGCTCAATCATTGCTTTTTCGCAAGCCATACGGCGAATCCAACGATCTGCTTTAATCGACATGTGTGATCACTCCTTTTCGTCCTAGTTCTTGCACAACGGGTTTCAATGATAACGTTGCCGCAACGGCCATAGCAATATGTTGATAGCATTTTGCAAGCTCACTCTCGGGCCGCGCCACCACAGTCGGTACACCTTGATCGACATCTTGTCGAATATCCAGTACCAACGGTACCTTGCCTAGTAATGGCACAGCCGTTGCAGCTGACAACGATTCGCCGCCCACCTCACCAAAGAGTGGCGTATTTTCCCCACAATGGGGGCATTGAAAACCGCTCATATTCTCGATAATACCAATCAAATTCACGCCCGCCTTACGAAACATTTCCAGGCCCTTGCGTGCATCGATCAACGCAATATCCTGCGGCGTCGTGACCACCACAGCACCACTCACAGGCACTTGCTTGGCGAGCGTTAATTGAATATCGCCCGTACCCGGTGGCATATCGATAATCAAGTAATCTAATTGAGTCCAGCGCGTTTGATAAACAAGTTGTTGCAACGCTTTTGTCACCATCGGGCCACGCCATACAGCAGGGGTATCCGCACTGATTAAATTACCAAATGAAATGGTTTGCAGACCAAAACGTTCTATAGGCACCATTATTTTTTCATCAATCACCTCAGGCTCACACTGAATACCGAGCATATGTGGCTGATTGGGGCCGTAAATATCCGCATCCAACAAACCCACGCGCGCACCCGCCTGCTGCAAGGCCAACGCCACATTCACTGCAGTCGTGGATTTACCAACACCACCTTTACCCGATGAAATCGCAATGATATTTTTAACGCCAGATAATAATTGAATATTCGGCTGACAGAGTTGAATCCGTATGCGTGTTTTGAGTGTGACCTCCACCTGAAAATCACTTAACGCGGCCTGAATGACCTCAATGAAAGCGGCCTGTGCGAAAGGCAGCATCGGAAAGTGCAGTACCAACTCAAGCCGTACGTTACGACCATTTACTTGCAGGTTCGAGATAGCCTCAGCCGTAATGATATCCTGATTCAAATAAGGAATCGTACAACGAGCTAATTTTTTACGTATCGTGCGCTCTTCAAACATAGTCACGCAATATACCCTATCCTTAAGTAAATGAGAATGAAACTTGATCTCTTGTAAAAAACTTGATATACCAGTAAAACACGGGCACAGGGTACGATTATGTATGGTTTAAAACGCAATATTACCTCTAAAATTGAGCAATTACTGCTTAACTTTCCAGCAGTTACCATTCTTGGTGCCCGCCAGGTTGGTAAAACCACTTTAGCAAAGCAATTACGACCAGACTGGCATTATGTTGATCTTGAGAAACCCTCAGACTATGACGTAATCGTCAATGAGCCCGAGTTTTTTTTCAAACGCTATCCAAATGGACTCATCATCGATGAGGCGCAAAACCTACCTATTTTATTTAATATTTTGCGGGGTGTTATTGATGCGGATAGATCGTGCAAAGGACGATTTATTCTTACAGGTTCCAGCAGCCCTGATTTAGTGAAACACATTTCGGAGACATTAGCTGGTCGCATCGCAGTAGTAGAACTTGGCACTCTCAAGGCGAATGAAATTTCACAGCAGCCCCTCAGCCCATTTTATAAAATATTCAACAATGAATTTTCTAAAAATGATTTACCCATGGGAGCTCCCCCCATAACACAACAACAGGTTCATCACGCATGGCTTAAAGGTGGGTATCCAGAACCTTTATTGGGAAATTCTGATTTATTTTATTCACAGTGGATGGAAAATTATTCCAATACTTATATCAACCGAGATATTGCTAAGCTCTTTCCACGACTCAATAAAATTGCCTATCAGAATTTTATAAAAATTTTGAGTAAAATTTCCGGTACTATTATTAATAAATCTGAACTCGCGCGCTCACTGGAAGTCAGCGAAAAAAGCATTCGTGAATACCTGACCATTGCTGAAGGCACCTTTTTGTGGCGACAACTATTAAGTTATGAAAATAACATTACAAAATCGATTGTGAAAATGCCTAAAGGACATATGCAAGATACTGGGCTGTTACATTATTTATTAAAAATACCCTCCTTAGACTCATTATATGCAGATCCTATCGTGGGACACTCTTTTGAAGGATTTGTAATTGAAGAACTGATGAAAGGATTGCAAGCGACACATGTCGTCAATTGGAACCCTTACTACTATAGAACTCGCAATGGCGCTGAAGTTGATTTCATTATTTACGGTCCTTTTGGACTCATACCAATCGAAATTAAATATGGCAGTAAAGTAGAATTTCGCAAATTAAAAACATTATCACAATTTGCCGAGCATCATAACTGTGAATTTGCATTATTAATTAATCAAGCTGACGAAGCAGAATGGCTCACCCCGAAAATATTTCAACTCCCTGTCGGTTGGTTATAGCAATCAACACTCTTTAATCAAGGAACACTACAATGAACACCACAAAAAAACGCCGCATTCTTATGACCATAGCCCTACCGTATGCAAACGGTGTTATTCATCTTGGTCATTTAGTAGAAGCAATTCAAGCGGATATCTGGTCACGTTTTCAGAAAATGATGGAGAATGAATGTATCTTTATATGCGGTAGCGATGCGCATGGTACAGCAATCATGCTCGAAGCTGAAAAACAAGGCACCACGCCCGAAGCGCTGGTCGAATACGTGCGTCGTGATCACATGCAGGATTATGCTCAATTCTCGATTGAATTCGATAACTTTTACACAACCCATTCGCCTGAAAACCAAGAACTCTCGAGCCTGATTTACAATCGCCTTAAAGAGCGTGACTATATCAGCACGGAAACTATCACACAAAGTTTTGATCCTGAGAAACAGATTTTTCTAGCGGATCGTTTTATCAAAGGCACTTGCCCGAAATGCAACGCTGAAAATCAGTATGGTGATAACTGCGAAGTGTGTGGCGCAACGTATGGCCCGATGGATTTAATCGATCCGCGCTCAGCAATCAGCGGTGCGACACCCGTGCAAAAAGAATCGGAGCATTATTTTTTCCACCTCGAAAAGTTCACTGGTATGCTCAGAGCATGGTTTGGACCCTCTACTAAGTTACAACCACATGTAGTCAATAAACTCAACGAATGGTTTAAAGATGGATTACGCCCATGGGATATTTCCCGCGATGCGCCTTATTTTGGCTTTAAAATTCCCGGAACAGACGATAAATATTTTTACGTGTGGCTCGATGCGCCGGTTGGTTACATGGCCAGTTTTCAAAATTTAATGCAAGGCGATCCCGCAGCATTTGATGCGTATTGGGCGAAAGACAGCGAAGCTGATCTGTATCACTTTATCGGCAAAGACATCATGTATTTTCATGCGCTGTTTTGGCCAGCTATGTTAGAGGGCGCTGGATTTCGCTTACCTACCAATATTTTTGTGCACGGCTACTTAACCATTAATGGCGAGAAAATGTCAAAATCGCGCGGCACCTTTATTACGGCTAAACAGTATGCCGAGCACTTAAATCCAGAATGCTTGCGTTATTATTTTGCCGCCAAACTCACTGCGAAAATTGAAGACATTGACCTGAATTTAACGGATTTCATGCAGCGCGTGAATTCTGATTTGGTGGGTAAATATGTCAATTTAGCTAGCCGTACAGCAGGCTTTATCAGCAAAAAATTTAATGGCACCTTAGCATCAACCCTCGCAGATGAGGCTTTGTATGCTGAATTTGTAAACGAAGGTGATGCCATTGCTGATGACTACGAGCACTTAAATTTTGCGCGCGCCACAAGACGCATCATGGCATTGACCGATAAAGCCAATCACTATATTGATCAGCATAAACCGTGGTCTATGGCCAAAGAGGAATCATTACAAGATGACGTACAACGGATTTGCACGCAGGGTTTAAATTTATTTTACGTGCTGTCTATCTATTTAAAACCGATTTTACCGATCATTGCCGCCTCAGTCGAAACATTTTTCAATATCGATCCGATGATGTGGTCCGATCGCAACACACCCTTACTTGGCACAGCGATCAATCCTTTTCATCCATTGTTGCAACGCATCACGGTCGAACAAATCGAGCGCTTAACATGAGCACGCAACCACCGTGGGATATCAATGCGCCACCTACCGTGGCGTATATTCGTGAGGACGAATGCATTGGCTGCACCAAATGCATTCCAGATTGCCCAACCGATGCAATCATGGGTGCGGCTAAACTCATGCATACTGTCATCACCGATGTGTGTACCGGTTGTGGCGCTTGCGTGCCAGCGTGCCCTGTCGATTGCATTGATATGCGCCCTCTAGCACAACGCTCATCTGAACAAAAAATTGAATTGAATACACAATGGCTGAAGCGTTTTGATGCGCACAACCAACGCACCCTGGAGGATAAAAAAAAGTTGCAAGAAGAATACGATAAAATAATCTTAAAAGACGCTGCGGATCCTGTTGCAGCACGCCAACAATATATAAACGAAATAATTGAACGTTCTAAAAAATAACATACACTATGAATAACGAAAAAAGAGCTGAAATATTTAAACGCTTTGAAGAAGCTAACCCAAAACCCACTACAGAATTAGTATACCACTCTGTTTTTGAGCTTTTAATCAGCGTTATTCTGTCCGCGCAAGCAACAGACATTAGCGTGAATAAAGCAACAATTTCTTTATTTGCCAAAGCCAACACACCTGAAGCAATTTACAAGTTAGGTGAAGCAGCCCTCAAGTCCTACATCAAAACAATCGGTCTGTATAATAGCAAAGCCAAAAATATTATCCAAACCTGCAAAATTTTAATCGATCAGCATCACTCGCAAGTACCGCGCAACCGTGAAGCACTGCAAGCATTACCCGGCGTAGGACGCAAAACAGCGAATGTGATTCTCAATACAGCCTTTGGCGAAGAAACGATTGCAGTTGACACGCATTTATTTCGTGTAGCCAACCGTACTAAAATAGCGCCTGGAAAAACACCACTTGAAGTCGAGAAAAAGCTCGTCAAATACATTCCTAAACCCTACCGACTTAATGCACACCATTGGCTTATCCTGCACGGACGGTATACGTGCACGGCCCGTCATCCAAAATGCTGCGATTGTTTGATTCAGGATTTATGTGAATACAAACAAAAAACGGGCAGTTCATCGTAGCACGCCACATGATGATCTTTCCGCCATGCAACATCCTGCTTTTATACCACTTCATGCTATTCCTATCTTGAAGTCGAATGGGTAGAGTGAAATTTCATACAGCGCTAAATTAATTTTTTCAACTGCTCAACATACTTTACTTCATCGGGCAAACAGTGCTGCTGCTGCGCATCCCAGATAATACCAGCCATCACGTCCATCATCAGATGTTGCACGCGGTGTTCATCACCTAGTTTTTCAAATAAGGCTTGGTAGATAGCGCGAAT